>JAPLUI010000050.1 GCA_026397725.1 Verrucomicrobiota bacterium | reverse complement strand
GCGGAGGTCGCCTTGCGCCGCTTTCGCAATCCATGTTTTCATTTGGTTTGTATCGTCTGCATGCGCGGGAGGGACCGCCATGAGGACGGCCAGGGACAGCGGGGCGATGATCTGCTTTGTGACTAATTCTCCGTTTTTGTTTTTCATTGCGATGCAGAAATCATAACTCATCAATCGGCTTCAAGCGAAGCGCGGCGTCTGTCGTCCGGCGGATGCGGAGAGGCATTTCCGGCGGGATTCATGGATGGGTGAATTGGAGATCATAATTTTGCCACTAATGGTCACCGTGCCGCTTGCCCCGCTAGCCGGTGCGACGTAAGTAAGCGCACCGCAGGTCGCAGTGGTATCCACGGTAAGTGTGGCACCGCTGCTGACGCTCACCGTGCCGCTGGCATTTGGCTGGCCCCCTGCGCCGGATCCACCCGTCAGGGTGCTCCAGTTCACGGTGCCTGAAGCAGTGACTGTAGCGGCGCGGGCGGCCGGTCCGGCCGCGAGCGTGCAAACGGCCAGGACGAGGGTGGCGAGGTGCGTGAGAATGTGGAGGTTCGTATGAGAGGTCAGAAGTCAGAGGAAGAGATGCATTGTAGCGGCGGTCTATGACCGACGCGGTCGTCGGTATCGCCAGGCAGAGCTTCGCGCCTCCGCTGCTGCATCGACGCTCATAGAGCGCCGCTACAATTCGATGCATGGGTGGAAGAGGTGCTAGTTGAGGATTGGGGATTGTGGATGTCTCTTCTTCGATCTTCTATCCACGATCCACTATCTCCTTACGGCATCGTCACGGCCAGGCGGGCGAAGACCTTGCCTCCTAACACGCCATCGGGCAGGGTGTAGGAGATCGTGGCATCAGGGTTGCCCGCAGCCTGGGTGACGACATCAGTCCATGGGTCGATTAGTCCGAGGTCGAGGGATTGCTCGATGACCCATGAGACGTCGCCGTTGGCAATGGCCTCAGCCCCCTTGGTGAAGGTGATCACCTTGCCGCTCAACTCACCTGCTGGCTGGCTGGAGAGCTTGGGATCCTTGCCGAGGGCGTATTCCATCAGGTTGGTCAAGCCGTCGTTGTCGAAGTCACCGGTGGGGGGCTCGCCGGGGATGCCATTGGCAATGGCCCAGGTGGCGTACGGGGTCGCCACCACCATCCGATTGGCCAGCGCAGACAGGTGGAAGGTATAGCCGCCGTCAACAGGGGTGATCGTCAATCCCTTCTCGCCGGAGGAGTCGGCGACAAACGTGTAAGCAATCCGGATGCCGTTATTCTGCCCGTAAAGATCCTGGTCCAGCACGCGGCTATCGCTGCCGGACGCGAATGTCTGGCTGCGGACTGGGTCGGCGTCAAATCCGAAGGCGAACAAGCTGGTCTCATACGTTGCCCCCGGCGTGAGATTGGTGAGCGTCACGGTGCGGGGATTCCCGCCGTAGATGAAGGAGTTCGCCAGCGTCAAGCTGTCACCGGTGACGTTAGGGGCACCATCGGGGCCCCATCCATAAGCGTCTCCCCCGATCGAGAAGTTGGCCCCGGAGAGGGCATGCGCCTCAAAGGCAACTCCGTTCACGGATACCGCAGCTCCGTTACAGTTCACGGCCACGGTGTATGGGGAAGCACTGGTGATTCCAGAATCCGCGTCGCCCGTCCACGCGCTGAAGGTCCAGGGGGACACGATGACCGTCACGGTGTAGGTCTTGGAGACGCCTGTATCCTCGGCGGTGACGAGGTAATCCACCGGAGTGGTGAGGCTTAAGGCAGGGGTGGGGACGCCGGGGTTGGGTCGTGGACACGTGGCAAACGCGGACAGCGTGTAGCTGGGCGCGAGGGCCGCCACTTCCGCTTCCGTCGTGCCAAGCGGAACACTCACGACCACCGTGCCTGCGGTGGGACTCGTGGTGATGATGGCACTGCTGCCGGCGAGGTTGGCATTGAAGGTCAGCATGTCACAGGCCGGGCTGGCGGGGTCCACGGTGACGGTCACGGTATAGTCCTTGGGGGTGCCGCCGCCCTGGGGGGTGACGGTGTAAACCACGGGCTCGGTGAAGTTGATCAAGGTCAAGCCGCTGACAACCGGTTGGGTATTCACTTGGCAGGTCGCGCCGTCGGACATTTTGAAGCTGGGGGCGAAGGGCCCTTGGCCAATCGTCCACGGCACAGTCAAGGCGATGGTGTTCCCGCCAGTAAAGGCGGCGGGATTGCCCGGGAGACCAAAGGTCACGATGTCGTTGCCCGCTCCGTCATACTCGACGGTCATCGTTCCCGACCATGCCATTACGTAACTGAGGTTTCCGATAGACAATTGACAGGTGCCAAGATCAACGTCACCGAGGCTTGGCCAGTTGACAGCAGAGGTTTTCGTGTCCACCGCCTTGCCCCCGACACCGTCGGTTTTGGCCCAACCAGTCCCAAAAGCTGTAAACAAACACACATCCGTATAAATGCCGGGGGGGTTGGGGTCGATTGGCCAGTAGCCACCGACTTGCAGAAGGCCGGGACCACCCGCCAAGTCATCGACGTAAGCTACGATTTCATCCGCATTCCTGCTGGTATCACCCCCGGCTCTGGCCTCCAAAGTCACATTTACTGAAAGCGACCTCAAAAACGAGTCGGTGGACAGAGATCCCTTCGCGATCCAAGGCAACATAGCGTCTTTGCCAGGCGGTACTGTCGTCCAGGTCGCGGAGTCCCCATGGTCCCCGAGATCGTAGGTCACGGAGGCATTGGCTACGACCGTCACGGTGTAGTCCTTGGTGGCGCCGCTCTGGGCGGTGACGGTGTAAACCGCCGGAGTGGTGAGGCTTAAGACCGGGTTGACTACGGGGGGGGTGGCAAACGGAGACAGCGTGTAGCTGGGCGCGAGGGCAGCCACTTGCTCTTCCGCCGTGCCATACGGAACATGCACGACCACGGTGCCAGTGGTGTCAGTCAAGGTGCTGATGGTGGCACTGCTTCCGGGGAAGTTGGCATTGAAGGCCGTGATGTCACAGGCCGTGCTAGCGGGGGTCACGGTGGCCGTCACGGTATAGGTGTTGGTGATGCCCGGCGGGGTCGCGTCGGTGACGGTGTAGGTCACCGGACCGGGAAAGGCCGGGCTGACGGGAGCGACACCGCTGGTTTGATCAGTGCAGGTCCCGGAGGAGAGCGTGAATTCAGGCGCGAGGGCCGCGACCAGCGCTGCCCCCCCCGCCTCGCCATACGGCGCATACGGCACGGTCCAGACGATGTTGGCCGCGCCTCCAACAACCGGGTCAATGACGGCACTGCTTCCGGCGATGTTGGACCCGAAGCTGAGAATCCTTGCCGCAGGGATAAACCTGATTTCGGAAATACCGGTGTAGTTATCAAAGCCAAAGTTTGAGGTGACGTAGATTTGCAGATACCGGGTGGTGACCGGGGTGGTGAAGGTGTAGTCTTCTCCAGCGTATCCGGTGGTCCCGGGCGCCATGGTGAGGGTCATATTCTCCACCAGCGTGCCCCCCACCCAGTCAGGTCCGGCCGCGGCGTAGGAACTCCCATCGGCCGGCAGGCTCGTGCCGGCGTAAATGCCCGCAGTCTTCACGCCTCGTCTATACTCTCCAGGGCTGGAGTTTTCATTGTAGTTCCAAAGGTGGAACCCGGCGATGGTTTGGACGCTGCCCAGGTCGAACGTGATCCAGGTGTCCTGGATACCATTACTCAGCCACATATTGCCACTGGGTCCGATGCCGCAGGTCGAACTGGTGATGACCGGGCTGTTCGGGGTCATGCCACTGCCATCAATGGCATGAACGGGCGTGCGATCATCGCCAGCGTAATAACTTTGCGCCGTCGCCGCGATGGGCTGTGCAGCCCCGCTGTAATTCACGGTGCTGCCTGCCGCAAGCGTGAAGGTCGGGGCGCTCACCGTCCATGTGAATAAGCCGCCCACGCTAAGGATTCCCGCGCCGGAAATCGTGATGCGGGCAGCATCCGCATAGGTGGTAAGGTTGCCCGTGATCGTGGCGGTTCCGGTGGCAATGAGGAGGTCGGTCTTCCGCGTGCTGCCAGTCGTGGAGGCCGTGCTTCCCAAGACCAGCGAGCCCGCTGAGAACGTGCCGGCTCCCACGTTGATCTGATTGATGTTGCCGGTAACGTTGGGTCTATCAACCAGCACATTGCCGCTGGCCACCAATGATGAGGTGGCATCGTCGAGGATAATCGACGTTGCGGCACCGCCCACGGTGAGGTCGGTGCATTCCGCGGCAACACCGGCTGGCACGTTGACCGTGATACCGGAGTTGATGATTACTGGATCCACGCTGGTCGGCACATCCGCTCCCCCCCAGGTGGCGGGGTCGTCCCATTTACCCGAGACACTTGCCGTGCTCGCCCACGCTGATGGAACGCCCAGCAGCAAGGCGGCGAGGATTCCGGCGCCGAGGGCGAGGGGTTTGAGGGAATTTCCTAGAGGTTTGATGATCTTGGTTGTTTTCATGGTTTGGTTGTTGTTAGAGGTTGTTTGCTGATTGCTGATTGCTGATTGCTGATTGTGGATTGTGGAGTGGCGTAGAGGAAGAGATGCATTGTAGCGGCGGTCTATGACCGTCGGCCGGAGGAATCGATAGAGCAGAGCTTCGCGCCTCCGCTTCCGCATCGACGCTCATAGAGCGCCGCTACAATTCGATGCATGGGTGGAAGAGATGTTGATTGATGATTGAGGATTTTTGATGGGAAGAGGAAGAGTTGTCGGTTGTCGGTGGAAGGGAAGCGAAAGGGTTGGAGGACAGAGGACAGAGGACATTTTGAATTTCTGATAAAGAATGCGCCCCATTCAGGCACTTCATCTATCGGCAATCATCTATCGGCAATCATCAATCGGCAATCATCAATCCATTCATGCGGTGCGGTGTTTCGGCGGTTGGTGGGTTCGGAAAACGGGGAGCGGAAAAGCGGTGTTTTTGCAGAGCCGGTGACAACCAAGCCCCGCCCCGCGAAAGCCGCAAGAATTTTCTTTCTCGACAACCACCCCTGGGACCAGACAGTATGGCGGGCATGGAACCCTTGCGTGTGTTGACGGCTACCGAGCAGGTGGCGGCGTGGCTGCGGCAGGCGCTGCGGCGCGGGGAGTGGGGCGGGCGGATGCCCGGGGGGGACCGGCTGGCGGCGGAGTTGGGGGTCGGCCGCAACACGATGGAAGCGGCGCTGCAGTTGCTCGAAGGGGAGGGTGTGCTGGTGCCGCAGGGGGCGGGCCGGCGGCGGCGGATCGCGGTGCCCGATGACCGGCCGGTGCATCCGTTGCGGGTGGCGATTCTGGATTACGGGCCGCTTGAGCTGATATCCGGGGGCTACATGTTCGAATTGCAGCGCCAGTTGGAAGTGGCGGGCCACCGCCCGTTCTTCGCCGCGAAATCCTTGCAGGAGCTGGGGATGGAGGTGCGGCGGGTGGCGCGCTTGGTGGCGAAGACCGAGGCCGACGCGTGGATCGTTTGCGCGGGTTCACGCGAGGTGCTCGAGTGGTTCGCGGCGCAGCCGGTGCCGACGTTCGCGCTGTTCGGGCGCCACATCGGGCTGCCGCTGGCGGGGGTCTGCCCCGACATGGTGCCGCCCCTGCGTGCCGCCACCCGGGCGTTGATCGCGCACGGCCACCGGCGCATCGTGCTGCTCGAGCGCCGGGACATGCCCGCGATGGAGGTGGGCCGCTTCGAGCGCGGGTTCCTCGACGAACTGGCGGCGCACGGCATTGTTCCCAGCCCCTACAACCTGCCGGACTGGGACGACAGCCGCGAGGGGTTCCACCGGCATCTCGACGAGCTGTATCGGCTCACCGCGCCGACCGCCCTGATCCTCGACCAAGCAACCCTCTTCGTCCCGGCGCTGCAGCATCTCGCCCAACGGGGCCTCCTGGCACCGCAACACGTCTCACTGGTCTGCACCGACCGAGAACCGGCATTCGACTGGTGCCAGCCGACGATCGCCCACATCCGTTACGACCTCCGCCCGGCGCTGCGGCGCGTCGTGCGCTGGACGGCCAACGTCAGCCACGGCAAGGACGACCGGCGGCAGAGCTTCACCAAGGCCGAGTTCGTCGAGGGCGGGACGATCGGGCCGGTGAGGGATTGAGGATTGGTCATTGGGGATCAAGAATATACGAATCTACCATTGATCCCATCTTCCTTCCAGAATCAAGAAATCCCGTTTGGGGGTAAATCGGTATATTGGCGACTACCATATCCCTTATTCCTGGTCAGGGAGAATCCGGTTTCCTTTGGGAAGCTCGGGAAACTTGACGTTCCCGTCATAGTCGAGCTGCACCATCACCTGCTGCATGGTGGCCGGGTCGGGCTTCTTCGTGTCCGGGTTGATCGTGTAGCGCATGAACATGACGTCCCATGTCCCCTGCCCGCCTCCCGCCGTGGGTCCGCCTTTCAGCATGGTGAACGTATGCTTGCCGTCGTCCTTCTTCCATCCGAACTTCCCAGCCGCCGCGTTCCAGGCGATCTCGGGAATCCCCAACTGCTTGCCGATGGCCGAGTAGAACTGGTCGGGGTCGGGATACTCGCCCTTCGGTTTCACGCCGGTGATTTTCTTCTGATACTTCTTTTCAAAGAACGCCACATCCTCTTCCGCTCGCGCCACGGGTTGCGCCTGGTGCTCGACCACCAACTTCCGCGCCGACAACGCTGCCTTCGCCGCCGCGTACTTCGACTCATACGCCTCCTTCTTTTCCCCTGCGGCCTGAGGCGGAATAGCCTTCTCGGCTTTTTCGAGTTCTTCGAGCGTCAGAAACGACGCCAGGATGGCCAAAGCGTCAGCACCGGCGTGCTTTGGCGGCGAATACACGCCTGAGGTGACCATATATTCCCACCGCCTGTCTGCGACCGCCGCCAAAATAGCCCCCATGATCTGTTCGCGCGTCTCTTTGCTGGTCGTGCCGGCAAGATAGGCGAGGCCCTGCCATGTCCGAACCTCACCAAACTGTGGTGCCGGATTGTCCTTGGTTGCGGCAAGCAACCGCGCCGCCACCTCATTCGCGAGCGCTTGCGTTTCGATTTTGGGCGCGGCACTGCTGAGCGCTTGCGTTGCCATCCGGTCCTCCGGTGTCGCTGCGGGACTGGCAAGCAGCGCACGAACCAGTTTCTCAAGCTCGTCCTTGGGTAGCAACTTCACAAGATTGCGTGACAATGCCGCTCCGCGCCGGCGCATCTCCGGGCCGTTGCTGCTCACCATCAAGAATGTCTCGTCGAACGCCTCGTTTAAGAACGCGCCAGCGAGGAGTTCGGTGCCTTGGGCCAGCGCCCCGACGCCCCGTGCGGACCATTCACTTGTGTCGTCGTGCTGGCTGCGCATCTTGGGGCGCAGACCTTCCCAGATCGCCTTCATATCTTCCGGCTTGAACAGCTTCGTCGGGGCCATCTTTTCCACGGCAAGGCAAGCGTGGCTGCTGATGGTCAAATCCCTGTCCTGCAATGCCCGGAGCACCAGAGGCACGTCCTCGCGTGTTGGCGTAATCTGGTACCACCCTGCTCCGATGCCTTTAAGGCGCTCCACGGATTCGGCTGACAGCGCTGCGGCGCCATCATTTGCGGCTTCGCCAGCAACGGCAGGCTGAATGACCGCGGCCAGCACGGCGGCGGACAGGATGAGGCTGTTGACTGATCTCATGTTGTAAACTTTCTTTTGTTTGTTCTGCCTCGGATCGTGCCGCCGGACCATCCGGCGGTATCGTCCTCACCATTACTTAAGAACCCGCAGACGGTTGTGGCAGACTTCTGCAAATATTCCAAAATATCATTGCTCCCATGGTTGGCTGGCATTGGCGTCACCGGGCTTGGGCACCGTCACCAGACGGTGCGGGATTGTCGACCGTCGGGCTCTTGCTGCCGCGGACAAGTTCGCGCAGCTCGCGGTCGCGGGCTTCGAGCCGGGCGATTTCTGCGGCTAGGGCGGCGGGCGGCGAACCGCCGTCAGGTGTTTGCAGGAAGGCCTGCTTGCGTGCCTCCATCAGGGCGTTGAAGTTTTCCTCGAATTGCCGCAGGGCGGCGGCGCGCGTTGTGCTGGAGGCGTTCCTTGTGCCCAGCCGCGAGTGGCGCAACCAGACGTCCGCGGCACGGGCAGCAACGGGATCGAGGGCTTCGAGCCGGGCGATTTCCTCGGCGAGGGCGGCGGGCGGTGCATCGCCGTTGGGCGTTTGCCGCAGGGCCTGCTGGCGGGCCTCGATCAGGGCTGTGAGATTCTCCTCGAATTGCCTCAGCGCGGCGTCGCGCGCGGTGGGGGATGAGGCTTCGCCGGTTGGTCGCGACGGCAGCCACCAGGGGGCGGAAGCGAGGGCGGCAATGACAGCTGCGGCAGCGAACCAGAGGGTGACGCGGCGGACCCTGCGGCGGGGGCGGACCAACGCCTCTTGCACCTGCTCGATGCGGGTGCGGAATTCCTCCATGGTGTCGAAGCGCTGCTCCGGTTCGTTCGCGAGCGCCTGCAGTACCAAAGCGTCGATGCGCGCGTCCGCCTGCACTCGCCGGGACGGGGCGATCACGGAGCCGGCTCCGGGCCGCTCGCCCGTGAGCATTTCGTAGAGCACGACGCCGAGCGAGTAGATATCGGCGCGGTGGTCGGTGGCGGCGCAGGCCAATTGTTCCGGTGCCGCGTAGTCGGGCGTGCCGGTGGCCAGCGTGGAGGCGGCGAGGCGGGCTCCCGTCAGGCCGGACGCTCCCTCGGCGGCACCCGGTTCGGCCATCATACGGGCGATGCCGAAGTCGGCGATTTTGACGGTGCCGGAGCGGTCAATGAGGAGGTTTTCCGGCTTGATGTCGCGATGGACGATGCCGCGGTCGTGGGCGCATTGGAGCGCGTCGCACACCGGCGGGACGATGGCGAGCGCCTCTGCCGGGGTGAGGCGTTTCGTCTTGAGGAGTTGGCGCAGGTTTTCGCCGTCCACATATTCCATGAGCAGATAGAAATAGCCGCCGGCCTCGCCGAAGTCGTGGATGGCGACGATGTGCGGATGGCTCAGGGCCGCCAGGGTCCGGGCTTCGCTGGCGAAGCGTTGCGCGAATGCAGGGTCGGCCGCGCGTTCCGGAGAAAGCAACTTGAGCGCCACCCAGCGATCGAGCGATTTCTGGCGGACCTTGTAAACCACGCCCATGCCGCCACGGCCGAGGCACGAATGAATCTCGAACTGCGGGAAAAACGGCGCGAGTTCTTCAGCAGTCGGCGGCGGTGAAGCGGGGAGGGCGCCGGTGCCATCGACGGTGGTGAACGCGTCGAAGTTGAGCGCGCCGAGACAGCGGGCGCACAAGCCATCGACGGTAGCCGTCGCGAGGGGTGCCTCGCAACGCGGACAAATGGAGTTGACGGGGCTTTCGTTCATCCGTGGCCCAGTGAGGCGATCAGCGCCCGCATTTCGTCGTCGATTTCTTCCTGCGTGGCCACGGTGCCGGCCACTTCCTCGCGAAACAACTCGCGGAAACGCTTGCGCAGGCGATGGACCAGGCTCCGGGCCGAGGTGGGCAACACCCGCAGGTCGGCGGCAATGGCGTCGTAGTCGATCTCCCCACGCAACGCAGTTAGGGCGGGTTTGATCCGCTCGTATTCGCGGAGTTTGCCGGCTTTCTCGTATTCGGCGCGGAGGTGTTGAAGTGTCGATTTCAGCACAGTGAGCGCCCAACTGCGGTCAAACCCGGTTTCTTCCGGCAAGGTGGCGGCGGCTGCCAGCAACTGCTCGCCCTCCCCGGTATCCATGCTGGTGATGGCATGCAGACCGCCACGTTTCGCCGCCTGCGAGCGATCCCATTCGTTGGCCAGGAAGCGTTTCATCGCGGTGAGCAGAAACGACCGGAGCTTTCCCTGGCTGCGCTCCGCCGCGGCCAGCCAGCCCTTTTCCAACAAGCGGGCGAAAAACTCCTGGGTGAGGTCCTGGGCGTCGTGCGGCGGATGGCCGCGGCTCCGGACGTAGGCATAAAGCGGCGGCCAATACTGCCGGCACAGCGACTCGAGCGATGCATCGGCCGCACCCGTGCTCGGGCTTTGCGCGCGCACGACCATCGACCATCGCGTGGTATGAAACCGCGCAAACCGGGTGAACTTGGATGAATCGAGCGGCATCAGGCATTTACTTAAGCAAAACCGGGCGGTTGTGTCAGGCTTCGAGGGAAAATTTCTCTCAAGACTCTTCCACAGGGCGGTGATAGTGGCGGGCGACCGCGGCTACATGGTGAAGGCATAGATGAAAATCCGGCCATCGGGTGCGATGCCGGCCCAGCCGTTGGCGCGTCCGGTGAGGGAATGCGAGCTGTAGAATTCCAGCTTGCCCAAATCGGCCCCGTTTACCCACCACGGCTGCGCCTTCTTCGGTGCCGCACGCTTGATGTCCTCGTCGTTCGAGAAATGGTTCCAAGTTTTCGATTTGGACAATGCGGCCCTCCATGTGGGGATGTCGGCGGGGGCGACGGTAAGGGCATAGAACGCCTTAAAGTCCGACGGGCCGAGTCGGCCATCGCCAGTCTGCTCCTCGACGAAGTGGGCGTCGAGCAGTGGTCCTGGCAGTTTGGCCGCCCTGCTGAGTTGCTTCGTGATCTTCGCCACGCGCTCTGCCCGCGTGCCGTCTTTTGCTTCCTGTTTCGCCGGCTCCGGCTTGGTGTCGGCTGCATTGGCAAGGCCCGCGATGGTGAGCAGGGCGATACTGAGTGCGATGGTTGTTTTCATGGTTTGGTTTGATTCATGGTGGTTTGATTCATGGCAGGGGCAGCGTCGCACCCGAGGATGAAATTCGCATGAAGGCAGGATGAAATTCTGTGTTGGTTGAGGCTGGAAAGGAAGGCACTTCCTGGCTACCGGTTTTCATAAGGTGATCGATTGCACGATTGCCTGGCCGGCTTATTTGTTCGCGAGCGTTAGAGGATAAGACTTGCCGGCGGTGGTGTTCAATTCCCAGGTCTTGTCACCGCACACGACCTTGCACGGGAGGCCGGGCTTGGAATGGATCACGGCCGTGGTCAAGTGGCCGTCGTCCCAGCTCATGTCCACCGCGAAGCCGCCACGCGCGCACAGGCCGGTGACCTTGCCGCTCGGCCACGCCTTGGGCAGCGCGGGCAGGAGCTGGATAACTGTCCCCTGTCCCCTGTCCCCTGTCTCCTGACTCCTGACTCTCATGGCTTTGCACGAGCATCTCGCAGAAGCCGGCGGTCGCGCCGAAATTGCCGTCGATCTGGAACGGCGGATGGGAGTCGAACAAATTCTGATAGACGCCGCCGCCGCTGTCGCCGTAGATGGTTTTCGTCTCGCGGACGACGTTGAGCAGGCTGCGCAGCATGGTGTAGGCGTGATCGCCGTCCCACAGCCTGGCCCAGAAATTGATTTTCCAGGCGCGGCTCCAGCCGGTGCTTTGATCGCCGCGGGCTTGCAGGGAAACCCGGGCGGCCCCGGCCAGTTCGGGAGTGGTTGCGCGGGTGATCTGGCGGCCGGGATACAAGGCGAACAGATGGGAGACATGGCGATGATCATCCTTGGGATCGTCCTTGTCTTCTTCCCACTCCTGCAATTGTCCCCAACGCCCGATCCTCCGCTTGAGCAGCTTGTCGCGCAAGCCGGCGATGTGGTCGCGGAATTCCTTGTCATCGCCCAGCACATCGGCGGCCTCGATCGTGTTGGTGAAGAGGTTCATCTCGAGGTTGATGTTCGAGTGGTAGTCGCCGGCCCAGGCGGGTTCGTTGCTGTCGTTCCAGACTCCCTGGAGATTGGCGGGCAAAGATCCCGGGCGCGAGCAACTGATCAGCAGGTAGCGGCCGAACTGGCAGAACAAGGCCTCGAGATCCGGATCGGCCGTGGTGTTTTTCTTATAGGCCTCCAGCCGCGCCAAGGTGGTCTTGGCCAGCAGGTCGGGCGCGGTGGTTCCCAAATCCAGTGAAAACCGGCGGAACAGCGATTGATAATCCTTCACATGCCGCGCCAACAATTCCTTCACACTCTGCCGGGCGACGGCATCCACCTGCTTCGTGACGGCGGCGTGGGGATGCGTGCCCAGCCACTGCTTGGTGTGATCCTGGAGGAAGTTGGTGCCCGCCCCGAGGACGCATTGCTCGAAGGCCAGACTGGCGGCGGGCACGGCAAGGTCCCATGGGTTCTTGGCGCAGGCCTCGTCATCTTTCACCGCGACAGTGCCATTTTCATTCAGCACCATCAGTTGGGCTTCGTATTCAAAACCGTTCTCCAGCTTGCCCACCGCGCTGAGCCTGTTGCCAGCGGCGGCAATCCGCGCCTGGTGCATGTCCGTTAGCTGGACGCGGCCGGTGTAGGCCGCCGGCTTGTCAGCCGTTAGTTGGATCACAATGACTCCGTCGGGATGGCTGGCGAAGGCGCTGCGTTGATAGCGCACGCCGTTGTATTCGTAGGTCACCTGATGCACGGCGCGATCAATATCGAGTTCCTGCCGGTAGTCGGTGACCTTGGTGAAGTCGTGGCCGAGATGGATGAGGATGTCGCCAAACGCCTGATAGGCACCCAGGTCCTGGCCATCGTCATCAAGGCCCTCGACCGCCATGCGGGTTCCGGACCAGAGGCTGATCTCATTGAACTGGACCCGCTCGATCTCCGTGCCGCCAAAGAGCATCGCCCCCATGGGGCCATTGCCGAGCGGCAGGGCTTCCGTCATCCACGCTTGCGCCGGCCGATCAGACCAAAGACAGAGTTTTCCCGGGGTGTCCGCCCGGACGGGGAGTTCCTGCACCGGGGCCGCCATGCCCGTGAGTGGTTTCATGCCAAGAGCTGCCGTCGCCAGCGAGGCGGAGAGCAAGAAGTGACGCCACGAAATGGCATTCTCTGGTGTGGCTGATGTGTTGGTCATGAATGTTGTTGAGAATTGTTTGATCACTGCGGAGTGTCAATCACGATGGCCGGGCGGGAGAGAACATTGTTCGACAGCTCGCCGTAATGGTCGGACCGCCAGAAGTGCT
>JAPLUI010000121.1 GCA_026397725.1 Verrucomicrobiota bacterium | reverse complement strand
CGCGGGGCGTGTCGGCGGACTGAGGTAGAGGCTGAAATTGAAGATTCTTGCCAAACCCATGGCTGCACGCCTGCGGGAGGAAAGATCGCCCATCATACCCCTATCCACTATCCACTATCCACTATCCACTATCCACTATCCACTATCCACTATCCACTATCCACTATCCACTATCCCCTATCCACTATCCAATAGGTTCATGGTGGCTTGGAAGTGCCGGAGGGTTGTGCGTTCCGACATCCTCCTTCCTGCCACCCATCCGCGTCGTTTGTCGCGCACCATCCGCACGGCGGGCCGCGCCATGTTTGCGGGCCATTTCCGGGCCATCAGCGTCATTGGCCTGCGGCTTGGACGAAGCGATGCCAGGGCGTGGTCGGGACGCCATGGAAAACATCCGTCCCGGATGTTAGGGAAGACGGGCGTCCCCGCCTGTCGTGCCCAGGTCACGTGATGCAAGCTGTTGCGCTAGCCGTCGCAAAACAGGCGTGACGCCCGTTTTCCCTCTCAGCCGGGACGGCCGAGTTCCCCCAATCGCCGCAGTGGTGGCGGCGGAGGTAGGCCGACATGTCCACGTCCAGCGCAAGCGTGCCGGGGGTGGCGTGGGTTCTTCCCAGCGGGAAGCGGGGTTGCATCAGGTGCATGCCACAGTATCGGGGTAGCTGTCGTGCAGCGCCTTGACCTCCTGGGTGAGAATGCCCCAGCAATCTTCCGCGCTCACAGCGAGCAGACGGTGCCAGACCTCTTGGCCGAATCCGCTGGCCCACAGTTCAGACTTTGCGCTTGCCAAGCTCGCTTGACTGGGTAGTCTCCGCCTCTCGATGAGCATTGCAATCAAAGACATTTTCCGCGCCAACCGCCCCCCGGGGAAGCCAGGTCGGGCGGATAGATACCTGCCGGAAACTGCCCAGGACATGCGGCGCTTGCTGCGTAAAATCCAGCGCGATTTCCACGATCCTTCCGTGATCTGGCCGGGAGACTTCGTGAGCGAAGTGGCCGTCATTCTGGTGGAATTTGGCGAGGACTTGCACGCGGACGCAGGTCTCTGGCGCAGTCTGGAAAACACCAATCGTGAGTTGTTTGGCACCCCTCTTCCGTTGGCCGAAGACACAGACTCGACAGCGCCGCTTGCTGGCTTCGACCCGCGCCGCATGCAACATCTGCTGTGGACACTGTGGCAGGTGATGAGCCCCGAGAATTGTCCCAGTCCCGCCCACCCCAATCTGCTCTTGCTTGCCGATGCCGCAAGCACGCTGCTTGAGGAGCGCTTCCACCGGTTGCCGCCGGAGTCTGGAGTGAAGACCTTTCTTGCCGGATCCTCGCGCTTCGGCTGGGAGATCAAGCGCAAACTCGTTTGGCTCGGTACCCATTCCTATTTGTTTCGTCAGGTCTTCGACAAAGACGTCAGCAGACAAGAACAAGGCGCCTCTATCGGAATCATCGACGATTTCATTTGCCAGGAATACACCCCATGGTCGGGCATGGCTGCGATTGACGTTCTGGCTGGCGCACTGCCTAACGTGTCCGAAGAGGACCGTGCCGCGTTGCGGTCTTGGGACGAGCGGCACGCCGCATTCTACCGGGTGTTGTCAAGGCAACCCGATGGCGGCACGCCGCACACCATCGTCGTGCGCAACCTCGTCAACGGACAGTGCTACACCGTCAGTACTGACATGGCAGGCTGCCCGTTTGAACCGGGTCTGGTGGTGTTTGGTTCGCTGACGCCCTGGCGCAACGAGTGGTATTGGTCAGGCGAGCAACGCATTTTTCGAGATCTGCCGGATGCTGAGGACGCCAAGCTTCGCAAGAGCATGCTGGAAAAGAGCCCCAGCATCGCCTATCGCTATTGTCCTGCCGAAGCCGCCCAAGCGAGGGCGTCGATCCGCCGTCTCCATGCTGAATTCGTGGCGTACCACGGCGACGACCTGGCAGTCTTCCCCGACGGTCTGGCGTTAGCGGCGGCCGAACAAAAGCGGCTGGAAGCCAGGTGGCAGGCAGCCGATCCGGAGCATGTGCGGCGCATCATGAACGAGCGGGGATTGACACAGCCGCGGCCGCTGATGCAATTCCCACGCTCGATGCTCGATCACGACCAGGGCATTGGCATGTTCTTCAATCCCGATGAGGGTCAGGATCTTATGCTCGGCTTCAAGCACGTCATGTCCGGCATGCGCAAGCAGGGCGACGGCTTGTCAGGGACCGAGCGGCTTGTGCTGCGGAACTTCGTCACCAGCCAGAACATCAGCCTGCCATTTGTGCAGCGCTTGATTCGCGAGTACGGCGCGGAATCGCTGCTGGAGACGTTTCACCTGCGGGGCTTGCCGCCGGAGCGGACCTTGGCGTTCCTGCTGCGCTGCCACAAAGGGCGCTTTTTCCACAACCGTTACCCTTTACTCGCGCTCGTGTAAGACGCCGCAAGGTGCGGCCAGGAAGCAACCCCGTTATGTCACGAAAAATGAAAGATATGGCCCCGAAACACAGCACAAGACCACGATGGTTGAAGAAAGGTGAGAAACCATGGTGCCTGTGCTGCGGCGCACGTGCCGGAGAGATTAGTGACACCGGTGAGAATCCCGGAATCAACCGGGCGACGGCTGTGTATTACTGCACTACCTGCAACTACATGTACTGCTCGATTTGTTCGTACAGGACGGCCTCCTGTGCAGCCGATGAAGCGGTCTGCGTTCGCTGTGACAAGATCATGAAGCAAATCATCTGACAGGACTAATCCAGCATGCCCGGCAAAACCAACCAGAGTATCAATGGCCGCGCGGACACCATTTTTCCGCCGTCGCAAATTCGGGGTGGGGAGGCCTTACGCCATGCCCCGGATTTGCCGCGTAATCAATCGTAGGAGCACGCGCCGGCCACACAAGGTATGGCAATTTGGCCGACCGTCTCATGCACCATCCGCGTCTAGCAATCACCATTGGCGTGCGGATTGGACAGGGGATCACGTAGCAACCTCTGCGGGGAGCGTCACCGTCCGTGTCTTGGTGTCGTAGGTGAAGGTGTTTTCCCACTGGCCGTCTTGCGGCAGGATGCCGAACCATTCCTCCACCTGATTGTCGGTGGTCAACTCGCGGTAGTGCTTGAAGATGATCGACGGCGAATTGCCCGCTGCGAGGGCGACCTGATCGGCGCTCTTGATCTTGGCGATCCGATAGCTGATGAACGAATGCCGCAACACATTGTGGGGCCAGCCGATTTTCAGGGCACGCGCCAGCGCCGAGACTTCCTTGTTGAATTGGCACGAGGCGATCACCCGCGCGGGTGTGTGGATTTCCACCTCGCCGCTCTGCGCCTTGACTTTCTTGAGTTGCTCCGCCGCCGTGGCCCGGCCTGCGGGGAGATAATGGTGGGTCAGGGCGCAGGAAAGCAGCCGCCGTCATTACCGTAACCCATTGGGAATGAATGGGTTGGCAGATGGTACACCCGAAGGGACTCGAACCCCTAACCTTCTGATTCGTAGTGAGTCGTAATTCCTTCATAATCAGCATGTTACAGCATCTATTTGCCGTAATTGGCCGCTATTGGCCGCTATTGGCCAGCAGTATTTTGCACCATTTTGGCCAACTGGAACCGCGGTGGCTAACTGGTTGTCACCATTTGTCACCACCGTGTCACCATCCGTCCCGTTGACATGGCCAACACCGGCATGGACACGCAAACTGATTCGCCGCGCACCGCCCTAACCACCGACCCGTTACTCACCGAAAATGACGCCTGCGCCTACCTCCGCGTGAGCAAACGCAACCTCTACTGCTGGCGCATGGCCGGAATGATCCCCTATTTTAAGATCGGTCGGGCGGTGAGGTTCGGGAAAACCGAGCTGGACGCGGCACTGGAACGGATGCGGGTAGGGTGACGTTAGACTGAGATGGCT
>JAPLUI010000158.1 GCA_026397725.1 Verrucomicrobiota bacterium | reverse complement strand
AACGTGGGCGCGATAAGGAGCCACCACATTCTTGTGGTGGTAGCGGAAGGGCGGCCCATAAGTGCGTGCCGAAGGCTCTGTTCATGGCCGTTCCTTCCGCACGACGACAGGAATGTCGTCGCTCCCTAACGGGCATCCTCGGAGCCAAGTTACTCGGGAGGGGCGTGCCCGCCGCGAGACGGACCGGGCCTCATGGGAACCCCGCCGCTCTAACGGTTTAGCCATAGCGGGGTGGCGGGCTGCGCCCTTCCCACCGCACTCCATACCTTGGCTCGCGCCTGGGCAGGTGAAGGTATGGAGTGCGGTGGGAAGCGCAGCGCCACCCCGCTGTGGCCAAATCCCGGCGCTCGCTGCGGCCGGACCATCGTCCGGTCCGTCATCAAACAGCTCATGGAACTCCGGTCAAACTTCCGGGAGGTCCGGGCCGTTGAAATTCCGGGCTTCCGTTTTCCGAAATCGAGCGCATGATTCTTGCAGCCATGAAAGCCCTGCCTGTCATTCTGTGTGCATTGCTTCCGGTGGCGGCCATCGCGGCACCCAAACCGCCGGAGCCGCCGCCCTTGGAAGCACCCAAACCGCCTCCAGCGCAGGTCTCGTCGTCGGAAGGAATGCCGCCACTGCCCTATCCGGTGGTGCCGCAAAAACGCCAGGAACGCAAAAACCCGCCACAGCCGCCGGTCCTGCTTACCAAGATCCGCACCGCCGACGCCGAGGACTGGGCCCGCACGCCGCACGACCTCAAGCGCCTGCTGGAATGGATGAGCGGCGAGATGGGCGCGAACTTCACCTCCAACATCAAGACCTGGGCGGAAATCTCGGTGAACCCGCGCGAGAACCCGGTGCTCTACCGTTCCGGCTACAAGCCCTTCAAGCTCGAACCGGCGCAAGCCGCCCGCCTCCGCGAGTACCTGCGCAACGGCGGCACCGTCATCTTCAACGCCCTCGTCGGCCATCCGGATTTCTATCAATCCGCAGTCGGGGCGGCGCAGCAGGTCCTGCCGGAAAGCCCGGTCTATCGGCTCCGCCTCGATCACCCGCTGTTCCGCGCCTACCATGAGATCAAGGAAGTGAAATACCGCGAGCGTGCCATCCGCGACGGCGTGGTCACCGATGCCTATCCGTGGCTCGACGGCGTGGACATCGACAACCGCACGGCCATCATCATCTCCCGCTTCGACATCGCCATGGGCTGGGAGAACAACCGCCACGACAGTTGGGGCTATGAGGATGCCGACGCCCGGCAGCTCGGGGCGAACCTCCTTTCCTACGTGACCGCCATGCAGGAAGCCGGCCGCAGCGCGGGCCACAGTGTGGAACTGGCGGATGCCGGCGGCAGCAAGGCGGGCAGCCTGCACCTCGGTTGGGTGGCGCATGCCGGACCCTGGAAAACCCGGCCTGCCGCGCTGCCGATGCTGCTGCGGAAATTCAATGAATCCACCGGTGCGCCGGTGTCCTTCGAGTGGCGCGAGGTGGCCTTGTCCGAGGCCTCGATGTTCGAAACCCCGCTGCTCTATCTAACCGGAACCACCGATTTCGCACTGGGCGACAACGAACGGGCGAACCTGCGGCAGTTCCTGATGAAGGGCGGCGTGTTGTTTGCGGAAGCCGCCGACGGGCGCGCGTCCTTTGACACCGCCTTCCGCGCGGAAATGACCCAGGTGCTGCCGGAACACCCGCTGGTGCCGGTGCCCGCCACCGCCTCGCTGCTCCATCAGCCCAACGAAGTGGGCACCGTGAAAGTCCGCCCGGCGCTGGCCGCACAACTCGACCAGCGCCGCAGCACCACCCCCGAGCTGCTGGTCGCTGATATCAACGGCGCCACCGCCGTGATTTATTGCCCGCGGGATCTGTCCGCCGGCTGGGAACAGGCCCCGGCGCCCTATGCCATCGGCTACGAAGCGGCCGACGCCACCGCCCTCGGCATCAACATCCTCTTCCACGCCCTCGTAAGGTGAAATCATCCATCATCAATCCAACATGTCCGGCTTCAGCGACCTTCTATCAGCCGAGACGATGCGGCAACTCGACCATCTCATGCTGGGCTCGCGCTGGACGGCCGAGGGCGGTCGCGCCGGCCGCCACTCGAGCGTGCTGAAAGGCGCGAGCGTCGAGTTCCGCGACCACCGCGACTACGTCCAGGGCGACAGCCTGCGGCATCTCGATTGGAAGTTGTTCGGGCGCAGCGAGCGTTATTTCATCAAACAGTATCAGGAGGAAACCAGCCTCCGCGTCCACCTCGTGCTCGATGCCTCGGCCTCCATGGCCTTCCGCCATTCCGGCTCAATCGCCAAGTTCGAATTCGCCCGCGAAGTGGCGGCAGCGGTCGCCTATCTGGCCCATCACCAACAGGATTCCGTCGGCCTCGTCATTTACGACGACCAAGTCCGCCGCTGGCTCCCGGCCAAGGGCGGCAGCCGCCATGTCCGGAATTTCCTGGAGGCCCTCGCGGCCCATCAGGCGTCCGGCCGCACCGACACCGGCAAGGCTCTGGAGTCCCTGGCCGAGGGCATGACCCGCCGCGGGCTGGTGCTGATGCTGTCCGACTTGTTAGATGCGCCGGCGGCGGTGTTCCGCGCGCTGGCGCATTTCCGCCGCCGCGGCCACGACGTGGTGCTCGTGCAAGTGCTCGACCCGGCGGAACTCGACCTGCCCTTTGACGGCGTCTCCGACTTCATCGACATGGAAACCGGCGAACGCCTTGAAGCCGATGCCGCCCTGGTCCGCCGTGCCTACCGCGAGGCCATTGGCGCGGCCATCGACGGCTGCCGCGCCCGCTGCGGTGCCCTGCGCGTGGATTTCCGCCTCGCCACCACCGAGCGCACGCCAGCCGGGTTCCTCACCGAATTGTTAGCCGATCGCCAGCGCCTCGGCGCCTGAATCCCGGGTAGTAGCGGCATCTTGCCAACCCCTGTCCAAAAGAATCCTGTCAAAAGAATCCTGTCAAAAGAATCCTTGGCAAAGCGGGGCGGGCAGCTATTTTCAGCGCGAAGAACTTTTTCCGATGAATCCGGCTGCCAACTGCGCTCCCTTGCCCAAATCCGTCGTCCAGGCGTGGGTCGTGGTGCATTCTTCCTGGCAGATTTTCAGATTTTCAGCATTTCGGCTTTACCCACCACTCCGTTGCTGTCGCGCTCCGAGGCCCCTTGGGCGGGTGCCGCGAGGCCCCCACTGTGGTCTGCGCCGACACTCCGATTTTCTGACCGCAGGAGATAACCCATGACCACAGGATTCATATTGATCGTGATAGGCGCGCTGTGCGGAGGCTCGTTTGGCCTGCCCAGCAAGTTCGTGCGGAAAGACACCCCATGGGAAACGCTGTGGGGTCCATTCTTTTTCTGCGCCACCGTTTTTCTACCCCTGCTGGCTGGCCCCGCGCTGGTGAAAAACCTCTTCGGGATCTGCGGGTCGCTGCCGCCCGGCCAGTGGATCGGCCCGGTGGCCTTTGGCTTGCTGTGGGGGCTGGGGTCGATGACCTTGGGCCTCAGCTTCGCATTCGTCGGCCTCTCGTTGGCCTATGCGATCAATTATGGGGTGCAGATCGCCTTCGGCATGATCGTTCCGGCGCTCATTTTCACCCCGGGCGTTTTCGGCACCCCCAAAGGCGCGGTGATGCTGGGCGGTGCGGCGGTCTGCATTCTGGGCGTGGTCGTCTCCGGCAAGGCCGCGTGGCTCAAGGAACAAGGCGGCGGCACTGGCCAGGTCCCGCGCGATCTATCCAAGGGAATTGCCGTGGCCGTGCTTTCCGGCGTCCTCTGTGCCTGTTATGCGCTGGCGTTCGGGTTCGGCGGTGACGTCATGCAGCGGGCCTCCGCCGCACCCTTCGCCAATCCGGCGTGGCGGGCGAGCTTCGTGGTGACCGCACTCGCGCTCTGGGGCGGATCCTTCTCGGCGTGTGGCTATTGTGCCTATAAACTCACCGCGAACAAGACCTGGCACACGCTGACGGGTCCGGGCATTTTCCCCGTCTATGTGATCGCGCTGGTCATGGCCCTGCTGCACGATGGTGCCATCGCGTGCTTCGGTGTCGGCTGTCCGATGTTAGGAACCCTCGGAGTCTCGGTCGGCTACGCCATCTTCATGTCGCTCGCGATTTTCACGGGCACGATCAACGGCTTTCTAACCGGCGAATGGCGCGGTGCCGCCCCCCGCGCCGTGAATGGCATCCGTTCCGCCCTGGCGATGTTGGTGGCCGGGGTCTGCATCCTGGCCTATGCCAACGCAATGTGAGATAACCCCCGCGATGACCTCTGAACGCAAACTGGTGGCAGCCATCGACCTCGGATCGACCTCGACCAAGGTCGGTCTTTATGCGCCCGACGGCCGCCGTGTGGCTTCCGCCTCGCGTCCGACCGAGCGCTTCAACCCGTATGCGGCGCCGCATCCCGAGTGGGTCTTCTGGAACCCCGACGCGATCTGGGGCGGCGTGGGCGAGGCGTGCCGCGAAGTGATGGCTGCCATCGATGACCCCGCACGCGTCACCGGCGTGGCGGTGACCGGCATGGGCATGGACGGCGTGCCCGTCTCCGGCGACGGCCGCACGCTCTATCCGTTCATCAGTTGGCACTGCGGTCGCACCGCGCCCCAGGCGGCCTGGTGGGAGCAGACGATCGGCGCGGAGAAAACCTTTGGAATCGCCGGGTTTCCGCCGTGGGCGATGACCGGGGTGATGCGAGTGCGCTGGATGATGGAGCATGAGCCGGACCTCATCAAGCAAGCGGAGTCGTGGCTGCTGATCGAGGACTTCGTCAACTTCAGGCTCTGCGGCGTGCGTGCCACCGACCCGAGCATGGCGAGCTGCATGCTGCTGTTCGATCAACAGAAGCGCGAGTGGTCGGATGAGCTGATCGAATGTTCCGGCATTCCGCGCAAGCTGTTACCCGCAGTGCAACCCTCGGGCACGGTGCTGGGTACGGTGCTGGAAGCTGCCGCACGCCTGACCGGATTGCCGCAGGGCACTCCGGTGGTGCTGGGCGGGCAAGACCATCTCTGTGGCACGCTGCCGGTCGGCGCGCACCGGCCGGGTCTGGTTGCCAATCTCATGGGAAGCTGGGAAAGCCTGATAGCCACCGTCGCGCAAGCGGACTGCAGTTGGACCTTGGGCCGCGCGGGGGTCTGTATGCAGGCACATGTCGCCCCCGGGCGCTACGCGGCTTGGGGCGGTTCGCCCTCGGCCTCCGCGCTGGCGTGGTTTCGCGAGGTCACCGGCGATGCGGACCGGCCTTGGGAGGACTTGATCGCCGCTGGCGAACGCGAATCGCAACCGGGCGCGGGCGGCGTGATTTTTCTGCCCTATCTTTCTTCCGCCCCCTGTCCGGTCAACGACGACCGCGCCGCCGGCGCCTTTGTCGGACTCCTCAACACGACGCGCAAGACCGCTTTGTTCCGGGCCGTCATCGAGGGCCTCAACTACCAATTTCTGCACATCCTCAGAACCATGGAGGGGTGCATGGACACGCGGTTCCAACGGATTGTTGCTTCAGGCGGTGCCACCCGCAACTCGTTCTGGCTCCAGAACAAAGCCGACGTTTCCGGCATGGAGGTGGAGGTCTCGGAGATTCAGGACACCTCGCCGCTCGGCGCGGCCATGCTGGCGGGGGTTGCGCTCGGTATTTGGCGTGATCTGGATGAAGCTGCGGAGCGGGTCAAAGGTTCCACGCGCATCTATCGTCCCAACCCCGCGGTGACGGCGCGTTACGCGCCGCTGTTTGAGATTTACCGCTCGCTCGCGCCCGCTTTGCGCCCCGCCAACCACGCCTTGGCGGCGTGGCGGGCCTCAGGAACCTAGGCCAGGGTCTGCAACAGCATGCTGACCCGGCACCGGGAAACCAGCGTCAAGCAGCAGGCGGCAGACTCCAGCGCCGCAGTTGGCGAGCTGGCCAGCGTGCCCGGTCGCCACTAAGTCCTCAGCTCCGGGACCATGCGCGGTCTCGCCTGCGGCTTCCTGCCAGCCATCCGCACGCATCCCTACCGCGTGGTGCGGTTCGATGAGATCGAAATCAGGGCCCATCCGCAGGTGCGGCCTCTCTTTCCCCGTGTCAGCGCGGGCCTGCGAAAGGAGCTTGCCTATGGGTTCCGGTCCAAGTACCAATGCCTCGTCAGCCCGCACCTTGGGAGTTTGCCATTCTAACTGAAGTCGGATCCTGCACTGCCACCACCCGTCCCGTGAGAACCATGCGCTAACGAATCCCCGATGCCAGCAAGCTCCCCCTGCGGCTGCTGCGCACCGAGGAGCTGGCAGATGCCTGCCACTTCATTTCAGCATTTCAGCATTTTCTTCTCTCCCCCATGGGCTTGCTCTCGCCATTTCTGTTAGCCTGCGCCACCGCTCTGGCGGTGCCGCTGTGGCTGCACCTGCGGCGGAAGCGGCGGCAGACGCCGGTGGAGTTTCCCTCGCTGCGCTATCTGAAAATGGCGGCGGCACGCATGAAACGCCAGGCGCGGGTCGAGGACTTCGGCCTGCTCGTGCTGCGACTGCTGCTGGTGGCCTTGCTGGCACTCGCCTTCGCACGACCGGTCGTGCGCTCGACCGGCACCTGGTTCGGCGCGGCTCGCACGGTGGAATCGGTGGTGGTGATCGACGCCACGGCCAGCATGGGCTGGCGGGGCGCAGGTGGCAGCCGGCTCGATGCCGCCAAACGCTTGGCACGCGAATGGATCGCCGGCCTCAATGAATCCGACGCGGTGGCGTTGTGGGTCCTAACGGATCGACTGGAGCAACCGGTGCCGGTGCCCATCGTCGATCGCGGGCATTGGTTCCGGGAACTGGATGCGCTGAGCGTATCCGAAGGCTCGTCGAGCTTGGCCCCCGTGTTCAATGCGGCACGCGAATGGGCCGACACCCGCAGGGACGGCCGCAAGGAGTTGGTGGTCATCACCGACAACCAGCCGGCGGCATGGGACTGGCCAGCCGAGGGCTTCTTCCGGCGTGCCTGGCCCCGCAGCGGCGTGCGCCTGGTGGTGCTGGCCCCGGATCCCGTGCGTGCTTCTAACATAAGTGTGGCCGCCGTCGAGTGGGACGGCCGGGCGGTGCGCGAGGGGGCCTTGCTCACCGGCATGGCCAAACTGGTGAATCACGGCGACGCGGCGGCGAATGATTTGTTAGAATGCCGGCTCGGCGGCCAGGTGCTGCTGCGCAAGCCGGTGGAACTTCCCGCCGACGGCTCGGTGGAGGTGCCCCTGGCCTTGCCCGTGCCGGTGATGGATGGGCCGGTGCTGGCGGGCGAGCTGGCGCTGGCGGGTGACGCGCTGGCCTGCGACGACCGCTGGTGCTTCGCCTTGCCGCTGCAGCGGGCGCTGAAGGCCCTGGTGGTGGATCGCGGTGGCGGAATGGGCGGCGGCATGCGGACGTCGTTTTTTCTAGCAAAGGCACTGGCGGCGGGTGGGGCCGGCAAGGCTCTGGTCATCGAAACCGAGGCCTGGGGCAAGCAGCCGACGGACGGTATCGATTCGGTGTGGTTTACCGGTGGGGCGGTGAGTGACCAAGGCGCATGGACGAAAGCACTGGCCTTTGCGGAGGCGGGTGGCACCGTGGTGGTCACCGCCGACTCGCCACCCGAGCCCTTGCCCAAGGCTTGGCCAGTGACGGCGGGGGAGGAAATCAACCTGCCTGCGGGGCGGATGGCCACCCGGCTGCTGGTGCCCGCCCATCCTTTGTTCGATGGGCTGTGGAGCGACCGGACGGCGTTTCCACCCTTGCCGCAGAAAACCGCCAGGCGCTGCGGGCCGACCGCCGGTGGCAAAGTCCTGGCCACGCTGGCGGGCGAGTTACCTTTGTTAGTGGAAGTTCCCCATGGGCCAGGCCGCGTGCTCTGGCTCAATGCCAGCGCCGACCGCTCATGGGGCGATCTGCCGCTTTCCCCGGTCTTCGTGCCCCTCGTCCAGCAACTCGCCCGTGCCAGGGAACTTGCCATGCAAAGCACGACGTCCTGTTACGTCGGCGAGGCCTGGCCCGATCTAACTAAGTTTGCCGGGGCTGCGGCATGGTCCGCCGCGGACGACGGCAACCCGGCGCCGCGGGCGCTCCGCAGTGGTTTGTTTGAGGCGATTTCCAAAGCCGGCCAAACCCAATGGCGTTGTGCCGTGAATGTTCGTCGTGCGGAGTCCGACTTGCGGGCCATGGATTCCGCGAAGCTGCAAGCGATGTTGCCGGGGCGGGTGGCGACCGGAGCGCAGGGCCTCCGCGAATGGCGCGAGGAAATCCGCCGCGAGGTGCCGCTGTGGCCGTGGGTGCTCGCGGCGGCGGCCCTGGTGTTTCTGGCAGAGGGCTGGGCCAGCGCGGTGGCGGCCGGCCGACGTGAGGCGGCGGCGGGCGGCTCCGCTCCGGTGGCGGACGGGCCGCGCTTCCGGGCGCGGGCAGTGGGAAGGAGCGCTGACGCATGAGCACCAACCTGGTTTTCCAGGCCCTGGCGGCAACTGTGTTAGGACTCACCGCGTGGACCTTCCGCGGATTGCGCCACGACGCGGACCGGCGGCGGGCGGCGGGCTTGGCCGGCCTGCGCGGCAGTGCCGCGATGTTGTTAGCATGGGTGTTGCTCCAGCCCCAATTCCGGCGGCGCGAAACGGTGGCAGAGCGCCCGCTCGTCGGGGTGCTGGTCGATGCCTCGCAAAGCATGAACGACGGCCCGGCCACCGCGCCGCGCAGCAAAGTGGCGCTCGAATGGCTGGACTCCCCCGCGTTCCGCAAAGCCAGCGAGACCTGCGACCTCCGGTATTGCTCCGTCGCTCGCGAGTTGCTGGAAACCGTGCCGGGCGAGATCGCCTTCACCGGCACCGAGTCCCGCCTCAACGCCGCCCTCGCCGAGTGGGCCCAGCGCTGGGGTCGCGAGAACCCGGCGGGGATCGTCCTGCTTTCCGATGGCCTGGACACCGACGGCGGCCCGCCTGTTAGCCTTGATCTGCCCTGCTGGGTGCTGGAAGTCGAAGCCCCGGCCACCACTGCCGCCGCCGCCGCACGGGTGACGGTGTGGCAGGTCGAGCCGCCGCGCCGCCCGATGGCGGGTGCCGAAACCAGCGTGCGCGTCGTGCTGCAAGGCTGGGGCGTGGATGGCAAGGACATTCCGGTGGAACTGTGGAGCGAGGACCGCAAGCTGGCGGAAAAACGCGTGCGCTTTTCCCGCCGCGGCGAGGTGGCGGAGGCCCTGTTGCCGCTCAAGCCGGAGCGCCCCGGCAGCCATGCCTATGAAATCCGGATCACCGACCCGGCGGCGGATCCTGCAGCCCGCGCCCAACCCTTCGTCGTGGCTGTTAGACAGGAAGGCCGCAGCGTGTTGTTGCTGGAAAACACGCTGGGCTTCGAGGGGAAATTCCTGCGCCGCACCCTGACCACCGACCGCAACGTGCGGCTCGACAGCTACGCCCGCTGGCAGGACGGTCGCTGGGCCAGTCTGGGCAACGGCAGCGGCACCGCCAAGGACACGCTCGATCTCAGTGCCGCGGCGCTGGCCTCCCGCGCCGCCGTCATTCTAGCCGACGTGAGTTCGGACGCGCTCAATCCGGCCCAGTGGCAGGCGCTCGCCGATTACGCGGGCAATGGCGGCGGGCTGGCGGTGCTGGGCGGCCCCAATTTGTTAGGCTCGCCGCTGGCAGCCGCGTCACTCGGCCGCATCCTGCCGGTGCCGACGCCCGCGCCGCATCGCGACGGCCGCTTCGGCGTGCGCCTGACCGATGCGGGGTTGCGACATCCGGTGTTCGGCCCGCTGTTTGAGGCGGTGAAGGATTTCCCGGCCTTGCAAGGTGCCAACTCCGCCACCGGTGTGGCCGGCAACGCCCAGGTGCTGATGGAGGCCATCGCCGACGGCCAGGCACGGCCCTTGGTCGTCGTGAAACAACAGGGTGCCGGACGCGTCGCCGTGGTGCTCAGCGACACGCTCTGGCGCTGGCGGGTGGCGGCCCCGGGATGGAGCGGCAAGCTCTCCCCCTACGACACGTTCTGGGGCCAACTGCTCGATTGGCTGGCACCCGACCAAGAGGGCTTGCAAAGCGGCGGGCGCCTCGAGTTGACCTCGGAGCGCTCGTTCTATCGGCAGGGTGACATGGCCGCCGTGCAGGCCGAGTGGATCGGCAAGGGTGAGGCTCCCTTCAAATCCCTCAGTCTGAACGTCAGGGACCCGAGCGGTTCTAACAAACCACTGGCGCTGCAAGCCGCTGTCTGGCGCAACCCGGACGGCCGCAGGGTCAACGGCTTCCGCAGCGAGATCAAGGTCGATGCCACCGGGGTTTACGCAGTCGAGGCGCAAGCCGCGTGGAACGGCGGCGAGGCCCGGGCTAACACCCGCATCGCGGTCGCCGCCTCGCCCGAGGAACGGCGCGGCGAAGCGCCCGACGCCGGGCTGCTGCACGACATCGCCAGGCACAGCGGCGGGGCCTATTACGCGCACGGCGAGGGCAACCAGTGGCTGAACGGCCTGCCCAAACCCCGGCGTCTAACCGAACGCGTAGTGCTCACTGACATATGGAACCATCCGCTGGTCGCCACCCTGCTGCTCGGCTGCCTCTGCGGCGAGTGGTGGCTGCGCAGACGCAAGGGCCTCGCGTGAGATTGATGGGATTGCGATGGGGACTGGTGCTTTCGCGAAACTATTGCTTGCGCTTTGAATGAGACGCCACCGCTTGCTGGTTGGAGGTCAGCGCAAGCCCGCCGGCGCGGCGGATTGGGGATCAGATCTCTGGACATAGGCCCCGCGGCCGGAGGCCGCTGAATTCGGAATCCGTTGATTTTCCAACGATTCTGCCGGTTCGAAATATATTTCATGTGCGCAATAAATAATTCTTGACTCGCACGCGCGCACGCGCATGTT
>JAPLUI010000257.1 GCA_026397725.1 Verrucomicrobiota bacterium | reverse complement strand
TTGTGGTGGTAGCGGAAGGGCGGCCCATGAGTGCGTGCCGAAGGCTCTGTTCATGGACGTTCCTTCCGCTCGACGACAGGAATGTCGTCGCTCCCTAACGGGCATCCTCGGAGCCAAGTTACTCGGGAGAGGCGTGCCCGCTGCGAGACGGACCGTGCCTCATGGGAACCCCGCAGCTCTAACGGTTTAGCCACAGCGGTGTGGCGGGCTGCGCCCTTCCCACCGCACTCCAGACTTTGGCTCGCGCCTGGGCGGGTGAGTGTATGGAGTGCGGTGGGAAGCGCCGCGCCACCCCGCTGTGGCTAAGTCCCGGCATCCCCCCGGAATGTGCCAAGTCATGTTCCGGGATTCATTGCGAATTCCTTGTCAATTCAAGGTCCGGCTCAGGAAGCGCCGACGGTGTTTCCGGCAGCGTCCGGAAACTTTGCCAGGGCGAATGACAGTTCCACTCGGACGCCACCCACCCAGGCCATGATATTTGCCGGGTTCGTGAAAGACGCGGCGGATTTTTCTGTATTTTTGCTTGTCGCAGTTCATCATTGCTGGCACGAATCTCCACCTCACACGACACCCCGGCAGGCCTTGGCCCAGCAACGACCGAGCAACCCGCCCCCGGCAATCCCGACACCCGCCCCCTCGTCCCGAACACAGCACATTCTAACGCCAGAGCCATGAACCTGCACACGATACCCCGAGCATCGCGCCAACCGTTGTCGCTCGTGACCGGCACGGCCGCTGCCAGTGAAGAGGCCCTTCCCGCCGGGACCGCCGGCGAGGCGCAACAGCGCTTCCCGCTGGTCCGCAACAGCGTGGGCCTGAGCCATAACCTCCGCAACAACGCCATGTATGATAGACGCTGGGACTGGATGCTCGCCGGACCGGCCGACGGCACGACACACGTGCTGCCGCAAGATTCTAGCAAAACCGGAATCACCTCCGCCGGGGAAAGCCGCGGCACTGCCCCGGAGTTGCGGTTCCGGCCCCGCTTCTATCAAAAACACCGGGGCTCGGGAAGTTCGAACCGCGGACCTATCAGGTTTGGCCAGGCTTGGTCACCGGCCATTGCACCTGGTGGGCCTGCCAGGATGACTTCACCCAGCAGACACTCGACGGGTTGGCGGACGTGGTTTACAAGAAGCAGCTCCCCGACATCGGCCAACCAACCAACTAACGAAAACGTGAAGATGCCTCCCATGAAGAAGAACCGCTTGCAGGTGCCTTGGCTGGCGTTTGCATTGATCCTGCTGATGTCCGGTTCCCTGCGGGCGACCTGGTATCAGGAGAACATCGCCAATGGTGCGGATCTCATCATGATGGACCTGCGCTGGCCGTGGTGGCCATCGGGCACCTATTACGCCAATTGGAACACCCAATTCAATCCGAAGCCTAACAACATAAGCTTCTATGCCGGATTTCTCGGCACCGTCCCCGACGGGCCCGGCTTTCGCCCGAATCCGGATGAAGCCATCCAGGAGGCCTTTCGGCCCGGTTCGGTGTGGTCGTTCTGGGGCAACGGCACGGACGGCACCCCGGTGCGTTTCACGGATGTGGCCCCTAACCTTTTCATCAAGAACGACTACGGCGGCGAAGGATGCAGCGGCACGCTGGGCGCGGAGCTGTGGCCCTTTGTGAAGCGCAAGCAATGGTACACCATGTTAGGCCGGGTCTGGCTGCCGCTGGGCGGGACGGACGCCGGTTATTCCCATATCGGGCGTTGGATCAAGGATCCGGTGGACGGTCGCTGGCACCTCATCGCCATTGCCCGCCTGCCCATTCCCGCCACCTCATTCTCCGGCAACAGCGGCTTCATCGAAACGCTCTCGGACGGCAAAGTGGTGCGACCGCTGCATCGGCGCTTCGGATATTGTCGCAAGGACGGCCGCTGGCTGAAGTCAGACACCATCACCTTCAATGAGACGGACTATGTGGTGGTGAACACCATCCCCGAGGACGATCATGAGTATGCCGCCATCGAGTATGCCGCGCAGACCGATTTGCTGCCGCAGCAACTCACCGGCAAACCGCTCACCCGCGATGACCGGCATGACTTCAAGGTGAAACAACCCGACCTGCCGGTGCTGGACCAGCCTGCGGTAACTCAGGTGCAGGCCGCCACGACGGGCCACCAGGTGGCGGTGTCGTGGGAAATTCCCGACACGGCGTCGCCCGCCTTTGCCTATAAGATCGAGGTCTTTGCCAATCCCGAATGCCAGGGCGAGGCGATGGCGGTGAAGGAAGAACGCATGCCAACGGTGCGCCACGCGCTCATCGATGTGGCAGCGCCGGCGGCGACGATCCGCCTAACTGTTACCGACATCTTCGACCAAGCGGCACCGCCGGTCATCGTGACCGCGGCTGCCAGCAAGGCTCCGTTAGAGGCGCCGCCGGCCCCGGCGACGGTCCCCGGCCTCGCTTATGAGTTGTTCCACCAGGACTCGACGCGGAAGGTCAACTATTTCAGTCCGCCGCTCCAGAACCCTAACGAACAACACCACTGGCTGAACCTGGCGGAAATCCCGCAGGGCAAACTCTTTCGGAGCGGTCTGGCGCGGGGATTCGACCTCGGCGTGTGCGAACAACGCAGCTCGGGATATGCCCTGGCATTCACCGGCTTCCTCCGCGTGCCCGCAACCGGACTCTACATTTTCCGCGCCCAAATTGATGGCGGCTACCGCATCCAAATCGACGGCGAGGAGGTGCTCGTGTGGGACGGCCAGCACGGCACCACCGAAAAGGCCGCGCTCCGCAATCTAACCAAAGGTGACCATCCGCTCGCGGTGACCTATCTCTATGACCGCCTGACAGCGAGGAACTTCAGCATCCACTGGGAAGGCCCGAAGCTGCCGCGGCAGGCCATCCCGCTGGAGGCCTTGCGGGTCGCGGCGGCGGAAGCGTATCCAGTGCCGACGGTCAAAGCCGAGGCCCCGGGCGACGGCACGGGACGGGTGGCCGTCACGGTGGCGGCTCGCGGCCATCGGATTAACCAGACGGCGCTGTTCCTCGGGCAACTTCAATTGGCGGAGAGCAGTGGCACGGCGGCGTTGAAATACGAAGGACCCTTGCCGCGTGGCGCGGTCACGCTGTGGTGCCGGGTGATCTTCGATGAGAGCCATTCCGTGGATTCCGCGCCAGCCGTGCTCAACGTGACTGGCAAGCCGGTGGACTCTAACTGGACGGTGCGCAACGTCAGCGATGCGAAGGCCGCCGCCGGACTCTGGCAGACCGGCCCACAGGCCTTCCGGTTCTTCGGCAACGGCATGCACACGGCAACCCGGCAAATCACCGGCGACTTCACGGCCACCTGCCGCATCGACGCCTATAACGGCGCTCACGGCGAGCCGGTGAACCACCGCGCGTGGGTCGGCCTAACAGCCCGCGAGCACGGCGAAAAACTCAACTGGGACTGGGGCCGGGATTTCCACCTCGTCCAGACCGCCGCCGACGGTCTGCGCGTGTCCGCCGACTTTTCGGATCTGGGTTCGGGCCGACTCGCCACGTATGAACTGCCCAAGGACCGGCCGTGGTTGCGGATCGTCCGGCAGGGCAACGTGTGGAGCGCGTGGTCTTCCGCCGATGGCAAGCAGTGGGCACTCGGGGCCTATCAGTACAAGCAAACCCGGCCGCAGATGGCTGTCGGCCTGTTTTTCAGTGCCCTGCCCCAGGACGCCCGGGCACACTATCACACCAGTGTCTCGGAACTCTCGATCGTGCCCGGCGTGCTGCCGGGCTCGACGCCGCCGCTCCCGGCCGTGGCGCAACATACCGCCGGCCCGCGACTGACCGGCGTGGTCATGGCACGCTCCGACGCGCAGGTGGTGGTGGTCAGATCGTCGGCGGCGGGGCTCCTCAGGACGATCGATGGCGGCAAGACATGGTCGTCGGCCGACGGCAACCTCAGTGGCGACGATCTGGCGGTGCGCAGTGTGGCCATTCACCCGAATGACCCGCTGACCATGCTGCGGGCCGGTGGGCACGGTGCGGGCGGGCGCCTGTGGCAAACCACCGACGGCGGCAAGACCTGGGCCGAACTCGCACTTGACGGTGATTTCGACGGTGCCGGTCCGTCGGCGTTGTGCGGCGAGGTGGTCGCGTTTGATCTGCGGACGCCGCAGACGGTCTATGTCGGTTGCGAATCCAAAGGCTTCCACAAGAGCACCGATGGCGGGGCCACGTGGAAACAGTTAGGGCTGGCGGGCCAGCGCATCACGGCGGTGCAGTTGTGGGCGTGGGAGCGGTTTTATCCCGCGCTGGCCCAGGGCACGACCCAACTTTGCGTCACCACCTGCCCGGATCGTTGGATGACATATCTTGGCCGGGGCAGTCCCGGCGTTGCCACCAAGGAGGAGATCTCGCGGACTTATGTCTCCAATGACAACGTGCAATCTTTGGTCGTGTTGGACGAACGCAATGACACCGGGTTTACCAATGTCGCATGGGACAAGTCACTCCAGTCCACGCGGGAAATCAGTTATGCAACCACTCATGGCTACCAGGGCAACTCCGGCGGTCACATGTCACTTTTTCCCCCGCAAAAAAGCATGGAATGGTTCCGGCCGTTCACGGCCCTGGGCACCACCGCCGCGGGGGAGGGTCGCCTGGGCCGCTTCCTCACCCAAGCGCTTGATCCGCAAGTCCCGGGGCGCATCTCCCGATGCACGGGCGGCTGGGGGATGGATTGGTCGTGGCTCCCGGCCAAGGGCACGGCTCCCAAGGGCGGCCTCATCGCGGCCTGCGGCGACCATGCCCGGGGCGACCATTGGTGGTTCGTGCATACCGACGGCCTCTACTACTCGCCCGATGGCGGCACCACCCTCAACAAGGTACTGGATGAATCAGGCAGGAAATGACCGGAGCCTGTCGAGACCGCCTGCCCACCCGGCAAATCGCGCAAGGCAAACCAAGCAGATGATCATGCACACAGTCATGGCAAGCGGGGTTCAGTTACGTCAAGATCGACGGGGCTGGGGACCTTGTCGACTGGGGCTATCGCAAGTCCCGGGACTATCTCAAGGAGCGGCAGACGACCCCGGGAGATGCCCTGCGCAAGTTCTATCAGACGGCACGCGACGAGCTGGGCCGCAATGTTTACATCTTGTCCTGTTGGGGCGTGCTGCCCGAGCAGATCGGAGTGGTTGACGGTTGCAGGCTGGCGACGGACGGGTTCCGGGCCTCGTCGTTTCAAGGCTTCAATTCGTGGGAAGGCGTGGTTTGGCGCAACGACCCCGACCACTGCGACATCCTGCCCGAGGGCCGGCAAGATGATCCGGTGATGAAGACCTTCGCCGTGAACGACGCGCCGCTCAATACGCTCATTCGTCCGTGCGTGGTGGCCATGGCCGGGGGCGTGCTGCTGCTCAGCGACACAAGGCCGAGGTGTACCAGAAGCGCAGCAACCTGGAGGGCGTCAAGCGCAGTTCGCCGGTGCTCTCCACCGTGCCGGGGCAGTTGTACGACCACACCCCGCGCGGGCCCGCTTGGACGTTCGAGAATTCGTTCCGCGATTACTGCCAGCAGGGTGGCGGCGAGGCCACTTGGTGGTTGCAGGAAATCGACCGGCCCTTCGAGCACTGGTCGGTCCTGGCAAGGTTCCAGTGGGGCGAGGGCACCGACCGGGATCATCGGGAAAGGCGCGGCACGCCGGCGCAGGAAGTCAAGTTTGCCGACCTCGGTCTCGAGGCCGACCGCGAGTACCTGGTGTTCGAATTTTGGACGCAGACGTTCCTCGGCAAGTCGAAGGGCTCGTTTATGGCGCCGGCCCAGGATTCCAGCAACGCGCTGCAGGTCTTTGCCATCCGTGAGGTGCGGTCGCACCCGTGGGTGCTCTCGACCACGCGGCATATCTCGCAAGGCGGCGTGAGTCTGTTAGCCGAGGAATGGGACCAGGCTGCCATGACTCTGGCGGGGAAGAGCGCGGTAATCAACGGCGACCCGTATGTGCTGACAGTGCATGTGCCCGCCGGCTACCAGCTCACGGGCGCCGAGGCCGGCGGCGTGCAGGTTGAGATCGCGAGCCAGCAGGAAACCGCCACCGTCCGCATCGTGCCGGCCGCAACCACGACCGTCGCATGGAAGATGATGTTCGACCCACCAAAGCCATGACCGCCACCATCAACCTGACTAACGGACATGCAACATGAACCCATGCGCGGATGATCTATCAACTCGTCTGAGACGCCAGCAGCGCCAAACCATTTTCCGTCGAGATCAGGAAGTGTGAGGTTAGGCTGCGCACCACCAGCACCAGAGGGACGGAACCGCGTTGCGGTTCGTTGTCATTTTCGGCATCGTTCCAGGGTAGCCGTCTGGTGGCGGCAACCCTGAGGCTCAAGGCGGCAGCCACCTGCTGATCCCGAGATCCCGATTCGAGGCGTGCGGAGTGTCAAGTGGACTTCTGATTGTTTGTCTGACACACAGTGACATACTCTCACCTGCCCAGGCGCGAGCCAAAGTCTGGAGTGCGGTGGGAAGGGCGCAAGCCCGCCACACCGCTGTGGCTAAACCGTTAGAGCCGCGGGATTGCCATGAGGCACGCCGATGATTTCAACATTCAACATTCAACTTCCAACATTCAATGATCAAGTAAGACCAAGAAACGGTCCCTGCCTTCAGATGCGGAGCGCGTCGAGGCAGCGGCGGACCATGGAGGCATAGCCGGAGCCGAAGAGATTGAGGTGGTTGAGCGCGTGATAGAGATCGTAAAGCGGACGGCGGCGGGTGCGGTCGGGGGCGGTGAGGCCATAGCCGCGGAAGAATGCCTCCGGCAGCGGGCCGCCGAAGAGTTCGAGCATGGCGAGGTCGGTTTCAGGATCGCCATGATAGGGCGCGGGGTCGAAGACGACGGCAGTGGCCGCGGGCAACGCGGCAGCGTTGCCGGACCACAAATCCCCGTGGAGCAGAGCTGCCGCGGGTTCATGAGCCGCCAGCCGGCGTTCGGCCAGCGCCAGCATTTCGGCCTCCGGGAGAGCGTGGCCCTGCGCGAGCGCGAGCCGGATCTGCGGGCGCAAGCGGCGATGGAGGTAGAATTCAAGCCAGGTCGCGGCCGCTTGGTTGGATTGCGGGGTGGCCCCGATGAAATTGTCGTGATCGAGGCCGGGCCGGGCGGCGGTGACCGCGTGGAGGGCGGCGAGTTGGCGGCCGAGGTCGGCCCAAGCGGCGGTGGTGAGCGGGTGCAAATCGAGCCATTCGAGGGCGAGCCAACGGGTGCCGTCCGCCGTGGTGCCGGTGCCGCAGACTTGCGGCACGCGGAGGTGGGGTGCCAGCAAGGCCAGGCCGCGGGCCTCGGCAACGAGCAGGGCGGCCTGCCCGCCGCACGCGGATTTGACGAAGACGCGCCGGCCATCGGCCAGATCCAGTTGCCGCGCGTGATGAATGCACCCGCCACCCACTGGCTGCGATGCCAGCGGCGGCGAGCCGAGCGCGGCGGCGATGGCACCATCGAGAGGGTTCATAAACGCCGCAGACCACCAGGGAGGCTCAGCCCGCTTCCGGTGCGCTGTTAGGGGTCGGTGGCGGGAGCCTGCTGGCCACTATTCCGCTGGCGTTGTTGCTCCATCATGGGGCCGAGGTCCTGCAGGCCGCCCATGCCCTCCATGATGCTCTTGATGCCGGTGGTGAATTTCTTGGCCGACTCAACGGTCTGGTCGAGCTTTTCAAGTTCCATGGTCGGGAGGTTGCTGATGTTGCCTTCCTCCGCTTGTGCCGGGTCGGTTTTGGTGCTCGCTGCCACGACGGCCGTCTGCAAGGTCTCGCTCTGGGTGGGATCCAGCACGGCCTTGAATTCACTGACAAAGGCCGGGTCCTGCAGCGGTTTGCCGCCGCGGAAGTTCTGCTGGTCGAGCGGATTCAGCACGCCCTTGAGATCCTGGCCGGAGGTGGCCTGGAGCTGCTTGTATTCCTCCTCAGTGCTCTCGCCACGGGAGAGGGCATCGCTCGCCAGCATCAACTGCATCAACGCGCTCGGATCCTGCTTGAGGCGTTCGAGCGCTGCCTTGGACCGGGCGCGTTCACGTTTCTGATACTCCGCATAGATGGCGACCGCCTTGGCCTGCTGGTCGGCGCTGAGTTTGAGGTCGTTGCCCAGGCCACCCAGCGCCATGCGCAGGCCACCCTCGCTGCCGAATGGCCCGTTGGCGATGCCGGACATGGCCGTTTCACCGATTTCCATGGCATCCTCGAGCAGGCCGATGACGTTGGTGCTGACGCGTTTGCTCAGGTTGGTCCGGGATTCGCCGTATTTCGCGGCCAGCTCCGGATGCTTCACGGGATTGCGGGCCCGGTTGCGGCTGATGGCCCGCTCGGCGGCACCGTCGTCCTGGGCCTGCGTGTCGGCGGGCGCGGCGGCGGGCCTGTTGGAGCTTTGGCTGTTTGCCTTCGGGGCACCAGGGTTACGGTTGATCAGAACGATGGCGACAACTCCGGCAAGGACCAGGGCAACGCCTGCGGCAAGGGTGTACTTTCGGCTCATGGAGGTGGATCAAACAGGCCCTGCCGGGCGCTGGCAAGCAAAATCTTTTTATATTAATTCCAGCATGGGATTTGTCACCAGCGTGCACCGCGAGCGCAACAGCGGCGCCTGGTGAAAGCTGCAAGCTGAGATGGAACTCACCCTGATGGTGAGTTGAGGTGTTGCCATCGATCATGTTCCTTGCGTGCCATGCGTGCCTTGCGTGCCATGCGTTTTGTGGCGGCTGGTCATGCTCCGGGTGGCGATCCGTGCGGCTTGCCAAGCCCTCAGTCTCGCACGGCATTCAGGATGGCGGCATGCACGTCCGTCGCGGTTTTGACTGGATAACCCGACCCTAACAAAACAGGCCGCTCGGCTTCCGGCACCTGGTCGCGCCCGTGCGATCCGCGCACCAGCGAGGCCTCCAGTGGAATCACCTCCAGCAAGCCGCGCATGCCGAGCTTCTTCCGCAACAGGAACCCGGCGATCTTCAGTTTGGGAAAGGCCAGCGCCGGATCCACCAACAGCTCGCACGGATCGTAACCCGGCTTGCGGTGAATATCGATGGTGCGGGCGTAATCCGGCGCCAGCCGGTCGTCCTCCCAGAAGTAATAGGTGAACCAGGCGTCCGGCGCGGCCACGGCGATGAAGTCGCCGGCTCGCGCGGTGGCGAGGCCCGCCCCCCAGATTGCGGCCGGGCAGCGGACCTCGGCGATGCCGGGGGTGTTTTCCAGCAACTCGCGCACGGCGGGGCGGAGCGCGGGATCATTCACATAGACATGGGCGATCTGATGGTCCGCGATGGCAAAGGCACGGGAGCCGCCGCAATCGAGCGTCTCACGGCCGAGTTCATCCTTGAGCTGGAGCCAGCCATGCTGGCGGAACAAGCGGTTGAGGTGCAGCGGTCGGCTGACCGGGGAAATCCCGTATTCGGACAGCACCAGCACGCGCACATTACGAGATTCATAGTAGTCGATCAACGTGCTGGCAACCCGGTCGATTTTCGCCAGCTCGGCGGGAAGCTCCGGGGCCGCGGGGCCGGATTTCTGGAGCGCGTAATCGAGGTGCGGGAGATAGACCAGGCTGAGAGTGGGCGCGTGGTGCTGCTCGATCCATTGGGCCGAGGCCGCGATCCACTCGGACGAGGCGAGGCCCGCCGCCGGCCCCCAGAAGGCGGGAAACGGGAAGGCGCCAAGCGCCTGCTTGAGTTCATCGCGCAGCAACATCGGCTGGGTGTGGATGTCGAACACCTTGCGCCCGTCCGCCGGATAGAGCGGGCGCGGGGTGATGGCGAAATCCGCCGTGGAATACATGTTATACCACCAGAACAACTTGGCACAGGTGAAGCCGGGGATGTCGCGGCGCAGGCAGTCCCAGAGTTTTTCACCATGTACCAAGTGGTTGCTTTGTTTCCAGAACCTGACTTCCGCGGACTCGCGGTCATACCAGCCATTTGCCACGATCCCATGGGCGGCGGGGCCGGTGCCGGTGAGAATCGACGATTGGGCCGGGCAGGTGAGTGCCGGAAACTCCGGCGCGTGGGATTGCACGCCGTGCCTTTCGGCAAACGCCGTCAGCCCCGGCATGGCGGGCCCGAGCAGCGCACGGGAAAGGCCCACGAGGTTGATGACAGCGAGACGCATGGCGGCAACAGCATGACAGACCAAGGCCACCCTGCAAAGCACTTCGATGCGGATGGCGGGTTGTCCCCGGCCATCCACGCAGCGGCAGCACCGTGGTCAGGGAAACTCCCGAACCTGCACCCTGGATCAGGGCGTCGGAAAAAATGTCCGGGTGCTGGTATTTTGGGCTTGACCTGCGCTCGGTGACGAATAGATTGCGCCGTTCCGCATGAACGGACATCGCCGCAAAGTGCCGACCGGTTTGTACTGGCAGGGGTTCGGCCGACGGTGGCAGGTGCGGGACCAATCTGAAAATCATGGCATCGCGCATCAGTCAAATTTTCTCTGCCGCTGGGGTGCCATGGCTGACCGAGCGGGGCATAGACCTCTCTCTTTACCCGATTGACTCGGTCCTCCAGCAAGCCCTCTCGCCGCACGAAAGTGAGTTCCGCTCGGGTTGCTCCTTGCTCGTTTCAATGTGCTCTGCAGGGCGTGTCGAGGCGGGCGTGTTTCTGCTCGGACTGCTTCGTCAATATCCCGACGACTACGCACGGCTGACGGTGATTGCCGCAGCCCTTTCGTCGTTCCGGACGGTGGCCACGGTGAACGCCCTGGCGGAGGAACTTCGTCGCGTCAAGGGCTCCAGCTCCACGCGCGGCTACCTGCGGCGCATCATCGCCACATTCGGGCTATTTCCGGCACCACTCGTGGAAGAGCGGATTCGGGAACTGTCGTCTGACCCACGGGTTGGCACGCGATTCCGCCAACGCCTGCGTGCAATGGTGGATCGGAACATCGATCGGGACTTCGATGATGACTTCTATGGGTGACGCCGTAGCCTGCCACGTCTATGGCCCTTCACCGATACCCGTCTTCCTGCCGCTGCGATGGTGGACCTGTGGGCCACTTCCCGACAGGCATGGTGCGGGAGTTGCGGCTTGATCAGACCATGCTACAACGCAAGGGTTTTGAAAGGCACTGGTTGCGATCCATCACTTGTTGCCTGGCCGTCTTCATCCTGGCCGCTGCGTTGCTACCGGAGTGCCAAGGAGCCCCGCAACCGGAGGCCCCGCAACCAATCACCTTCAAGTATGCGGCCCGTGGCGAGGGCTCCGCCAAGGCGTGCCGTGAGGTGGTCAGTAACGATGGCAAAGTCGTGCTTAAAGTTGCAGGGCCGGCCTTCAAGGGTACCGTCCGGCTCCATGAGGCGGCGACTGACAAACCGCTCGGCCCGGTGATTGTCCTCTCCCCGCCAGGGTTGTCCTACCGGCTCACCGCCCTGGCCATTGCGCCCGATCACAAGGCGGTCGCCACGGCGATGGGCAACCTCAGCAATGATTGGGGCCAAGTCACGGTCTGGGATGCCCTGACCGGCAAACAGGTCGCCCGGTATCGCGGACCGCCGTATCTCGGCGAAGTCTTCAGTTTGTCATTCAGCGCCGACGGCAAGGTCGTCTCGATCACCAGTGGCCCTGCTGGCGGCAGATGAGCGTGCCGCACCACCCAACATCCAATGATCACGTATGTGCATGACATGACATGACACCGCCTCGACACTGCTGCCACCCGGCAACCCAGGCACCCCGGAGGTGGCTTCAGCGGCAAGATTTTTCACCACGGATTTCACTGCAATCCGCAGGTTCCTGCCGTGGTGTTTGAATGAGCGCTCCCATGCCACGCCATATCTATCTGAAGTTGCACCTGCTGGTGGCCCTGCTGGCAATGACCGCCATCCTCGGGCGGCTCATCACGCTCTCGGCCACCGGCCTGGTCGCCTGGCGCACCTTGCTGGCGGCGGTGGGCGCGGCGGTGCTGGTGGGCGTGGTGTTGCGGCGCAGGCTGTGGCTGCCATGGCGCCAGGGTGTGGCGCTGCTCGGCATCGGCGTGATTATCGGTGTGCATTGGATGTGTTTTTTCGGTGCGGTCAAGCTCGCGAACATCTCGATCTGCCTGGCGGGAATGGCGACCATCGCGTTTTTCACGGCCTTCACCGAGCCCTTGCTGGAGCGGCGGCGGGTGCGGCCGCTGGAGGTGTGGCTGGGCCTGCTGGTGGTGCTGGGAATCGTCCTCGTGGCCGGCTTCGAGCGGGGTCGGTTGTTAGGGCTGGGGGTTGCGCTGTTAGGGTCCTTGCTGGCGGCGGTGTTTCCGGTGTTGAACCGCTATATGGTTCGGCAGGAGCGGATGGCTCCGCTGGTGATGGTGGCATGGGAAATGGCGGGGGCCTGTGCGATTTGTCTGGCCTGCCTGCGCTGGCTTGACGGGCCGGGGGCGTATGCCGCGCTGCTTCAGCTCCGCGGCTGGGATGGCTTGTGGCTGTTGTTGTTAGGCTGGGTTTGTACGGTTTTCGCGCATGGCTATCACATTCACCTGCTGCGGCATCTGAGTGCCTACACTGGCAATCTGGCGATGAATTGTGAGCCGATTTACGGCATGCTGGCCGCCGCCCTCGTGTTCGGGGAACACCGCGAACTGCACCCCGGCTTCTATGCGGGCACCGCCGCCATCCTGGGCGCCAACCTCCTCCACCCATGGATCCTCGGCCATCTCGCCCGACAGAGACCGAAGACCTGAAGCAGGAGACAGGAGACAGGAGACAGGAGACAGGAGACAGGATTATCCCGAGAAATGGCTTGCGGAGTCGGGGGCAATTGACCTCCAAAACCGCTGCCCGAGGATTTTCAAACAAGATCCTTGACTACGCGGGGAGGGAGGCCATTCTCACCGCCAAGGGTTTTTACCCATGAATATTTCCGACGATAAATGCCTTGTCTTCAGGTACCCCGTCTGAGGCCTCACGGTCGCAATTCCGAAAAACGAATTCCCATCATTCCCATCATTCCCATCATTCCCATCATTCCCATCATTCCCATCATTCCCATCATTCCCATCATTCCCATCATTCCCATCATTCCCATCATTCCCATCATTCCCATGAATCAAAGCCTCATGAACACAAAACGCCAGGTCAACCTCGGGATTTCGGCGCTCGCCGGGCTGGCGCTGGCGGGGACCCTGCACGCCCAGCAGTTGACGGTCGGGAACGTGAGCTTCCAACAACGCACCGACGGGTCGAAGAAGGTGGACATCAGCTACACGGTGGGCGGCGGGACCGCACCCTACCATGTCTCGGTGCAAGTCTCCAATGACGGTGGCGCCACCTATGCGGTAGCGGCCACCAGCTTCACCGGCGCGGTTGGCGCAAACCAGACCGCCGGCACCGCCAAGGTCATCACCTGGGACGCTGCCGCCGATTGGGCGGGAAACTACTCCGCAACCATGCGCTTCCGCGTGAATGCGACGGACTCGGAGCCCCCGCCCGACGGCTTCGCGCTCATCCCGGCGGGGCCGTTCCAGATGGGCGACCAGTCGAGTCCGCTGGTGGGTTACAGCGATGAGCGGCCGGTGCATACGGTGCAGGTGAGTGCGTTTTACCTGGGGAAATACGAGGTGACCAAGGAGGACTGGGATGCGGTGCGGACCTGGGGGCTGGCCAATGGTTACACGGACCTGCCGGCGGGGAATGGCTCCTATGCCTCGAAAGGGGCGAATCATCCGGTGCATTCGATCGACTGGTATGCGATGGTGAAGTGGTGCAACGCGCGGAGCCAGAAGGATGGGCTGACTCCGTGCTACACGGTTTCCGGGGCGACCTACAAGACCGGCAGCAGCGATGCGGTGGCGTGCAACTGGGCGGCCAACGGCTACCGTCTGCCGACGGAGGCGGAGTGGGAGAAGGCGACGCGGGGCGGGGTGGCGGGAAAGAACTTCCCCTGGGGCACGGACACCATCACCCACAGCCAGGCGAATTACTGTGTATATTCGAGCAATGGTACTACCAATTACTATGCCTACGACCTCACCCCGAGGCCGGGCTACTCCACCACCGCTTACTATCACCCGACCTATGCGGTCGGCGGCTCTCCCTACAGTTCGCCGGTGGGGAGTTTTGCGCCGAACGGGTATGGGTTGTACGACATGGCGGGCAACATGTGGGAGTGGTGTTGGGATTGGTTTGGGTCTTACGCTGCGGGTTGGCAGACCGATCCGCGTGGACCTGCTACCGGCTCCTACCGCGTCTTCCGTGGCGGTTGCTGGCTCAGCGACTCGGACCGCGCACGCTGCGCGCTCCGCAACTACAACTACCCGACCTACGCCGACGACTTCAACGGATTCCGCCTGGCCCGAGGTCAGCCTTAAGAGCAAGCAAGGAACGGAGGAACGATGAAGCCAGCAAGTGAACAGAGTCGGGCAAGGGGAGGGGCGAGGGACGAAGCCCCGGAGTGCCCGACGGGCTGCCAGGAGGAAATGCCGAATGCCGAATGACGAAAAGAACACCGGGGTTCAGGGGCAAGGCCCCTGCCGAAATTTTTTTCCAATAAACGAGCCATGCCAATTGAGTTTATCCAGATCCCCGCCAACGGGCAGGGCCGCCCTGCCGACCCGGGGTCGAAGGCCTCGGGCGGGTTTTTTCCTTGTTGATCCATTTTGAACCCAGCACTTGACCCCATGAAAACACGCAGCATCACCCGGATGACGACGACCTTGGTGGCCGCCCTGACGGCGGCCCTTCTCCTGCACGGCACTCCGGCTGCCGCCGCCACCGCGTTTGCCGAGTCGAACAGCGGCGCGGTGGACACGCGCGAGCCCGAGATCGCCGTCGAGCAACCGGCGGGCACCGATCTAACCGCCGGCGCGAGCATCGGCTTCGGCACAGTCCTCCTCGGCCGCACGTTGACCAAGACCTTCACGGTGAAGAACGTCGGCACGGCCGACCTCACCCTAACAAGTCCGGTGGCCAGGGACGGGGCGCACGCCGCCGACTTCACCATCGGTGTCCCCGGTGCCACCACCCTCCCGCCCGGCACCGGCACCACCTTCACCGTCACCTTCGCGCCCGGCGGTGCCGGGTCGCGCACGGCGGCCATCCACATAGCCACCAACGACGCCGACGAGAACCCGTTCGACATCAACATTGATGGTACCGGCTTGCCACCGGCTCCGGAAATCGTGGTCGAGCAACCGGCGGGGACCAACCTGGCGGACGGGAGCGCGAGCATTGACTTCGGCTTCGTGATGCTTGGGGCCGAACGCACGAAGACATTCACCGTGCGCAACGCCGGCACGGCCGACCTCACCGGGCTGGCCGTGACCAAGGACGGTGCTGACGCCGCGGACTTCACCGTCGGCTCGCCGGGTGCCACCACCCTGGCACCGGGTGCCAGCACCACCTTCACGGTGACCTTCGCGCCAACGGAGACCGGAGCACGCACGGCCGCCATTCACATTGCCAGCAACGACGCCGACGAGAACCCGTTTGACATCAACCTCACGGGCACCGGCAACGCCACGGCGGGGATCCTCACCGTGACCGACACGGCGGATGGCGGTCCGGGCTCGCTGCGAGCCGCGATCACGGCGGCGGCAGCGGGCGAGACCATCGACTTCGGCGTGACGGGCACGATCACCCTCGCCAGCGAACTGGTGATCGACAAGAGCCTGGTCATTCAGGGGCCGGGGGCGGGCCTGCTGACCATCAGCGGAAACCATGCGGTCAGGGTCTTCCACATCGCAGCCGGCAATTTCGACGTCACCCTGAAGGACCTGACCATCGCCAACGGGAACAACACCGGAACCACCGGAACCACCGGAACCACCGGGACCAGCGGGGCCAGCGCTGGCGGCAATGGCGGCAATGGCGGCAATGGTTTCGGTGCCGGCATCTACAACGCGAGTACCGGGACGCTCAGTGTCATGAACTGCACCCTTGCCGGCAACTCCGCCAAAGGCGGCGATGGCGGCGATGGCGGCGTTGGCGGCAATGGCGTCGATTCCGGTTGGGACGAACTCGACCCCTTTGGCTGCTACGCTAGTGGTGGCGGCGGTGGCGGTGGCGGCGATGGTTTCGGCGCTGGCATCTACAACGCGAGTACGGGAACGATCCGTGTAACGAACAGCAACCTTTCCGGCAACTCCGCCACCGGCGGCAAGGGCGGCGATGGCGGCGATGGCGGCTCTGGCACTAGTGCTTATGGCGTTTATTGGAGCTCTGGCGGCTTTGGTGGTTCAGGCGGCTCAGGCATTGGCGGCGGCATCTACAACGCGAGCACCGGCATGGTCAGTGTCTCGTACAGCACCGTTTCCAGCAACTCCGCCAACAGCGGCAATGGCGGCGATGGCGGCTCTAACCCCAACTATGATGGCGGCCCTGGCGGCCCTGGCGGCTCTGGCGGCTCTGGTACCGGCGGCGGCATCGACAGCGCAAGCAACGGGACGCTCAGTGTCACAAACAGCACGTTTTCCGCCAACTCCGCCAGCGGCGGCGATGGCGGCTATTCCGGGAGCGGGGGCTACTATGTCCCTGGTGATCGCGGCGATGGCGGATCAGGTACCGGCGGCGGCATCGATAACGCAAGCACCGGGATGCTCAGTGTCCTTAACAGCACCTTTTCCGGCAACTCCGCCACCGGCGGCGATGGCGGCTACGACTACTACCACGGCTACCGCTACGGCGGCGATGGCTTTGGCGGCGGTATCGCCAACGCTGGCACCGGAACGCTCAGTGTCTCTAACAGCACCTTTTCCGGCAACTCCGCCACTGGCGGCGGTGTCGGCTCCGACGACGGCTACCCCTCCGGCTACGGCACCGGCGGCTACGGCTACGGCGGCGATGGTTTTGGCGGCGGCATCGCCAACGCGGGTACCGGAACGCTCAGTGTCACGAACAGCACCTTTTCCGGCAACTCCGCCACCGGCGGCGATGGCGGCTACGTCTTCCACATGAGCTACCTCTTCGGCTTCAGCGGCGATGGCTTTGGCGGCGGCATCTGCAACGCAAGCACCGGGACGATCAACGTCACGAACAGCACCTTTTGCGCCAACTCCGCCAGCGGCGGCGATGGCAGCGGAAGCGGGATCGTCGGGTACGGTGGCGGCTCTGGCTCTGGCTTTGGCGGCGGCATCGACAACGCGAGCACCGGGACGCTCAGTGTCACCAACAGCACCTTTTGCGACAACTCCGCCAGCGGCGGCGATGGCAGCAGCCATAGAGATAGCGGCTCTGGCTTTGGCGGTGGCATCGACAACGCGAGCACCGGAACACTCAGTGTCACCAACAGCACCTTTTCCGCCAACTCCGCCAGCGGCGGCGATCACGCCTATAGCGGCTCCGGCTACGGCTATCGCGGCTCCGGCTTTGGCGGCGGCATCGACAACGCGAGCACAGGGACGCTCAGTGTCACCAACAGCACCTTTTCCTCCAACTCCGCCAGCGGCGGCGATCTCGGCGGCTACGGCTATGGCGGGGGCATCAACAACGAGGGGACGGCCGCAGTCATGAACAGCACCCTTTCCGGCAACTCCAGTGCCTGTGCCTGGTACTCGACCGACAGCTCTGGTATCAACAACGCAGGAACCTTGACTCTCCGCAATACGATCATCGCAGGCAATGGGAATAGGAGCATCGACTACCCACCGGTGCTTTTTTCTGATGTCTGCGGAGTTGTCTCTTCACAGGGCTACAACCTGATCGGCATCAATGGCGAAGCCAGCATCGCACCCAACACCGGCGACCTGATCGGTTCAAGTTCATTGCCGATCAACGCGCTGCTTGCGCCGCTCGGCAATTACGGCGGCCCGACCCAGACCTTCGCCTTGCTGGCCGGAAGCCCGGCACGCGACGCCGGAGGAAGCACCACCCTCACCACGGACCAGCGCGGATTCCCCCGCCTGGCCGGCAGCGCCGTGGACATCGGCGCCTACGAAGACGGAACCCCGCCTGCTCCGTACATCGCCGTGGAAATGCCGCTCGGGACCGGCTTGGTTGATGGCATCTCAACAGCGAACTTCGGCTCGGTGGCCACGGGCTCCAATGCCAGCCTCGTCTTCACGGTGCGCAATTGGGGAGCGGGCGACCTGACCGGGCTGGGCATCACCATCGACGGTACCGATGCCGGGGACTTCACCGTGACCGCCAACCCGACGGCACCGGTCATTTCCGGTGGCAGCACGACCTTCACCGTGCAGTTCGCGCCCACCGCGCTTGGCACTCGCTCGGCCGCCCTGCACCTCGCCAGCAATGATGCCGACGAAAACCCGTTTGACATCGCCCTGAGCGGCACCGGCCTGCTCACGGCCTTTGCCGACAGTTTCGATCCGAGCTACAATCCGGCGCTGTGGGTGCCATTCGGCGGCACGGTGGCGGCTAACACCAACGGCCAGGCGGCCGGCGCCGGGTCCACCGGCAACAGCCTGTGGTTCGGCGGTACCGGCAGCCGCTTCGCCACCACCCAGCCCATCGACACCCGCGCTGGCGGCTGGGTTTCCTTCCTCTTCGCCCTTGCCAACGGCACCTCGAGTCCATGGGAAATGGCCGATGCCGGGGAGGAAGTCGTGCTCGAGTACTCCATCAACGGCACGACCTTTGTGCAATTCGGCGGGCCCTACACCAGCCGGACCTGGCAGACCATCGTGGTGGGCATTCCGGCGGTGGCCCAGGCCGCAGCCACCCAGTTCCGCTTCCGGCAGTTGGCCAACAGCGGCGATGGCTATGACAACTGGGCGATCGATGACGTGGTGATCGGCGCGGGCATCGTCACCGCCCCGGAAATCGCCGTGGAGCAACCGGCCGACACCGGCTTGGTTGATGGCAGCTCCACGGTGGCCTTCGGTTCGGTGGCCACCGGCTTCAATGCCAGCCTCGTCTTCACGGTGCGCAATTGGGGAGCGGCCGACCTGACCGGGCTGGGCATCACCATCGACGGCACCCATGCCGGTGACTTCACCGTGACCGCCAACCCGACGGCCCCGGTCATTTCCGGTGGCAGCACGACCTTCACGGTGCGCTTCGCCCCCACCGCGATTGGCACCCGCACGGCCAACCTGCACCTCGCCAGCAATGATGCCGACGAAAACCCCTTCGACATCACCCTCAATGGCACTGGTGCTCCGACCCTCGCCGATGCGATCAACCAACCCGGAGTGGTGGTGACAGATGGTGGCCAGGCGGCTTGGTATGGCCAGACCGTCACGACGCATGATGGCATAGACGCGGCGCAGAGCGGTGACATCTCCCACAGTCAACGATCCGCATTCACGTTCACAGCCAGTGGCCCGGGCACCGTAAGCTTCTGGTGGAAGGTGTCCTCCGAATCAGACTTTGACTATCTGCGCTTCTACATCGACGGCACGGAGCAAAGCGAGAGGATTAGCGGCACGGTGGATTGGCAGCAGCAAAGCTATCCGCTGGCCGCCGGCAGCCACACGCTGGAATGGGCCTACACCAAGGATTCCAGCGTGGATTCAGGGTCGGACTGTGGCTGGGTGGACCAAGTCGTTGTGGCGGTGCCCGAGGTCGCCGTCGAGCAACCGGCCGGCACCGACCTAACCGACGGCAGCGCCAGCATCGGTTTTGGCGGCGTCCCGCTCGGCAGCGTGTTGACCAAAACCTTTACCGTGAAGAACCTCGGCACGGCCGACCTCACCAGATTGGTCGTAATCAAGGACGGCAGCCACGCCGCCGATTTCACCGTCAGTGCCCTCGGCACCACCACCCTGGCAGCCGGTGCCAGCACCACCTTCAGCGTCACCTTCGCCCCGGGTGGCGGCGGCTGGCACCCTGCGGCCATCCACCTAGCCAGCAATGATGCCGACGAGAATCCCTTCGATATTTCCTTGAGCGGACTGGGATACCTTGCGGACGAGTTCGCCAGCACCGGTGGCCTCACGATTCCGGTCTCGGGCCTGTCCGGCGAGGCCTCGCCCTATCCATCGACCCTTGCGGTGTCCGGAGTCATGGGAGGAGTGTCGGCCTTGCGGGTGAAACTCACCGGGCTCTCCCACACCTATCCGGATGACCTGGACCTGTTCCTGGTCTCGCCAAGTGGCCGGGTCTGCGCCCTCATGTCGGATGCGGGTGGCGCGTTCCCCCTGACCAATCTCGATCTCGCCTTTGCTGATGCTGCGGCAAGCGCCATCCCCGATGCGAGTGCCATCACGGCGGGCACCTATCGCCCTGCGGATTATGAGCCCGGCGAGCCCCTGCCGCCGGGCGGCACCGGTGTGATCGGCACCAACCTGCTGGCCCTGGCTGGCGGAGACGTCAACGGCATCTGGAAGCTTTTTGCGAGCGATGACTATCGCTACCTCGACGGCGGCTCCATCACCTCGTGGTCGCTGGTTTTTGAACAAACCTTCACTGACGACCATGGCGACAGCTTCGCCACCGCCACGCCGCTCCCGGCCGCCATCACCAACAGCGCGAGCGGAGTGCTCACCCCCGGTGACGGGGATTTCTTCCGGGTGACGGTGCCGGGGCCGGGCATCCTGATTGCCTGGAGCGAAGGTGCCCCCGATACCTACGGCTACCTCTACGGGAACGACCGTACCCTGTTGGTTGAAGACGATAACAACGATCTCCAAGCCAACTTCCGCGTGTCTGCGGGCGTGGTTGCCGGCGACTATTACATTCGGGTGAAGGGTACCCGTTCCAACACTGCGGGCACCTACACTTTGCGCACCCGTTTCATTTCCGCCACCGAACCCATTCAGGTGAGTTATCTGGAGAAGGCCGGGAACGATGTGAACCTCGGGTTCACCGGCAGCGCGGGAGTGTTATACCATATCCAAGGCAGCGCGGACTTGCAGGACTGGGAGCTGCTTGCGACCATGACCGGCACGGGGGCCGAAAACTATGCCACGCTCCCGGGGCAGGGCCTCCAGCCACAGCGGTATTTCCGGGTCAGCACCGAGCCCCCCGGCCCGGCAGGTTTCGCGCTGATTCCGGCGGGAAGCTTCCAGATGGGGGATTCGGTGGATGGCTCTTCCAATGCACTGCCGGTCCACACAGTGAACGTGAGTGCCTTCTACATGGCGAAACACGAGGTGACCAAGGCCCTGTGGGACGAGGTGAGAACCTGGAGTTTGGCCCATGGCTACACGGATTTGGGGACCGGTGGCGGCAAGGCGGCCACGCACCCGGTGCAAACCATCACCTGGTATGACATGGTGAAGTGGTGCAACGCCCGCAGCGAGCAGGAGGGGCTGACGCCGTGCTACACGGCATCCGGGGCGGTGTATCGGACGACGAACAGCGATGCGGTGGCGTGCGATTGGGCGGCCAACGGTTACCGCTTGCCAACGGAGGCGGAGTGGGAGAAGGCGGCGTGCGGCGGCCTGAGCGGGAAGCGTTTCCCATGGGGCGACATCATCAACCACACTTATGCCAACTATTACAGCTCTAACTACTTCTATGAATCCCCGCAGAACCAGGGCTTTCATCCGGGTTACAACGACGGGGCTCCTCCCTACACCTCGCCGGTGGGGAGTTTCGCTCCCAATGGTTATGGGTTATACGACATGGCGGGGAACGTGTGGGAGTGGTGCTGGGATTGGTATGGCTCTTACGCCGCCGGTTCGCAGACCGATCCACGGGGTGCAACTTCGGGCGCGTACCGGGTGGGCCGGGGCGGCAGTTTTGCCCACTACGCGGGCTACTGTCGTGCGGCGTACCGCGGCAGCGGCTTCCCGGCCTACTCGGACGGCCCCGTGGGGTTCCGCCTTGCCCGCAGTTCAGTCCCCTAGCAGCAGCCGGTAGCGGAGCGAGATGAACTGAATGGCAAGCGAGCGGTAGCGAGCGCCGCAATGAAGTGACGGGAGCGCAGCGGTCCATAAAATGACGAACCACGAATGACGAAAACAACCACGGGGTCAAGGGGCCGCGCCCCTTGCCGCGATGTTTTTTGGAACACCGGAACCTGAGAAGATGCAATTGAAAATAAGTATTCACGAATTGCGGCCAGCCCCGGCTTGCGGGTTCGGCAGAAAAAATGGATTTGGTGCTTGCGTTCGTGGAGTGAATGGACAACTCTCCTACGAATGGTGGCTCCCTGGTGGAGTTGCCTGTCAAATTATGGGTGGCTGCGGTCAGGAAGAATCGGATTCGCGTCCGGCGGCCCCGGTGTCAGTCGTTTGATCGTCTTGTCACCGCATCAATGCACGATCATGAAAACCGAACGCCCCCAAACCGGCACCCGTGCCACCAACAACAGAGAGAGATTCATCATGAAAGAACTAACCTTGCGGTTCGGATTGTTGTTCGCAGTGATAGCCATCATGCCATGTGCGGCAGGATCAATCCAGGTGGTAACCAGCCCCGGCACCGGCGCCCCGCCCGGGACGTTGGGAGGCTACCCGATGCACGCTTTCCCAGCGGAGCTGAGGCCGGAATACACCGATGTTTCCGCCGCCGTGTGTTATCGCCACCCTGCGGTAACACTGCCAGCCGCCGCCGGGGACACGCTGCGCTTCAATCCATCCAATGTCAGGACCATCGGCGGCGGGTGGAGCACCTGGAGCCACGGCTACACCGGATCGGTTTACTTCTGTGATAGTGACGAGCAATCCCTGGTGTTGCCGTCAAACATCCAGGCCTTCCACATGTACGTGGCGCCGAATCTCTCCGGAGCCTTCGAGTTCAGGGTTGAGTCGGAAGGTGCGTCCACCACGGTGAGTGCCGACGGTGCCCGGTACTTCGGATTCTATACCGACGATCCTCTGAGCCACTTGACGGTCATCAGCATCAAGCAAACCTCGGGCTCGTCGGGCGGGTTCGCCATTGGTGAATTCGGCTGCAATGGCCTCGACTCCGAGCCCGAGATCGCCGTGGAACAGCCAAGCGGCACCGACCTCACCGACGGCAGCGCGACCATCAACTTCGGCATGGTCCTCGTCGGCAGTTCGTGGACCAAGGCCTTCACCGTGAAGAACCTCGGCACGGCCAACCTAACGGGACTTGCGGTGAGCAAGAACGGCACGCACGCCGGCGACTTCTGGGCGGGCAGCCTCGGCACGACCACGCTGGCACCTGGTGCCAGCACCACCTTCAGCGTCACCTTCGAGCCGGGAGGAATCGGGTCGCGCACGGCTGCCATTCACCTTGTCAGCAACGACGGCGACGAGAGCCCATTCGACATCAATCTAACCGGGACAGGGCAAATGCCGCCGCGCGTGTCTTACATTCCTTATCCGTCTTCCGTTAGCCTTATTCCCCATATAGCTCCTCAAACGAATGGGGCAACCGTGTCGGTGGGGGTTGACATGTGGCTACCCGACCCCAGCTATTCAGTTGGCGATTGGGGTCAACCTCAGCGCAGCGGAAACACCGTGTCTGTGAATGCGCAATTCTGGCGGCAGCCGGGTGGGGCCTGGATACAGATCATCATCCCTGTCGGCACGCAGTACAACTTGGGAACGCTCCCGCCGGGCAACTACAATTTCGTCTTTAGAGCGTGGGGCTCGACGGTGAAGACCCTGGCGTTCTCAGTGCCGGCGCCGACACCCGAAATCGCCGTCGAGCAGCCAAGCGGAACCGATCTCACTGACGGCAGCGCGAGCATCGACTTTGGCAGCGTCTTCCTCGGCAGTGTGTTGACCAAAACCTTTACCGTGAGGAACCTCGGCACGGGCGACCTCACCGGGCTGGCCGTGACCACGGACGGCAGCCACGCCGCCGACTTCACCGTCGGGGCTCTCGGCACCACCACCCTGGCACCCGGTGCCAGCACCACCTTATGCGTTACCTTCGCCCCGGGTGGCGCCGGCTGGCACCCCGCCGCCATCCACCTTGCCAGCAACGACGCCGACGAGAATCCCTTCGATATTTCCCTGAGCGGAATGGGATACACCCCGGACGAGTTCGCCAGCACCGGTGGCCTCACGATTCCCGCCGCTGGCTTGTCCGGCGAGGCCTCGCCCTATCCATCGACCCTTGCGGTGTCCGGAGTCATGGGAGGAGTGTCGGCCTTGCGGGTGAAACTCACCGGGGTCTCCCACACCTATCCGGATGACCTGGACCTGTTCCTGGTCTCGCCAAGCGGCCGGGTCTGTGCCCTCATGTCGGATGCGGGTGGCTCGTTCCCCCTGACCAATCTCGATCTCGCCTTTGCTGATGCTGCGGCCAGCGCCATCCCCGATGCGAGTGCCATCACGGCGGGCACCTATCGCCCTGCCAACCATGAGCCCGGCGAGGCCCTGCCGCCGGGCGGCACCGGAGCAATCGGCACCAACCTGCTGGCCCTGGCTGCCGGAGGCGTCAACGGCATCTGGAAGCTGTTTGCAAGCGATGACTATCCCGCTCGCGACGGCGGCTCCATCGCCTCCTGGTCGCTGGTTTTTGAACAAAACTTCACTGACGACCATGGCGACGGCTTCGCCACCGCCACGCCGCTTCCGGCCGCCGCCGCCACCAGCGGCACGCCCGGAATTATCACCCCCGGTGACGAGGATTTCTTCCGGGTGACGGTGCCGGGGCCGGGCATCCTGATTGCCTGGAGCGAAGGTGCCACCGATACCTACGGCCACCTCTACGGGAACAGCCGTACCCTGCTGGATGAAGACGATAACAACGACCTCCAAGCCAACTTCCGCGTGTCTGCGGGAGTGGTTGCCGGCGACTATTTCATCCGGGTGAAGGGTTCCGGTTCCAACCCCACCGACACCTACACTTTGCGCACCCGCTTCATTCCGGAAACCGAGCCCATGCAAGTGAGTTATCTGGAGAAAACCGGTAACGACGTAATCCTCGGGTTCACCGGCAGCGCAGGGGTGTTATACTATATCCAAGGCAGCGCGGACTTGCAGGACTGGGAGCTGCTGGCGACCATGACCGGCACGGGTGCCGAAAACCATGCCACGCTCCCGGGGCAGGGCCTCCAGCCACAGCGATACTTCCGGGTCAGCACCCAGCCCCCCGTCCCGGCAGGTTTCGCGCTCATTCCGGCGGGAATTTTCCAGATGGGCAACGCGCTCTCTGCCAGCGGCGACGGGTATTCCGATGAACTGCCGATCCACAGCGTGTATGTGAGCGAGTTCCTCCTGGCGAAATACGAGGTGAGCAAGACCCTGTGGGATGATGTTAGAGCGTGGGGCCTGACCCACGGCTACCCGGATTTGGCAATTGGCTCCGAATCAGGTGGCACAAATTGCAGCAAGGGGCCGACGTACCCGGTTCACAGCATCACCTGGTATGACATGGTGAAGTGGTGCAACGCCCGCAGCGAGAAGGAGGGGCTGACGCCGTGCTACACGGCATCCGGGGCGGTGTATCGGACGGGCAGCAGCGCACCGGCCTGCAATTGGGCGGCGAATGGCTACCGCGTGCCGACGGAGGCGGAGTGGGAAAAAGCGGCGCGTGGCGGCTTGAGCGGGATGAGATTTCCGTGGGGCGACACCATCAACCATACCTACGCCAACTATTACAACGCTGGCTACTTCTACGAATCCCCGCAGAACCAGGGCTGGCACCCGACCTACGCCACGGGCGACTATCCCTACACCTCGCCGGTAGGGAGTTTTGCGCCGAACGGGTATGGGTTGTATGACATGACGGGGAACGTGTGGGAGTGGTGCTGGGATTGGTATTCCAGCAACTATTACTCATCATCCCCGGGCAGCGATCCTCGGGGTGCTGCTTCGGGCACGGACCGGGTGAACCGGGGCGGCAGTTGGTACAGCCTCGCGTACTTCTGCCGCGTCGGGTCCCGCAGCGGCTACGACCCGGCCGTCTCCAGCAACCGCTACGTGGGGTTCCGTCTTGCCCGCAGTTCAGTCCCCTAGCAGCAGCCAGTGGCGGCGCAAGAGGAACTGAATGGCAAGCGAGCGGTAGCGAGCGCCGCAATGAAGTGACGGGAGCGCAGCGGTCTATAAAATGACGAACCACGAATGACGAATACAACGCCGGGGTCAAGGGGCCGCGCCCCTGGCCGCGATGTTGTTGGAAAATGGGAGCCCTGAGAACATGCGCACGTTGGCAGCCCGGAATGCCGAATCTCCTCGAATTAGCGAACCGCCTGCACCGGCGACAACATCGCGCCGCCCGCCGGGGACCAGTGCGGCAGCCATCCGATGAACGAACCAACCCCAACAAGATCCTAATGAACCATGCCTGCCGCCCCTCGATGGTTCACCGCCGCACTCGCCATCCTCGCCGCTCCGACGAGCCACGCCACAGTTCCTGATCCTGGCGGAAAATGAGTCGGCACTTGGTGGCGTTTCAGACGAATTCGTGAATCATCCGCGCATGGGTTTTCGGGCGGCAGCAGTGCCGATGCGGGGTCAGGTCTTGCTCTCACTTGATCATGTCGTGAAGAAAAGTCGTGAAGAAAAGACTTGCCGATTTTGCCAGTTTGGCCACTCTCCGGGCGCTGATCCGATGAATCGGATGCGATTAGTCCCCCAGCCTATCCGGAAAATTCGATGCGATTCAGTCAGCCAGGCGGTCTGCGTTCTCCCGCAACTCCTTCTGGGGATGCTGGGCAAGCCCGGGTTGTTGGCTGGCCCAACGCCGACGGATGGGAAGCCCGGCGGCGCTCATCCGCACCGGCGGGGGTGGTGGGTATCCCACAACCACCCGGACTCCCGGCATGCCCTGGCGAAAGCCGCCGACCCTTCAGCTTGCCCGCTGCCGGCAGGCAGCGCCAACCACTTCATTCGCTGAATCCGACAACTCGAACACCCCATCCAGACCGTGAACCCGCAAGTTCCATCAACAAGAATCCGCTGCTTCGCGCTCCGGTCTTGCGGCCATTTGGCCCCGCTGCCCCCCGCACCCTCCTGGTTCCCGCGCTGCGAGCCCCGCTTTCGTTTTCACATGTTGGGATTCTAAGTCCGACAGACTGCTGGCAATACTCTCACCTCATCCCGATCCCCTCCCCCAACCATGTCCTCTCTCCCTTCATCCATGTCCGCTCTGCCACCTTCCGGCCATTTCAAGGCTTGGCCGTTCATCGCTGCCATGCTTGGTCTTATTGCGCTCGCGATGATCGCCTGGAGCTTGCAGAATCCGCCATCGGTCAGACAAGACCAAGCTGGCACCACTGAAGTTGCATCTCCGAACCGGCCGCCCTCGGCCGCAGAGGCTGCCTCCGGGGCGGCTGAAAATGCTCCTCCGGATACGGTCACCACAGCGCCAACCGCAAGCACTTCCAGCACTGCGGAACAGATCAAGCCACCAGGCAAACCCAAACTCCCGGATTTCTCAAAACGTGATGCCCACGTGGTCCCGCGCTCGCCACCACAACTCGCGGCACTCGACACGCTTCGCAACAAGGTGCCTGGCATCACCGTGGACTTTGATCCACTTTCCGGTGCGCCCAGCAACATCGTGGCCACGGGCAAATTTCTCTCAAAATCCACGCCAACCCGCGATGATGTGAACGCCCCGGTGAAGGAGTTCATTGATGCCAATGCGCACTTGTTCGGACACGATGCCAGCGCCTTCACGCAGACGCGGGTCACGCGCGAGGATGTGTCCGCACATAACGGAATGCGCACCACCGTCTGGCAACAGGAAGTCGATGGCATCCCGCTCTATAACACGATCCTGAAGGCCAGCGTGACGAAGGACGGCGCGCTGGTGGCACTGGGCAGTCATTTCCTGCAGGATGCCGCCGCCGCGACGGGGATGGACGTCGGGCGGCGGGCGGCGCTGGTCGCGCAGCCGCCGATCAACGTGAACCAAGCGGTATCACTCGCCGCAGCCAACCTTGGCGATCAGATTGCACCCGAACAGGCGGCAGCCAGCTCAGCGGCTGAAGGGCCTGAGCGGAAGCAGAGATTCAGCGTCCCGCTGCTCTCGGACACCATGGCGTTGCTTGCCTGGCTGCCGATGAACGCGACGACTTCCCGACTCACATGGGACGTGACGTTGATGAGTCTCAAACAGAACGAAATGTTCCGCGTGCTGGTGGATGCTCAAACCGGCGAAGTGCTCATGCGAACATCGCTCACCAGCAACATCAGCGACGCAAGCTACCGCGTCTATGCCGATGAGACGACGCTTCAGCCGTTTGACAGCCCCGCGCCGATGTCACCTGGTTTGATGACGCCCGCGAGCACCCAAGCGGCCACGGTGAGCCGCAATCTGATCACCACCCAGGCGCTTGACGCGACCGCCTCGCCCAACGGCTGGATGGACGACGGTGGCACGGCAACCTACGGCAACAATGTGGATTCACATCTCGACTTGAGCAACACCAATCCCACGTATGGCACGGGCACTCATGCCACCTCGGCAACGCGCAATTTCGATTTCACGATGGACCTTGCACTGGCACCCTCAACGTATCAGGACGCCACGGTCACCCAGTTGTTCTACCTGTGCAATTGGTATCACGATAAAATGTATGAGTTCGGATTCACGGAAAGCGCGGGCAATTTCCAACAGACCAATTTCGGGCGGGGCGGATTTGGAAATGATGCGGTGCTGGCGGATGCCCAAGACGGCGATGATACGGACAACGCGAGCTTTTCCACCCCGTCGGACGGTTCTCCGGGGCGCATGCAAATGTATGTATTCACCGGGCCAAGCCCGGCTCGGGACGGTGCCCTCGACGCCGAGATCGTGCTCCATGAATACACCCATGGCTTGAGCAGCCGGCTGGTGGGCGGCGGCGCGGGCATGAGTCAACTGCAATCCAAGGGCATGGGCGAGGGCTGGTCGGATTTCTACTCCATGTGCCTGCTGAGCCAGCCGGGCGATGCCGTGAACGGCAATTATGCCGCGGGCAGCTACGCGACCTACCAACTCAGCGGCCTGACTGAGAATTACTACTACGGCATCCGGCGCTATCCATATTCGACAGACCTGACGATCAATCCGTTGACACTGAAGGATATTGACCCGACGCAGGCCAGTTCGCATGCCGGCGTTCCGCAAAGCCCGATCATCGGCTCGACGGCCAATGAGTTGCATAACATGGGTGAGGTCTGGTGCGTGGCGCTGTGGGACGCGCGTGCCAATCTGGTCAACAAGCTCGGTGCGGTGGCAGGCAACCAGATGATGCTGCAACTGGTGACGGACGGGATGAAGCTTTCGCCCGTCGATCCCACTTACCTCCAAGCACGGGACTACATCATCCAGGCGGATTTGGTCAACAACGGCGGTAGCAACTATATCGAACTGTGGGCCGCCTTCGCCAAACGCGGCATGGGAGCGACCGCCACTGTGCCCGCGAGTTCCACGTCCACCGGCGTGGTGGAATCCTATGACATTCCGGACGATCTCGCGGTGTCACCCGTCGCCACGTTCGCCTCCGCCGGCCAGGTGGGCGGTCCGTTTACCCCATCGTCATCGATCTACACGCTCATCAACACCGGCGTGTCCAGCATGAATTGGACGGCCTCGACCAACCAGACGTGGCTCGGAATTTCGTCGTCCTCGGGGACCCTTGCGGCAGGCGCGAACACCACCGTCACGGTGAGCTTGGCGAACTCTGCCAATACGCTTGCGGCAGGCACCCATTCCGCCACGACCACGTTCACCAACGTCACCAGCGGAGCAACCATCCCGCGTGCCACCACGCTCACCGCGTTTCCGCCGCGTGCCGTGTTGTTCGATCTGAACAGCGATCCGGGCTGGACGCGCCAAGGCGAGTGGGCCTTCGGCACGCCCACCGGCGGCGGTGGCGCCACCTATGGCCAGCCGGATCCAACGTCTGGCGCGACTGGCACGAACGTCTTCGGCGTGAATCTGAATGGGGATTACAGCACGAGCGCCGTGGGCGGTCCGTATTACCTGACCACCAGTGCCATTGATCTCACTAACAAGTCATCCTGCCAACTGCGCTTCAAGCGGTGGCTGAACACTGATTGGTATGGTTACGCCAACGCGACGATCCAGGTGTCCAACAACGGAACCATCTGGACCAGTGTTTACCAAAATCCTGCCGCGCTAACGACTGACAGTGCTTGGACGACGGTGACCTATGACATCTCAGCGGTGGCGGACAACCACAGCACCGTCTTTGTCCGCTGGGGCTATCAGATCGTCACCTTGACCGATCTTTACCCCCTCTCCGGTTGGAATCTCGATGACATCGAAATTCTCGGCACGCCACTCATCTCACTGGCCATGAGCCTATCCACGAACACGGTCACCGAAGGCGACGCTGCACCCACCGGCACCATCACCGTGACTCCAATTCCGGAGAGTGCCCTGGTGGTAAGCCTCGCCTCGAGCGATGCCACGGAGGCGGCCGTCCCGGCGACCGTGACCATCCCCGCCGGGCAAACGTCCGTGACCTTCCCGTTCACGGTCAGCGACGACTTGGAGCTGGACGGTACCCAATACGCCACCATCACCGCCACCGCAAGCGGCTACCCCGACGCGTCAGCCGTGATCGCCGTGCAGGACAACGAACACGCCACGCTCGGCGTCACCGGCCCGGCCACCACGAACGAAGGTGCCGGCACGGTGCAGGGCACCGTCACCGTGAGCGCGGCACCGGACACTGCGGTGAGCGTGAGTTTGAGTTCGAGCGACACGAGTGCCGCCCAGACGCCGGCGACCGTGACGGTTCCCGCTGGCCAGACTTCGGCGCCGTTCACGATCACCATCGTTGATGACAACAAGATCAACGGCACGCACGCGCTAACGATTACCGCCCATGTCGCGAACTGGACGGACGGCACCGCGACAATCAACATCTCCGATAACGAAGCCACCAGCCTGGCGGTGACTCTTCCGGCACAAGTTATCGAAGGCGGCACGGGCAGTGGCACCGTTTCCATTTCCGGCACGCTCACCACACCACTCACTGTTTCAATGGCATCTGACACCCCCCGCGCCTTACCGTGCCGACCACGGTCAGCATCCCCGCGGGCACGACGTCCGCGACCTTCACCCTTACCGCGCCGAACAACACGCTGTTGGATGGATCCCAGCTCGTGACGATCACGGCCGCCGCATCCGGTTTCCTCGGCGCCAGCGGCACCACCACCGTGCGGGACAATGACGCCCATCACTATGCATTCGCGACCATCGCATCGCCGCAAAACCAAGGCTCGCCCTTCAGCGTCACCATCACCGCGCAGGACGCGAGCAATGCCACGGTCACCACCTATACCGGCACGCCCGGCCTCACCGCCAGTGGCTCATCCGGCACCCTGTCCATTGCCCCGACCGGCGCCAGCGGATTTGTCAGCGGAGTCTGGACCGGCACCGTGACGGTGAACGCGATGGACCCCAATGTCGTGCTCACGGTGACTGACAACGCCGGGCGAACCGGGGCGAGCAACGCGTTCAACGTGGCCGCGCCGACGGATTACTTCACCGAACTCTTCGACCCCTCGGCCAACGACGTGAGCAACCAGAGTTTTCTCTTCACACCCAACGGCTTGGTCAGCTTCTACGCGGTGCAACGCACGTCGGCGAGCGCCTTCCCAACCGATCCCACCGGCGGCACCTCGCTCACGCTGAGTGACGATTCTCACGTGCAGGTCACACCTGCCGGCGGCGTGCTGGTCAGCCTTTACGGCGTGACCTACCCGACCTTCTATGTGGGCAGCAATGGCTACGTGACCTTCGGCACCGGAGACTCGACCTTTACCGAATCGCTCGCCGATCACTTTAGCAAGCCGCGCATCTCCGCGCTGTTCGACGACTTGAATCCCGGCTCCGCCGGCACCGTCACCTGGAAACAACTCGCGGACCGCGTTGCCGTGACGTTCCAGGGGGTGCCGGAATACTACAAGTCGAACTCTAACAACTTCCAGATTGAAATGTTCTTCGACGGGCGCATCCGCATCACCTGCCTGGCCATTGCCGCCACGGACGGCCTGATCGGACTTTCGGGCGGGCGCGGCGTGCCTGCCGGTTTTGTTGAAAGCGATTTCAGCGCCTATCTGTCAACCACGCTGGGCCTGGCCATCTCCCCGAACCCGATCACCGAAGGAGACGCATCCGCTACCGGCACCATCACCGTGTCGCCCGCGCCGACGAGCAACCTGACGGTAAGCCTCGCCTCGAACGATACCAGCGAGGCAACCGTGCCCGCGAGCGCAAGCATTCCCGCAGGACAAACGTCAGCGACGTTCCCGATCGCGATCCTTGACGACGCGGTGCTGGATGGAACGCAATACGCCACCATCACCGCGACGGCAACCGGTTATCCCGTCGGGTCGGCGGTACTCGCCGTTCAGGACCATGAAACCGCCACGCTCGCCGTCACCGCCCCGGCCACCACGAGCGAAGGCGCGGGCACCGTGCAGGGAACCGTCACGGCGAGCGCGGCACCCGCCCGCGCGGTCTCCGTGAACCTGACCTCCAGCGACCCGGCGGTGCTTACGGTTCCAGCCACCGTGACCATCCCAGCGGGACAAACCTCGGCAGCTTTCACGATCACCGTCGTTGACGACAACAAGATCAACGGCACGCATTCCGCGACGATCACCGCGCATGTCGCCAACTGGACGAACGGCACCACGACGATCAGCATCACCGACAACGAGAACAGCAACCTCGCGCTGACGCTTCCCTCCTCGGTGACCGAAGGCGGCTCCGGCAGCGGCTCCGTCTCCATCTCCGGCACGCTCACCTCGGACCTTACCGTCACCCTGGCCTCGGACACCACCTCTCGCCTCACCATGCCGGCCACGGTGAGCATCCCCGCCGGAGCCACCTCCGCGACCTTCGCCCTCACCGCCCCGGATAACACGCTGACCGACGGAACACAGGCGATAGCGATCACCGCGAGCGCCACCGGCTTCACCGACGCCAGCGGCACGACGAACGTGCTCGACAACGACGTGCATCACTACGCCGTCTCCGCCATCGCGCCGTCCCAGGTCGCGGGGGTGGCGTTCAGCGTGACCCTCACCGCCAAGGACGTCAACAATGTCACCATTGCCAGTTACACCG
>JAPLUI010000331.1 GCA_026397725.1 Verrucomicrobiota bacterium | reverse complement strand
TGGCGGAGGCGGCGCAGATCGAGAAGGGAGAGGAGATGGAATGGCTGGTGGAAGACCGGAACACGTTCGTTCTCCGCCGCGTGAAGCCGAAAAAGCCCGTGGTTAAAGGGAATAAGCCCTTAACTTGACGCGCATGCCCGCCGGGGGTGAATGCGCCCGGCTTGAAAAAGGTCTTCGCGAAGTTGATCTCGCCATAGTTCTCGGCCTCGTTGCCCAGCCGATACTTGCTCACGCCGGGCAGTCCGAACGCCCGTTGCGGACCGTCCTCGTCCGACCGACCGTAACCCGCACGGAAATAACCGCTGATGTCGAGATAGCCCTCCAGGATGTCCTCGATCCGCTTGTCTAACAATTTTGCGGCGTCCGCTTGCGGGGCGAGGTCGCGGGTTTCGGTGTCACCGCCGAACCGCTCCCGGGCCTGCCGGCTCATGCTCGCGGCCGCAGTGCCGGCCGACGGGTCATGCGCGACCGGCGGCGCTGCCGGCGCGGCGGCGGGGGACGGTTTGGGCTCGTGCGGCTTTGGTTTGGCCGGGGGACGGTGGCGGGCGGGCGGGGTGGCCTGCTGTGGTGCGGGCGGGGTGTGCTTCTCCAAGTCCCTGATGCGGGCTTCGAGTTGCGCGATGCGTTGTTCGTAATCGTTGTGCAGGGCCTTGAGTTCCTGGCGCAACTCCGCAGCCACATCCGCTTCGGTTTGCGCCTTGGCGGGACTCCCCGCAAGACACGAACACAGCAGCCATGTTCTGAAATTCCGTGGTTTGACGCTCACTTCGCCCGAACCAATACCACCCCCGCCGACACCAGATCAAGCCCAAATCCAATTCCGGCACCATATCGGATGCATGTCCCGCAGTGAGTTGCCTTATGGGTAACGCAGGAATCCGATGCGGAGGTTGGCGTCAGGGTGTTGGGTCGAAGGACCGGCGACCACGATGGCGAGGCGGCAGGGCAACCCGTGATCACGAGGCCAAGTCGCGGCAAATTCGCGCCAATCGTCCGGGGCGGTGGCGAGGTGGATGGCGTGGACGCCGTAGGAAAACGCGTGGCCTCGGCCCGCGTCGGCAAGCGGCTCGTGGTCATGGATTCGAGCATCTGCGTGGCGGTAATGACCGGCTTGCCGGCCACGGTGGCCTTGGCGATGATCGGTTTTTGAAGCACGGCGATCTGTTCGATCGGCACCTCCATGCCCAGATCCCCCCGCGCCACCATGATGCCATCCGCCGCCAGCAGGATTTCATCCAGATGTTAGGAAACGTTTCCATCATCTGTTAGTGCCGGGTGAGATGCAGATGGAGGAGGCGGCGGAGTTCGGCGAGGGTGGCGGGCAGCTCACAGGCGCTGTGAGGGCCGGGCACGATGCACTCGGACTCCGCGCTATCGAGGTGGGAACTCCAGTAGTCCACCACGCCGTCAGAGCTGTTAGGACTGTCGCCTTTCCCGCGGTCGCCGATGATCGAGTGATGCGGCGCTTGGATCGGGAGGTGGTCGAGAGCCTTGAGCGAGGGGTTGTTAGGGGAGAGCCCGGTGACGCTGGTGGGCATGCTTCTGGGGTCTCCGGTAACAATCGCCATCGACTCACCCACGGAACGCGCGAGCGTGGTGGTCAGATCCGACGGCAGCGAGATGAGTTTGGCCGCAAGATTGCCGAAGCTGCCAACAGCCATCTTGCTGGCGCGGTGGGGAGTGCAGATGAAGATCACGCGGCCCGCGTGCGGGTTGGCCTGGTAGCGGGTTGCCTGATCGACGAGATCGCCGGGTTTCACCTTGGCAAAGAACCGCGCCGCCTTGTCCTTGCCCATCACCTTCCAGCTTTCGCGGTTCACGGTGGTCACCTGCATGCGTGACACCAGACCGCCCATGCTGTGGCCCACCAGCACGCAGGGGCGCGAGTGCGGATAGGATCATGCTGTCGGCCCTCGGCTGCCTGGCCCTGCTGCGCCGGACCAACGATTCCAAATGTATCAGGAAGCCATTTCCAGCAAGATGCCGGATGGCGGTCTCATCGTGCTTGAGGAACCGGTGGTCCCGCAACTTCCCGTGTCACCCAACGTCCCGCGCAATCTGATTCTCGGGCCGACGCTGGGCCTGGCGCTGGCACTGTTGTTAGGTTTGCCGGTGGTCTGGCTGCTGGAACGGCTGAGGCCGGCGAAGGTGGCACCGTGAGGCGCGGTAGAGTGTTCGACGGGACACCACGTTCCGTGGCAGGGACCGTTCTCCGAACGGCAGACTTCCTGACCTCAGCTTTGAATTGACGCGGAATTGACCGACAATGCCGGAAAATGACTTGGCACTCTTCCTTCCGACAAGCGTTGGGGTATGACGGCCCAAAACCACCCCATCCCTAATTCTTAATCCGTGCAATCCGTGTAATCCTCTTCATCCGTGGTCATCTTCGTCCCGCATTACCATTCAAGCCCGGGAACCGCGCGCAAATGTGCCAAATCATTTTCCACCGAGATCAGGAACTGTGAACGGTCCGTTCCATGGGGATTCGTGCGTCAATCGTTGATTTCATGGGCATTGGTGCGTCTCTGGATTTTGTTGGTGATGCATGGTTGTGAGCCGTGATACAGCATTTTGTGTGGAATCCGTGTGGAATTCCGGCATCCGTTACACATCTTCCATACCTCCGCTACCGATCAAGGTCATTCTTGCCTACGACCAAAAACATTCACACCCACTCCGCGCAAAGCAACTCAGCCTGCATCAGCACAGTCTTGACCGCCTCCTCCTGCAAATCCGGCGGGTAGCCGTATTTGTTGAGGATGCGCTTCACCATCACCTTGATCCGGGCGCGGGCGCTTTCCCGGAGGGTCCAGTCGATGGTCACGCTTTGGCGGACTTTCGTGATGAGTTCGGCGGCGATGACTTTGAGTTTGTTGTCGCCCATCGCTTGCACGGCGGACTCGTTGGCGGCAAGGGCGGTGTAAAAGGCCTACTCGTTTTCATTCAGGCCCATCTCCTCGCCGCGCTTGGTGGCGGCTTGCATTTCCTTCGCCAGCTTGATGAGTTCCTCGATGACCTCCATCGTGGAAATCGCGCGGTTGTGATAGGCATTGAGCGTCTTCTTGAGCTTTTCAGAAAATTGCTGCGACTGCACGAGGTTGCGTTTCGAGCGCAACTTGAGTTCATCCTTGAGCAGCTTCTCCAACAACTCGGCGGCGACGTTCTGGTGCTTGAGGCCGCGCACTTCCGCAAGAAACCGGTCGTCGAGGATGCCGATGTCCGGCGTGGGCAAGCCGGCGGCGGTGAACACGTCGATGACCTGGCCGTCGGTCGTGATGGCGGAGGAGACGAGTTGGCGGATGGCGGCGTCGATCTGTTCGGGCGTCTTCTTGCTGCCGCCGCTTTGCTTGTTGAGTGCGGCTTGCAGCGCTTGGAAGAACGACACGTCGTCACGGAGTGCCGTCGCCTCATCACTGGCCGCGCACAGGGCAAAGGCAAGGGAGATTTCTGTAACCACCTGCACGAAGCGCTTCTTGCCGTCTTCCTGTTGGAGGATGTGCTCTTGCCCGGCGGGGATGAGGGCAAGGCGTTCGGCGGGCTTGCCGGTGGTCCACTTGTCCCACTTGAAGCCATGCAGCATGTCGCTGGCAATGCCGTGCTTTTCAAGCAACACGGCGATTGCCTGGCGCGTGTCGTAGGTGGGAGCGCCCTGGCCGCCGCTTTCGGTGTAGATGGCGAGGGCACGCTTGAGCTGATCCGCAAGGCCGAGGTAATCCACCACCAAGCCGCCGGGCTTGTCGCGGAAGACGCGGTTGACGCGGGCGATGGCCTGCATGAGGCCGTGGCCCTGCATCGGCTTGTCGGCATACATCGTGTGCAGGCAGGGAGCGTCGAAGCCGGTCAGCCACATGTCGCGCACGATCACGATGCGGAACGGATCCTAGGGATCCTTGAACCGGTTCGCCAGTTTGCGGCGTTTCTCCTTGCTGCGGATGTGCGGCTGCCAGTCGGGGCCGTCATCGGCGCTGCCGGTCATCACGACCTTGACCACGCAGGCGTTGGACTGTAGCGGCGGTCTGTGACCGTCGCTGGCTTTCCCGGGATTCGTGCGACTTTTCCCGCCAGGGGAAAAGTAGTCACAGACCGCCGCTACAGCATCATCGTCGTTGGGAGCGCTGGCCCACTCGGGGCGCAGGGCGATCAGCGCGTTGTACATGTCCACGGCGATGCGGCGGCTCATGCAAACGATCATCGCCTTGCCGTCCATCGCTTCGAGGCGGCGTTCATAGTGTGCCACGATGTCGGCGGCAATGAGCGCGATGCGTGTCGGGTCGCCCACCAGGGCCTCCAGCGCGGCCCACTTGGTCTTGAGCTTTTCCTTTTTCGTTAGTTCCTCGCCCTCGGTGATCTCCTCGAACTCCTCGTCGAGATTCGGCAGCGCGGCGGCGTTCAGGGCCAGCTTGGAAATACGACTCTCATAGTAGATCGGCACAGTGGCCTTGTCGGCGACGGCGCGCTGGATGTCGTAGATGGAAATGTAATCGCCGAAGACCGCGCGGGTGTTGGCATCGGTCTTTTCGATGGGGGTGCCGGTGAAACCGATGAACGACGCCTGGGGCAACGCGTCGCGCATGTGGCGGGCCAAGCCGTCGATCAGGTCGTATTGGCTTCTATGGGCTTCGTCGGCGATGACCACGATGTTGCGGCGGTCGCTCAGCGCCGGCATTTTCTCGCCCTTCTCGGGCAGGAATTTTTGGATCGTGGTGAACACCACCCCGCCGCTCGCCACGGCCAATAATTCCCGCAGGTTGTCGCGGTTGGCGGCCTGCACGGGCATCTGGCCGAGGATGTCGTGGCAGCGTTGAAACTGGCCGAAGAGCTGGTCGTCGAGATCGTTGCGGTCGGTGAGCACCACCAGCGTCGGGTTCCGCATCGCCGGGTGGCGGATGATCCGGGCGGCATAGAACAGCATGGAAAAACTCTTGCCGCTGCCCTGGGTGTGCCAGACCACGCCCGCGCGGCGGTCGCCCGGTTTGCCGCCCTGCATCTGGCCCGATCAGTATTGCCCGGCATGATCGCCGACCTGGCCCGCGGGCACCATCCCGCTGGCCCTCACGGTTTCCTCCACCGCCGCGTTCACGGCGTGGAACTGGTGGTAGCCGGCGATGATCTTATGCACCGCGCCGTTGTCAGGATCCTCCTCGAAGACGATGAAATGTTGGAGCAGGTCGAGGAAGCGCTGCGGATCGAACACCCCTTGCACCAGCGTTTCCAATTCCAAGGTGCCGGGCGCGGCGTCACCCTGGCCGTCCACCGTGCGCCAGACTTTGAACCACTCCTGGTTGGCTGTGAGTGATCCGATGCGGGCCTGCAAGCCGTCGCTGACCACTAGCACCGCGTTGTATTGCAACAACGACGGGATCTCCGCCTTGTAGGTCTGGAACTGGGCGTAGGCGCTCCAGATCGTGGCCCCCTCGTCCGCCGCGTTCTTCAACTCGATCAGGCCCAGCGGCAGACCGTTGACGAACACCACTATATCGGGGCGGCGATGCGCTCCGATACCCTCACCCCCGCCTCTCCCAGGGGGAGAGGAGCCCTCGATCACCGTGAACTGATTCACCGCCAGCCAGTCGTTCGCCTCCGGCAAATTGAAATCAACCAGCCGCACATGATCGCCCGCGATGCTGTCATCGGGCCGCGGATACTCCACCGGCACCCCATCGCGCAACATCCGGTGGAAGGCGCGGTTCGTCTGCACCAGCGACGGCGTCGTCACCCGCAGGACCTTCCGCAACGCCTCTTCCCGCGCTTCCTCGGGTATAGCCGGATTCAGCAGCCGGATCGCTTCCCGCAAGCGCCCCACCAGCACCACCTCGCCATCTTCCTCCCTCTCCCCGTGGGAGAGGGCCGGGGTGAGGGTGCGAGCAACGCGAGTCTGCTCCTCGAACCATTCGAGGGCGGCGTCTTCGACGTGGGATTCGTTCAAACTCATAGTGTCTCCTTCTTCTTTGGGGAGGGCCCTGGGATGAGGGTGCACAGCATGCTCACGGGTTGTCCCCTTTCTCGGGCAGTTTCTTGATCATCCGGTCAAAGTCCGATTCGAATAGCCAGTCTTGCACGATGCGGTATTTTTCGAACTCGCTTTCGGCGTGAGCCTGTTCGATTTCGGCAGTGACTTTGCCGGCGTCTTGCAGGATTTCCCGATCGGTCGCGGCAATGAAACGGTTGAGGCGGGTTTCCCAGTCCTGCATGGTCATGGGAATCTGCCGCAGCGCCATGTCTTCGGCCACGTCGAGGTAGGCGGAGACAAGGCGTTGCAGTTGAGCCATCTCGTCTTCCGTGAGGTAGTTTTTTGCCACACTGACATCGAACTTCTGGATCTTCCCTTGTGGCGCGTCTTTCCAGGTGGTGAGCCCCATGCGGTCTTTTCTGGCATCGGCGCGGGTGAGGATGACTTCCGCCGCAGTCTGGCCGTGAATGGCCCAATGCAGCTTGTTTTGCACGGTGGCGAAGAAGCGTTTGGTGGCGGCGGCGGTGACATCGTAGTCGATGGAGGTGGCGTAGATGTCGGTGATCTTCTGGTAGAACTTGCGCTCGCTGAGGCGGATTTCCCGGATGCGCTGGAGCTGCTCCTCGAAATACTGCTTGGTCAGAACGGAACCGTCGTTTTTCAGACGCTCGTCATCCATCGCAAAGCCCTTGATGGTGAATTGCTCGATGATGGTGGTGGCCCACTTGCGGAACTGCACGGCGCGCTCGGAGTTCACCTTGTAGCCGACGGCGATGATGGCGGCGAGGTTGTAGTGCTGGGTGTCGTAGCTTTTGCCGTCGGCGGCAGTTATTCGAAAATTTCGAATAACTGAATCCTCCTGCAACTCGCTGTCCGCGAAGACCTTTTTGAGGTGGTAGTTGATGGTGTGGGTTTCCACGTCGTAGAGCTGCCCCATCATTCTTTGGCTGAGCCAGACATTTTCATCGGCGTAAACCGCTTCCACGCTGCCAACGCCGCTGGCAGCCACAAACGTGAGGTATTCCGCCGCCGAAGAGCGAACCAGGGAGATTGCGGTGTTCTTTTTGGCGCGACCGCCGGGTGTGGGTTTGTTTTTGCTCATGAGTTCAGCCTCCTTTCGACGTGTTTCGAACTAACAACGATTCCTTGTGAGTTGCCCGCCTGTCTGCGTGGATCGCACAGGCAGACGCCTCCTCAGGAATGGCCGGGTTCAGCCGCCGGATGGCCTCGCGCTTCTCCTCTCCCCCTGGGAGAGGCTGGGTGAGGGTTCGAGCGAAGCGAGATTGCACCACCTCGCCATCTTCCTCCCTCTCCCCCTGGGAGAGGGCCGGGGTGAGGGTACGAGCGCAGCGAGTCTGCTCCCCAAACCATTCGAGGGCGGCGTCTTCGACGATGGATTTGTTGAGGCTCATGCACGGTTAGTTGGCGGGGGGACCAAAGCCAGGAACTCTTGAGAAAACCGTTCGGCTTCTCCACAGCGCTCGCGCACATGTCCCCAAGCCGTGGCCATTGCGCCCTCGTTGGCTCGATACTCCTTGATCAGTTTCTGACCACTCTTGATCAAGCCATGCGTCTTGAGCCGGACTTCGCAATCCCGGCGACATTCAATGTTCGGCCTCACCGCCGTTGGGTCGTCGGGGAACAACGCCACCAAGACCCACGTCTCGATGCTGCGGGATGGAATGCTGACCAATGTCTTTGGCGGCATGGCAGCCTCGTTCAACCACCCAAGAACAATCGTGCGTAGCGCATCCGTAATCTCCCTCGGGCGTGGACAAGGCGTTTTGCATGGCTTGTCACAGGGCATGTTGAGCGGCAAATCGTGCGGCGGATTCGTGATGCGTTGGTCGTCCGTGTATTTTTTGTCCGCCACGTCGGCATCCACCTGGATCACCAGAATCTCATGCTTGGTGAAAATGTCGCTCTTGCGCGCGTCGCCACCGGCGTCGGCGAGCATTTGGCGGCACCACAAATACACCTTTGCCCAGCCGCCGCCCGTCTGCGCGGCCAGACTCTTGTCCACGAGCGGCGAAATCAGCGTCGGCGTGTAATCCACCTCACCGAGCAGAGCACTCACCGCCGCATTCAGCGCCACAAAATCCGTCGGCCCCTCCGCCACGAAACCAACACGAAGGAGGTCAGACATTTGGCACCCCTCCCAGGTGTCCCATCAGCCAGAGGCGTGAAAGCGTGAGTTTGTCCTTGTTCGCCATCTCGATCATTTGCGGCGTGATTTCCACCCGGCGAATGCTGCTGCGGCCTTTGGAAGTGCGTGAGACCGTAAACAGGCGCACCCGGTCATCCTGAAGTGGCAGACCATCCAGCACCTGCGGGTTATGCGCAGTCAGGAGCAGTTGCCGTGGCTCAGGGGCCTCCAAGACCCAATTGCAGAAACGGAAGACCAGAGCCTGGGCGAGGCGCGGATTCAGCCCGTGGTCGGCGTTGTCCACCGCACAAAACTGCGGGCTGCCGTCATGCGCCGCGAGCACCGCGAGGAAGAGCACATACAGCGCACCCTCGCTGGCATCGTAACCGGAAAGCACGTTGCGGCCTTCTCTCATGTAGCGGTCCACGAACCGGATGACGCGGGGCGATGCTCCCGCAGCCGCAGAGAGCGGAACTTTGTCTGCGGACTCGCAGCGGAAATCCTTCGCCCAATCAATCAAGTCGAGAGCTTCTTCGCAGACCTTGGCAGCATGCTTGTGCTTCTGCGCCCGCGCCAGCAGCTCACCCACCGCCTCCGGTAGTCGCCCGCCGTGGATGCCCACCGGTTGCCGGGGCTGCGGCTCGGGAGCCGTGCCGCGCAGGACCGGAGTCGTGGGCGAAAACACGACAAAGTTCCGCAGTTGATTCAGCAGATTTAGTCCGGGGCTGCCCGGCTTCATTTCAATGGCCCTTGCATAGGCCAGTCCCACCTCAGTGTTCGGATTGTCCGCCATCGCGGGCGACCGGCTTGCCAGATTCTTCGTGCCCTGCATCCAGGACTCCGTCTTGTAACGCCAGGGTTTCGCATCGTTCATCGGGTTATGCAGCGCCACCTCATAACTGGAGTGGTCGTTTTGCGCTCCGAAGAAAATATGCGGCGGCAGACGTTCGGTGAAGGCCGACTTGTAAAGCTGTGGCAAGCCGGGCCGCACGCCGCGTTGCAGCAGGACTTGATCGTTCACCTTGCCGTCCGCTGCGGCAGATAACATGCCCACCGCCTCCAGCAGGTTGCTCTTGCCGCTGCCATTCGCGCCGACAAAGACGTTCACGAGGCCGAGTTCGATCTCGACCTTCTCCAGCGTCTTGAAGGACTCCACTGTGAGTTTGGTTATCATAATTTGATTATAGATTTCTTTGGCCGCTCACCCAAGCGCATTTCAGGTGGTCAGTGTTTCCGCCACGCTCAACTCCCCGCTCAGCAGCTTCGGCAGCAGCGTGTCGCGCAGGGTGGCGAGGGTGCGGGATTGGGCGGAGGTTGGCGGTGATTTGGGCGTAGAGCGGGGCGACTTTGGCGGTGAAGGCGGCCATGAGTTTTGTCGGTGGCAGCACGACGGGGTATAGAACTGGCCGCCGTTCTTGCCCTCCGCGCTGGCGAACATTGTCAGGAAGTATTCATGGACCCGCCCCAGCAGATCGACGCTGCGATGACTGGGGGAGCGCGTTGAGCTTTCCGCGTCCTGACAACCCTCACCCCCGACCCCTCTCCCACCGGGAGAGGGGAGGTGAGAAGCGATCTCTTGGAGAACGATGTCGGTGACGTTGAGGACGCGGTCGTTCTCGAAATGGAGGACGGTTAGGCCTTGAGACTTCAGGTAGGCGTCGCGTTTGGCGTCGTGCTGTTTGCCTTTGATGGTGTAGTGGGGTCCACCATCGCATTCGACGACGAGCTTGGCGTCGTTACAGTAGAAGTCGCAGAGGTAATCGCCGAATTGATGCTGGCGGCGGAACTTCGCATTGCAGAGCTGGCGGTCGCGCAGGAGTTCCCAGAGCAGGTCTTCGGCGGGCGTCTTTTTCTTCCGCATTTCACGCGCAAGCTTCATCAAGCCGGAGAAATCGTAACCGCCCCGATAATGCGCTTCTTCACTCCCTCTCCCACTGAGAGAGGGCTGGGGTGAGGGTGCGCGTTCCACGAGATCAATGCCGCCAATCAAATCGATCAACTCACCCAGCCGATGTTTATCCAACCCCGGCCGCGCGTAATCCTTCGGCAGCACGCCTTTGAGGCGCGGGTTGTCGCGCTCGATGGCAACCATGGCGTCGTCCACGGTCTTGCCGATGGCGGCCTGCTTGGCGCTGGCCTGGAGGTGGGACCAGCGTGCTTCGGCCGGCACCCAGAAGACGTTTTCGGCCTTGTATTCGTCGGGATCTTCGGGGTTCGCGCCCTTGTAGTCGCCCTTGCCAGCGACGAGCTTGGCGCGGTGTTCCTCGAAGGTGTCGGAGATGTATTTGAGGAAAATCAGGCCGAGGACGACGTGCTTGTATTCCGCCGCGTCCATGTTGTTGCGGAGCTTGTCGGCGGCGAGCCAGAGCTTGGCCTCGAAGCCGATGGTGGCGGACGATGACGGGTCTTTGGCGGATTCTTTGCGTTTGGCGGGCATGGGTGGCTGCGGACGAGACCAAGTGAGGCAGCCCAAGCTTGGTGCCACCGTTCAGCGGAGGATAAGCAGACATCCCCGCCTAACGCAACAGCAATCGTATGGGAGAAGCCTGGCAGTTGGCGGTGGGCGGGTTTCCAGACTGCCGCTTAGCCCGGATCGTCCGCGTTGGCTGCCAGCCGGGCCATGACTTGCTCCGGGTGTTTCCGCCATTCCCTGGCCATTTTCAACAGCTCCTGCGGCACCAGTTGCTCGACTTCCTGCCCGTTGGGCTGTCCCAATTCTTTTCGCTTCCGGCGCGGCGGTCTCCCGGGAACGGGGTTTCCCCGACATCGGGTTACTAACCCTATGCAAACCCTATGTGAACCCGATGTCGACCCGATATCGGATATGGCAGGCGATTTCGCAGCCTGCTGACCGGTTCACGTTGACACGCCACTGTTCACGTGTCGCGCGGCGAATCCGCGCTGCCAGCCGCCGGACCTGTCGTCCCGCAAATGCACCAGCCGTTCCAACGCTGGTTCCCATCACTGACCTCATCCCATCATGGCTCCACAAACCAACAATCCAAGCGGTGCCCTGGCCATCAGCCGGGGCAGAATCACCCGGCCGCAGAAGGCCGTCATCTATGGGCCGGAAGGCGTCGGCAAATCGACGCTCCATGTGCATGCAACTCATGATCCTGTGGGCGCTGGGCCTGCCGGCGTTCAACATCACACCGGTCCGCCCGCTGCGCTCGGTGCTCATCCAGGCGGAGAACGATGTGGGGGATCTCGCCGAGATGTATCAGGGCGTCCGCGAGGGCATGGGCATCACCCCCGAACAGGAGGCGATCCTCAACGAACGCATCTTCATCTACCGCGACACCACCCGCACCGGCCCCGACTTCGTCACCGCCGCCTCCGCGCTCGTGGACCGCCACCAGCCCGACCTCGTGTGGGCCGACCCGTTGCTCAACTACATCGGCGATGAGATTTCCGAGCAGCGGATCATCAGTGACTTCTGCTGCAAGCTCCTCAACGCGGTGAGCCTGCGCACGGGGGTCGTCTGGTGCCTGCTGCACCACACCGGCAAGCCGTCCAAGGACCCGAAGGCGGCCAGCCACTGGACCGCCAGCGACCTCGCCTACAGCGGCCTGGGCAGTTCCGCCCTGGCGCGAGACCGCCGTGCTGGTGCGCGTCAAGACGCCCGACGGCGACCCGCCCACGTTCCAGCTCAGCATGACGAAGCGCCGGACCCTGGCCGGTTTGCGTGATTCCGTCGGCGTGGTCACCGACACGATCTTCGTGCGCCACTTACAGCACGGCGGCATCTGCTGGGAGCAGTGCGAGTCACCCGAGCCCGAGGCCGAAGCCAAGCCTAACCGATACAAGGTGGGCCGCAAATCCGCCTTCGATCCGGTGGCTTCTAGGGCGGTCATTGATGCCCATGGAGGCTCTCTAACGAAGGCGAACATGAATGAGGTCGCTGCAATAATCAAATGCAGTCCACGCACTGCATGGACTTGGTGGAAACAACTCAAAAACAACGACTTATGAACTGGTGCAAAAATAGATATTGCAGCGCTGCAAAAACAAATACTGCTCTTCGGGCCCGACAATGCACTTGCCGAGTCAGAAGACTCCTTCCAGGAAGTTGGGGACTCCTTCCCATGGGTGGGAGACGCCCCCTTTGAATCCGGTGACGACCCCTACGACTGCTAGAGTCCTTGAAAGGGCAAACAGTTTGTAGTTAGGTCAAGTTTTTCAGAACCGGTTTGATTTCCGATTGTTGAAGCTAGCCTACCGGACATACCGGGGAGGCAATCTGGCGATTGATGTCGCCCGGGCGAATGCGTTTGACGGCAACTACAAGACCGTTGCGGAGAATATTTTTCCCCGGGGTTACCTCGAGGATCCCGATCTCTATTTTGCCGACGGCCAATACCACATGATCATGGAAGACAACGGGGGCGTCCTCACCGGCTCAGTCCGCCACGGCGGGCATCTGGTCTCGACGGACGGGATTAAATGGACGCCGTACGATCCGCCAAAGGTATATACGCACGACATGCGATGGGCGGGCGGCACGTCGTGGGTGGCGACGCGTCGTGAACGCCCGGCGATGTTCAACGACCTGGTTGGAGTCAGCGGAAACGGGAACCCCACCCATTTGATCACCGGGGTGCTGTATAAAGGACATTCTTGGTGCGTCGTGCAGGAAATTGGACCGGAATGAGCTGCAAAGAAATTGCTTTTGAGGTGAAGGCCGTTGAAAGAGCCCAGGGCCGGACCGGAGGGCGGGGAGCAGGGGGTTGATGCAGGCGTGTTGCAGACGTCCGTTGACGTTGGCCGCCCGCAGGATGTTCGGGGCCGCAAGGACGCCGGCCAGCGGTGCTAGGCTGTGCAGGAACTGGCGGCGTGTGGTTCTCATGCTTATTTCCCCCAGGCTTCGATCTCCGTCATGCCGGATTTCTTGCCGGGGGCGTTGAGGAGCGAAACCCGCAGTTTTTCGATCTTGATCTCCGGGAAGCGGATGATGTTAGGCATGTGGCCGGTGGGTTTTGCGGGGGTGCGGGCTTGTCCCGGCACCGGTTGCCACGGGCTCTGGCCATTGGCGTATTCCAACTTGTATTCGGCGGGCGCGGCGATCGGCTGGCCCTCGCCGTCGTCGAGCAGATAGAGCTTCACTTCATTCACCGCACGCGGGGTGCCGAGGTCGAGCAGGAGCCAGTCGGTTTCGTTAGGAGATCCGGCGCAGGTCCAGCGTTGTGGCGGGGCGAGGTGATACCATGCGGTGTTGCCGTCCTGGGCCAGGGCGAGCGAGGATTGCGGTCCGACATGCGAGGCGGTGAGGCGCGGGTAGCGGTTGCCGTCGTTGTTGACCGCGTGGTTGACGCGGACCTCCCGGTCCGGCGGTTCCTCCTTGGCGGGCGGCATCTTGACGGAGAGTTTGGCGAGGGTGGGGGAGGAGCCGGCTGGTTGGCCGTCTATCAGCACCTGCAGGCCGGCGCCCTTGCCGTAGCGTTGGCCGGATTTGTCCCAGACGATGGCGACGAGGTGGCCGCGATACGGGATGTTGTCCATCGCGAAGTATTCCCACTCCGCCGGGGCGAGCGGATCGATGGTGAGGGTATCGCTGTCCTCGACCTTGAGGCCGGCGAGACCGGTGATGATGAGGTCCACGAAGCCCGAATGGAAGTAGTGTTCGCTGCGGTTGTACATGTCGTGGCCCTGCCACGAGCCGGTGAACGGATTGAGTGCTTCGGCGATGTAGGGTTTGCCATCCTTGCGTTGCGAGAGGGCGAAGATCCGCAGCAATTTATAGTAATCGGCGCGGGAGACGTGCTTCTGTTGATAGTTTTGCAGCAGGTTGGCGAGACCCTTGAGGGTTTGGGTGGTGGCGAACGGCCACGACTGGCCGCTCCACCAGCAGCAACCCGGCGACAACAGGAACAGCGGGTCGTTGCGCTCGGTGGTGGTGGGACCGTAATCCGCGTAAAAGTATTCCGGATCCATCAGGAATTTCCACGCCGCTTCGAAGCCGGCGTCCGGCAGATTGAAGCTCCACGGCACATAACCCGCCTCCTCGCGGCCTTTGCCGCAGCCGGCGTATTTGCCGGTTTCATAGACGAGCGTGTTTTTCTTCACGACGTTGCCTTCCTTGTCCTCCTCATCATTGCGGAACATCGGGAAGAAGAACCCGCGCTTCGGGTCCCACAGTTTGGTCTGGACCTGCTGCTTGAGGGCGTTCGCCTTGGCCAGGAACTGGTCGGACGTCGCCTGGTCGCCAGCGAGTTTGGCGATGCGGGAGATGGCCATTTCGTCGGCCCACATGTAGGCATTGAAGCTCGGCCGGTATGAGGGCGCGCCGCGCAGGATGTCCTTGGTCTGGCGGCTGGCGATGTTGAACTCCATGCCGTCGTCATGGCCGACTTGCCAGAACATGGCGGCGTCGGGCACCCAGCTCTTCGCCTGCCAGCCCTCGAAGTTCTTGATCAGGTCGGGCAACAGGTCGGTGATGAACTCCTTGTTAGGGTGCACGAGGTGGGTGGCCCAGGCGGAGTCGGCCATCCAGGCGGAGTAATTGCGCGGTTGGGCGCCGGGCGTGCGGAACCAATAACGGGCGTAATCCCGGCTGTAGCGGGGATTGCGGATCCAGCGGGCTTCATAGAACTGGTGGCCGGACGGGCAGGAGATGGCGCCGTAGGCGCCGGACCAACCCGGCCGGCAGATGAACTCGGTCCATGAATAGCCGGAATTCTGCGAGCCGTAGGTGAGATGTTTGGTGACGAGTTCCCAGCGGTAATAATAGGTGGTGTTGAGTTCCTTGTCCGGGGTGTCGAGGAACGGGATGTTGTTGTCGAACCAGCCGAAATCGCGGTTGTCCCAGAACGTCTGGGCGTCGAAGAGTTGCTGGTGGTCGAGGACGGGGGCTGCGGTCAGCGGGGTTAACAGCAGCAGGCATGTGGCGGCGATCGGATGTTTCATAAAAGTGTGGGGAGCGGAGTGCGGCGGGTGGTCATCGGTGGCGGGTGGAGTTGCGGATGTGGACGGGCACGGGCATTCCGCCACAACACCTACGATACGCGGCGGGACAAGCTTTCATACGTGCGAAAATCGCCCGCACCGTCGACCATTGCCGCGCAATTCCGCGCTCAAGAGCATCCTCTATCCGCGCAACCGATCCCCTGGCGGAAGCCATCACGTAAGACCTCGACCTTGACAGGGCCGGAGCTTGGTGCCTACCCGACATGACGGCGGGGACGCTGAGCTATTACAAACTGTGAGCCGGTGCCGGGGCCGGCTTGATCCGCACCAGGACACCATGCGGCACCCAACACCCTTCGCCCGCCTTGTCAGCGGTCGCAGATGATCGTTAGGAACAGGTCGAATTTGCCGGAGTCGGCAATGAGGCGGAGAAGTTTGCCGTTGTTGATGCTGGCCCATCCGGCCTGTGTCACGGTGACAACGTCATGGCCTGGGAGTTCCCGTGCCAGATCCTTGGGCAGACATTCGTCGAGGAGGATGCGCATTCAGGCGGTGGCGAGCAATCGTTCGCCGGCTTGTTCGAGAAAGGCAATGGCGTGCTGGCGCGAGACCGTCGGGTATTGTTCCAAAAACTCGTCAATCGTATCGCCGCCCTCGATGTAATCCAGCAAGGTACGCACGGGAACCCGCGTGCCCGCAAAGCACGGTTCGCCACTCATGATTTCCGGGTCAATCTTGACAACGGTCTGGATATTCATGCCCAAATGAAACCCACCCCGGCCCGAATGGCAACCCTTGAATGACCGTGTCAGAGGCCAGATAAGAAAAGCAGGAAGGCAGGAATACAGAAACAAGAGGGGAATGGACGGCTCGCTCGTTGGCCAAAGATAATCACGGGCGGGCCGCCCGGGCTCCTCTTTCTTCCAGGGATGTGAGACGTGGGTGGATTGTTTGCGGAATCCATGATTTTACCCATCATGATTTCACCATCGGTCTGCATGCTTATTTCCGGCGCATGGAGCGCGCGTGATCGCGAAAGAATGCGGAGTTGTAGCGGCGTCTCTATGAGCGTCGCTGTTTTTTTCGGGGCATGGATCGCGCGTGATCGATGGAGTGCGACGGTCATAGACCGCCGCTACAGGCAGAACGCAGCAGGGCCGCCGACTGGTGATCGGCGGGCCTGGGGTTGGGGGTTCGGGTGCTGCGCTGTCAGCGCGGGCTGCGGGTCAGTTCGGGGTCACCTTGAGGCGGACGAAGCGGGGGCTGGCACCGGTCAGGGTGTAACTGAGCGAGCCGTCAGAGGGGGGGGAGACGACGGCGTCGGTATTGCTGTCGAGTTGGATTGCGGTAACATCCGTCCATGTCTGGAGGTCGCTGGATATTTGGACGACGAACTGGGTGCCGTATTGGCCGCTGGGGATATTGCCACCATTGGGCCAGGTCACTTGTTGGGTGGTGCCGTTGATGGCCGGGTTGGTGGCGAGGCCGGTCTTGTTCATGAAGTAGGCCACGCCGTTGGTGACGCCGTCATTGTTGGAATCATCTGAGGGATTGGCGCTTATGCCGTTCGCGCTCGCCCAAGAGGCGTAAGTGGTGCCGCCCCCGCCGCTGGCCTTGAAGAACTCCAACTCAGCGAAACTAGCTACATGATTATAATCACCCCAGTTGGTCTTGATGTCGAAGCCGATGACCCGGGCTTCCACGCCCAGAGTGATGTTGTCGGTGTACGTGAAGGAAGCTGTTGTATTCGGCCTCATTGCGAACTCGCGTGCGCCTGCCGTCCCCAGCAGCGTCCACTTCGCATCGCTGAAGTTGTTGCCTGGGGCGGTCGGGTCCGTCGAATAGTAAATGTCAGCCTGTTTGACACCCCGGTAGGGACCCTCGTTAGGGCCGTGATCGCCGATGTTGCCTACTCCCGTTTCGCCATTCCACACCAACATATTCTCCACCGAGTAGGTGGCACCCAAGTCGACTCTGAACCACTGAGGAAGACCCAAGTGCGAAAGCCAACATTGATCCGGGTCATTGCCAGCGTGGGTTGCGGTGGGGCCGGTGCCCGTCATACCGCTGCCGTTGGTGACATTAGCGGGCGGGCGTAACTCGTTCTTCGCGGTGCAGGCTGTTCCGTCTAAAACAATAAGATCTCCTGCCTGCGCCACGCCGGCGGAAGCCAGCACTGCGCCCGCGAGGGCGAGGGGATTGAGATGATTTCTTAGATGTTGGATGAGGTTTGGTGTTTTCATAATGTTGTGGTTCATTGGTCATTAGTCATTGGTCATCATTAGGCAGAGAAGAAGTATTCGGTAAGCGGTAAGCGGTGGTTGGGGGCAGAAGAAAGGTTGAATTTAAGAGACCAGAGGCCAGAAATCAGAGACAAGAGAAGAGGAAGAGGAAGAGATTTTGGATTTTGGATTTTGGATGGAGGATTGGAGAGCGGCGCGGCAGGCAGTGGGGATGACACCACATGCGCGTATCTTGTCACGCGGTGGGGTGGTGCCAAGCCCTTCATATTGGTTTTTAAAATACCAATCCGGGCCGCTCGGGGCGGCGGGAAGCGGACTTGCGCACAGCATGCAAAGCGGTTTCCGGGCTCTGATTCACCGCTCAAGAACCGCATTCCAAATCCAGTTAGAGATGGGCACGAGTGGCTCGCCCGTGATCTTCACTGCAAAGAAATTGCTTTTGAGGTGAAGGCCGTTGCAAGAGACCAGAACGGAGGTGGTAGGGCGTGGCGGCCCGCCGCGCCGACTTTGTCCGCAATGTGATGCGCTTTAGGTGGCAAATCCTCATGCTTGTGGCCCTCCGGGTCTGCTGACATCAACAATTCATTCGCGTAGGGCGTGGCGGCTCGCCGCGCCGACTTTGTCCCCAACGGGATGCGCGGCAGGATGGCGGAGGGTCGGCAGAGCTTGGTAATAGATAATTTGAGTCTCCAACTGTCGTTCTTCTCGGGGCATCACACTTGTGCCTTGTTCTCTGGTGTCCTCCCTGATAATTTCCAGCATTCACCCCACCATGCCCTCCCTGCTCGAACAACACTTCTCCAGTACGGCCGGGTGGACTACGCAATCCTATGGGACGCCGCCACCCTCGAGCCCAATGCGCTGCGCCATGTCGTCGAAGCCCTCCGCGAGCACAGCGCGTCGTGAATGCAAGAGCCCCAGGGGCATAACGCAGCAGGGCCGCCGACTGGTGATCGGCGGCCCTGGGGTTGGTTAGGGTTCGGGTGATTTCCTGGCAGCGCGGGCTGCGGGTCAGTTCGGGGTCACCTTGAGGCGGGCGAAGCTGGGGCTGGCACCGGTCAGGGTGTAGGACACCTCGTTAGGGTTGGTGAGATCGACAGCCCCAGCGGCAACATTCGTCCACGTCTGGAGGTCGCTGGAGGTTTGGACGACGAATTGTTTGTCAGCACCATACTCGGAGTTGGCGATATTGCCGCCATTGGGCCAGGTCACTTTCTTGGTGGTGCCGTTGATGGCCGGGTTGGTGGAGAGACCGGTCACGTTCATGAAGTAGGCCACGCCGTTGGTGACGCCGTCATTGTTGGAATCATCTGAGGGATTGGCGCTTATGCCGTTCGCGCTCGCCCAAGAGGCGTAACCGCTCACAGCGACCGCCGCCGTGAAATTCTTGTCCGTCACATTCACTCCCATCACCGGCACCGACGCACTGACCGGCGTGAACGAGTAACCGCTCATGCTCGGCGTCACCGTATAGGTGGCCGCGTCGGGCACGAGCGTGATCGTGTAGATGCCGTCACTGGCCGTCGCTGGCGACGTCCGAGTGCCGTCAGACACCGTCACCCCGGCCAAGCCGACACCATTCAACGCCACCTTGCCGCTGATGCTGTAGGTCAACACGCCGCCGGTGGTGGAGACGTTGAGCTTCCCGAGGCCGGTGAAGAGCGTGCTCGGGTTCGCGGCACCCGAGGCGGCCGATCCCCACTCACCGGCGGCTTGGGGCACACCATCGATATACAGCGCGCGGACGGTATCCGTGGCACCGGTGTTGAGGTCCAAAATGCTTCCTGTGTAAAGCTTCACGTCCGCTCCGTCCGCAAGGTATCCGCCTGGGACGGTGGGGCTGAGCGAGAGCGTGCCGGCTTGCACCACGGTATCGCCGGTGTAGGTGTTGGAACCGGTCAGCGTCAGCGTGCCAGCGCCGCCCTTGATCACAATGCCGGCGGCGGCGGAGCCCACGACGCCGCTCAATATAGAACTGGCGGAACTGTTATACTTGAAAGTCTTGCCAGCGGCGATGGCGATGGTACCGGCGCAAGTGCCTGGTGATGCCACGCTGCTCATTTGGCCTGCGCCGCCGATTTCGAGCATGCCGTTAGTGATCGTCGTCGCCCCGGTGTAGGTGTTAACGCCGTTGAGGAACAGCGTGCCGGCGCCGTTCTTGGTGAGATTCAGAGCGTTGTTGACGGCACCGGAAATCGTCGTGTTGCCCGTGCCGCCGATGGTAAACGTCACGACGGTACTGGCCTTGTTGAGGCTCGCCAGCGTGAGCACGCCGGGGGATGCGAGGTTGTTGGTGAGCGAGAAGGCGCCGTTGACCGTGCCGGCCCCTAACGTCAAGCCGTAGCCGCTGTCGCCTTGGATGGTTATGCTTTTGCCGCTTTCGTACGTCGCCGCGCCAAAGGTGTGCGTCTGGTTGAGGCCCGAGCCGCCTTCGGCCTTGCCAACGTAAATATACCCGTTGCCCCACATCCTGACTTTACCGCCGCCACGGCTTGTGAAGTCGGTAGAGCTGTCGTTCAACAACATTGGCCTGTTTACTTGATCGTCATTGTTGCCGAGCTGGATGGCGTTATAGGCTGTGCACGTGCCGAGTTGGTCCGAGCTTTTGACCTTGAGAATGCCCTTGCCGACGCGGATGGTGCCGGAGAAGGTGTTGTAACCGGTAAGGTTTAATGTGCCGCCCAACATTGCAACAGAATGGTCCTGATAGGGCGGTGCGCCGGAGAGGGTGATGGCGCCAATCGTGATGACAGTCGTGGCTGGAGACCCCATCATGATATTATCAAGCTGCGAATTGGTCCCGGTGATCGAACCAATGTCCAAGTTCGCGGTTGTTGGTCTCAAGTACACATAATTGGCCGCAGTCCCTAGCGTGAGACTGCTGATGGAAAATTTGCTGCTGGTGCCGAGACCGGTGACAAAGAAGCTGCCGTCGCTTCCGGAAGCATACGAGCACTCGCCGAGTTTCAACTCGCCGGCAATCGCCACGTCCACCGTGCCTGCTCGATTCCACGGAGCGCCGCAGCTAAGGGTGAAGCCGCGATCGATGGCGGTTGTCATGGTGGGTCCGGTGTATTTGAGCGTGCTTACGCCGCCCGTGCTCGCGCCGTTGATTTGGATGCCCGCCGCGCCGCTAGCGTAGGCGCCGAGGTTGCTGGGCGATCCGCCGTTGGCGAGACTGGAGACCTCGAGCACGCCGCCGCTGATGGTGGTCACGCCGGTGTAACTGTTGCTGTTGGTGTTGCTGAGAACCAGCGTGCCCGCGCCGGACTTGGTGAGCGTACCGGAGTCGATCGGCCCGCCGCTGAAGGTGTAGGTGCCGGAGGCGGCACTGACGGTGGTGGACAGCGGCGACATGCCGGCCGCGATGGTGATAATGCCGCCGGCCGTGTTGTCGAAAACCACATCGACAGTGCCGTCATCGGTGAATGTTGTCGGTCCCGGGAGCCAGTTGGAGGTGCCGGTGTCCCAGTTACCGTCGCCGGCCACGCTCCAGGTGAGGGTGGCCGCACTGGCCTGCGGAATCGCGGCCAGGCCCAGTACCACGCAGCCCACGACAGCGAGGGCGAGGGGCTGGAGATGATTTCTTAGATGTTGGATGATATTCAGTGTTGTTTTCATAATGATGTTGGTCAGTGGTCGGTAATCGGTAATCGGTAAGCGGGGGTTGTGGTTGTGGTTGGGGTTGGGGTTGGGGTTGGAGAAGACGCAAGACTGGAAGACACAAGAGGCAAGAGAAGAGGAAGAGGGGCTGGGGGAAAGAGGAAGAGAGAAGATTTTGGATTTATGATTTTGGATTTTGGATGGAGGATTTATGATTTTGGATGGAGGATTGGAGAGCGGCGCGGCAGGCAGTGGGGATGACACTGTGCATACCTTATCACGCGGAGGGAGGGGGGCATCAAGCCCTTCGTATTGGTTTTTATAAATACCAATACGGGCCGCTTGGGGCGGCGGGAAGCGGACTTGCGCACAGCATGCAAAGCGGTTTCCGGGCTCTGATTCACCGCTCAGGAACCGCATTCCAAATCCCGTTAGAGAGGGGCACGAGCGGCTCGCCCGTGATCTTCATGTGCCAACAGGCGGGCCGCAAAACCGGGTGCGTGATCCAGGATGCCGTGTCGGTCTCTGGCATCCCTTCAGGATGCGGATTTGTCAGGCGCGGGATCCCGGGGTGTGCGTCGCTGGTGCTCCTCGACCGATTACACGACATTAGCGCAGCGTCTCGCCTTTCACCATGCGCGGAAGCAACAGCACGGAAGCAGGCATGTCGCCAACGATGCGAGCCAGGACGGCAGCCGCCAGCCGCCGCAACAGCCGATCGCCGAGGTCGTAGCGATCGGGCAAGGGGCTGAGGCGCTCGGCGGCGTGGTCATTGCTGAGAAAGACGAGGGACAGGTCAGCGGGGATCCGGAGACCGCGGTGAAGCAGGTGAGGCAGGGTGGTGAGCAAATGGTGCTGGTTGACGATGAGCAGCGCGTCCGGGCGCTCGCGGGGGGGGAAGATCCGCTGGTCAAGCGTGCCGATCAATCGCTCACGATTGAAGTCGTGCTTCAAGACCTTGAGTGGCGGCGCGGCGGCGCGGGCGAGTTCTGCGGTGAGCGACTCGACGATCAATTCGTCACCAGCGAGCGGGGTGCGGTGGACAATCACGGCGAGCTGGCGGAGGCCGCGGGCGAGACAACGGCCGGCGGCATGACGGGCGACTGCGCGGAAATCGATGTCGATGCTGGGCAATCCGGTGTCGGCGAAGGAGGAACCGTAGATCAGCGCCGGCAGCCCAAGTTTGTGGGCCGCGAGTTGGACGGCGTGTGGCATTTTGTGGAGAATCCAGACCGCCTTGGGATGAGCGGCGGCAATGCGTTGCAGCGCGGCATCCGGCCGCTTGTACTCGCCAAGACGAGCCGCTTCGCGGACGTTCACCTGCACGCCGGAGCGCCCCAACAGTTCGCGCAGCACCGCCACATGTTCGAGCAACAGCGGACTGTTGCTGAGCGACGGGGTGAGCATCACCACCCGTTTGATGGTTGTGTCGCCGCGCCTCACTCTCGAGCCGACCCGTACCGAGCGGCCGGCACGGGTGGAGCGGCACCCATTGAGCAGACCTTCTTTTTCGAGGATGGCCAATGCCTTGCGAAGCGTGCTGCGGCTGGCCGGGTATTCTTCGGCCAGATCGCGCTCGGACGGCAGGACGCCGGACCACTCGCCGGCGTGCAGGCGCACGCGTAGCAAGTCGGAGAGTTGGCCCGCCTTGGTCTTCAGGCGGGTGGCCGATGCGTCAACGGATTGGTATATCATTGAACCAATCCTACGCATGGCCATTGCGCCTGTCAATGCAAAAAAACCACGGGGTCAGGTCAGGGTAGGGCGACAAAGAAGTCAAGGAGGGGCGATCTCCTGAATCGCCCTCACCCATGGGATGCCAATGGAACGCGGGTTGCCTCAGTTCATTGGCATTTCATGGACCCGGGCGGAACGGAGTCCGCCGCTCCTTGTTACGTCTTCCCGCCTGGTGGTGGAGTTTGGGGTCCATCTTGGAGCGGAGCGGGGGTGCATGACAGGATGAAGAGGGCCTTGATGTCAGGGATCCGGACGATTGAGGGTGACGGGCCGGAGCATCAGGATGAGAATGACCGCCATGACGACGGGCAGTGCCAGCCAGCCGATGCCGTGGGCGAGGTTGCCCGCCTTGTCGAGCCGGCCGGCGAGTTCGGTGGTCATGGCCCCGATGAAGACACCGGTGAGGTTCATGAAACCAAAGGCAGCGGCACGCAGGCGCGGTGGCACAAACTGGCAGAGAATCGGCATGTTGTTGGCATCGAACAAACCCCAGCCCATGCCAAAAATCACGGCGGCGCAGAGCGCGAGGGCCGGGTTTCCGACATAACCGAGCACGACCAGGGCTGGAATGGTCAGGGTCAGTCCGATGGCTCCGGTATAGATGCGCCCCCGGATGTTCCTGCGCGCCCAGCGGTCCGCCACGATCCCGCCGAGGATCCCGCCGATGAAACAGGATGCCGCGATGAGGATCGTGGAGAGGGGTTTGGCGACGTTGCTGGCGATTTCGGCGTTAGAAAAATCCCGTACGGCCGGCAGCATGGCACGCACCGTGTCCGGGTCCATTTGCGCAAACAGGGTGGGCAGCCAGTTTTTCACCACCCATCCCGGCGCGCTCGGCGCGGCAAAAAAGAACAGGATGATGAAAAAAGCCCCGATCGAAAACAACGCCCACAAACACCTCCCCATGCCGCGGAGTTCATCTAACATACCTCGGGCGGGCACGTCCGTCCTGCGCTCCTTGAGAAAAACCGCGAGCACGATACTGTAGATCACCCCGGCGACACCGAGGGCTTGGAACGTGACGCGCCATGAAATCGCATCCGCCGCCAAGGCCCCGAAACCACCCAGAGCCTGCCCGCAATAAAACCCGGTCATGTGGATGCCCACCGCCAGCGAGCGCGTATGGCCGGTGTGATAGTCGGCGATGAGCGCCAATCCGGCGGGGATGTACAAGGCCTCGCTCACCCCCATCAAGGCACGCATCCAATAGAGTTGGGTATAGTCATGCGCGTAGCCCGTCAGCAGGGTGACCGTCGACCACACGGCCAGGCTGCCGACAATGAGCTTCTTGCGGTTGAAGCGATCCGCCGCCAAGCCGCTGAGCGGACTCACCGCCCCGTAGATCCAGAGGAATATCCCCATCAACCTGCCGAAATTCCGGCTGTCCAGCACGGCGGAAATTTCCGCGCCGATCGAGGGTTGCAGAGTGGCTAGAACCTGGCGGTCGAGATAATTCAGCAGCGCCACCGGCCATAGCAATGCCACCACCAGCCAGGCGGCGCGCGCGGTCGTTGTGGATGAGGGCACGGTCATGGTGAAGACGTTCCGTAATGGGGTTCCATGGTTGGAAGGCTTGAGCGTAAAGGAAGGGGATCGACCCGGCAAGCCGGGCGGATGGCACGACGCGGCAAACCCTAGCAGGCAAGTGCCTCCAACCCAAACCCGTCGTATTGGTTTTTAAAAATCCAATACGGATCGCTTGAGGCGGCACGGGGGTTCTGGCAACGTGGCCGCAACACCGCACCTCCGGTGTCCAATCCAAAATCAGAAATCATGACCCTATCCTCAACACGTGCCTCAGCTCGGATCGTCGGGGCGATGGCCCTCATCGTGCGCACCGCCCGAAATCACAAATTCCATCCGGCATGCATTCATGGCGGGTCCGGGTCGCGAGCGGGCTCCCCTCCTTGCATCAACAGGATGCCTGGTTTGCATGCCATGGGAACCGGACGTTTCCAGCCGGTGTGTGCCGTGTTGGCGACACTGTGTGCGCTCATGGTGGTGTTAGGCGCTGTGCGCGCCGGCGAGCCGGATTGGCCGCGTTGGCGCGGGCCGACGAACGACGGCAAGTCGACGGACACGGGGTTGCTGAAGAGTTGGCCCGAGGGGGGGCCCAAGTTGCTCTGGCACTGTGACGATGTGGGCCAGGGGTTCTCGAGCCCCACGTTTGCCAATGGATGCATCTACATCACCGGTCGCAAGCCCGCCGCGGGCGGCGAAGAGCTTTTCACCCCGGCAGGGGAAAGCAGCTTGAAGGATGGCCGCAAGTCCGCCGCGGACACCGCGAAGCCCCGGGAACGCGTGGGCACCGGGTATTCCGATTATCCGGGCACCCATCTTTATCTAACGTGTCTGGACATGAACGGCAGGATCCTCTGGAGCAAAGACATCGGCGAAGCATATGAACATAAATTCGTCGGCAGCCGCTCGTCGGTCACCACGGATGACGGCCGGTTGTATGTCTTTAGCGGCAAGGGCGTGCTGGGCTGTTACGATGGCAAAACGGGCGAGACCCAATGGACCCGCACGGTCCAGGATTTTGAAGGAAAACAAGGCACTGCAAACTGGGGATGGGCCGAATCCCCGTTGATCGTCGAAGCCAAAATCATCTTCACCCCCGGTGGCGAGAAGACCTTCATGGTCGCGCTGGATAAAGAGACAGGCAAGACCGTCTGGCAGTCCCCACCGGTGACCGAAGTCCACTACGTCCCGGCGCGTTACGCCGAGTATCAAGACATTCCCATGATCATCACGGGTTCCAAGGACCGCCTGATCGGCATTCACGCCAAGACCGGTAAGGTGCTCTGGACGCACCCACACGGCGAGGGCAGCCAGGCCAACGTCCCGACTCCCGTGTTCGATGACGGGTATGTGTTCTGGGCTGTCGGCTATGGTCACGGTGCCATCTGTATCAAACTGGAAGTGGATCCCGCAACCCGCAATATCACCACCAAGGAACTGTGGAAGGAAACGGCACGCGGCGAAAACGTCCTCATGGACTGCCAGACGGGTGGCTATATCCTCCACGATGGTTATGTTTATGGACCTAACGACTATAAAGGATGGACTTGCCTGGAAATGAAAACGGGCAAGCCCATGTGGCAGGTCCTCGGCGTGAGCAAAGGCTCGATCTGTTGGGCAGATGGCATGCTCTATATGCATAGTCTCAAAGACGGTCGGATCGCTTTGGTTGAATGCACCCCCAAGGAATACAAGCAGACCGGTGAGTTGTTAGCCCCGGTGGCCGATGGCCAGAACATCGTCGCCCACTGCAAGAAGCTCGGCATCCCCGCCCCAGAAGGACCCGTCGAGGCGATCAAAAATGAGAGCCGCGGCCCCAGTTGGTCCCACCCCGTCGTCACTGGCGGCCGCTTGTACCAACGCTATCACCGCCACCTCTATTGCTATGACGTCAAGGCGAAGTAGTGAAGGCACCAGGTGGCAGCCTGGAAATCCATTGACTCCTCACATTCTCATGTGCGCCAAACCCAAGGGTGGTTTCCTGGCATGCCGCCGGGGATGCCTTATGTCATTGGCAATCGGCCTGTGCTGTTTTTGTTGGATGGATTGTGGTATGGCGGCGGAAACCGCTGCCGAAAATGAGCCGTACAGCGCCGCTGCGCTGTGGAAGACGCTCGACCCGTTTTACAAACAACATGTCGTGGCCGACGGCCTGGTGATCGCCGGTTCGGAAAAGGTCTCCATGTACGCCCTGCGCGAAGTGGCGTATCTGGCGCGCAAGGTGCTGGCCAACCGGCCCGACGTGCTGAAAAACCTTTGCGAAAAGAGGCGGATGTTCGTGGCCGTGATGGCGTACAGCGAAATGCAGCCCGACCTGCCCGACTGCCGGGGGATGTCACTCTGGTGGGCGTATCGCGCACGCGGGCTGGGCAGCAGGCCGGTTAGTTGCGGCGAGGAAAACGTGCTGAACCTCCAGGGCGACCCATGGCAGGGGGAAAACATCTTCGTTCACGAGTTCGCCCACGGGATTCATGGTATCATCGCCGATATCGACAAGCCGTTTGCCGCGCGTGTGACGGCGTTGTACGACACCGCCAAGAAAAGCGGCCGCTTCCGCGGTTATGCGATCAGTGGTCCCTCGGAGTTCTGGGCCGAGGGTGTCCAGGCGTGGTTCAACTGCAACGGAACCATCAGGCCGAAATCCGGCGGTGGTCAAAGTTCGTTCGAGGTTATCGGACCCCAGGGCGAACACGTCTGCCACATTGCCACGCGCGAACAACTGATAACCCACATGCCCGAATACGCCACCCTGCTCGACCAAACGTTCGGGCACAACGAGTGGGTTTACGTGCCCGTGGCGCAGCGCCTGGACGAACCGCACCTGCGCGGCTTCGACCCGGCCAAGGCACCCGTCTTCCGCTGGCCGCCCGAGGTCATCGAGGGCTACAACCGGGAAGAAGCCGAAAAGGCCAAGGCTCAAGCACAGCGCAAACCGTGCACCTAACAGAGTTGAAAACGCTGTAACACCGGAATCATATATCATATAATCATGAACCATAGCCGTGGGTTTCAACCCACGGACTGCGACATCCATTATGAAACCGGCGTCGCGGAGCGACGCTTGAATCCGGGCATGACCCGTAGCCGCCCAGCCGCATCAAGCGTCGCGCCGCGACGCAATCATCTATCATCTGACAGACCGTGGGTTGAAACCCACGGCTACCATCGAGGGTCGCTCCGCGACCGTGGAAAAGACCGCCACGTTCCAGGCCTCACATGAGCAATCCCTTAAGTTGACGCGCATGCCCGGCAGGGGTCGCAGGAAGGGAGGATAGCCGTCCCGGCTGTTTTGGCAACGCATGAAGCCGTGATCACGGCGGCATCCGAATGCCTCAGGCCTAACCGGCATGGCGTGAGCGCAGCGAGGGCAAACGGGCGTCCCGCCTGTTAGGTCAGGATTCGTCACGGAGATGAGACCTGCCATCACCCGGCACTCGGGACGAGCGCCGGCCGACGCAGCCGGGACGGCCACGCTCCGTGCGTTTGTTAGAAACCCGGAGTCCCGGGGTATTCGTCGCTGGCGCTCCTCAACCCCGGGCTAAGCTCTTGAATCCCTCCGGGATGCAGCCGCCAAGACCAGACCTCCGGCGAGCGCACGCCGGGACGGATCTCGCCACTGGGCAGCACGCAGCCACCCCGCCACCAAACCGTCGGCAGGGTCGCCCGCGGTGCGGGATTTTCGCCCGCATTGCGCCACGAATCGGTCTTGGTGTCGTAGGCGAAGATGGATTTTGCAAATCCGGGGTGCTTCCCGATGGGCTGGAATCCAACCCGCGAACCATCGTCGCCGCCGATCAGGAAGAACGCCGAGTCCGCCACCGGCGCGGGCGACGCCGCAGCCACGCAAGGCTCGGGAAGATCCGCCAGGCGCGACCATCCGTGGTTCGGTCGATACCGCCAGGCATCACGCAGATAGACGCGTGCGACTTTCCCGTTCGTCGGCTCCAAGGCCGCGCCGCCGGCGAGATAAAACGCGCCATCCACTGCCGCCGCCACGGCCAGGATGCGGGGCTTGCCAGGGCATGGTGGCCATTCCCGCCACTGCGGCGCGGCTTGCGCGAGGTCGAGCGCGAAGAGGCGGTTGAGCGCGGACTGCTCGCCGGGTTGCTCCGAACCGCCGCAGAGGAGCACGGTGTCGCCGAGCAGCGCCCCGGCGGCGTTGGCCAGCGGGACGGGCAGACTGGGCAACGGGTGGGTTTGCAGCACGCCGTTTGTCAGCGTCACCGCGAACACTTCCGCGTGATGCCGCGCCGCGTCGCTGCCGCCTAGGCAAAGGACGCCCCGCTCCGTCGTCAGCGCAACGCCGTAGCCAAGCGGACACGGAAGTTGGCCGACTTTGCGCCATTTCCCATCCGGCTTTTCCAGCGCAAAGACGTCGGCATGCCACACCTTCCGGCCGCCTTCCCACGGCATTTTGTCCGGGAAATTCGCGCCGCCCGCAACGAGCAGCGCGCCGTCAGTGACGCCGGCAAAGGGACCGGCCACGCCGAGGGAAACCGGCAACGGCGGCAGTTGCGACCACGCTGCAGAACGAGAGGGCATGGAACAGGAGTTAAGCATAAAAAACCCACCGCACCCAACCAACCACGCCGGCACCATTGCCAGAAAATTGCTTGCAGGGTGAAACCCTTTGAAGGCGCCGGTGGCCGGGCCGGAGGGCGGGAAAATGGGGATTGGCACGACGCGGCAAACCCTATCAGGCAAGTGCCTCCAACCAAAACCCTTTGTATTGGTTTTTTTTAATCCAATACGGACCGCTTGAGGCGGCGTGGGCGCTCTGGCAGCATGGCCGCGACGTCCGGCACTGCCAAGCGCCAAGCGCCCCCTGATTCACCTATGAAAACGCAACTCCACAGTCTGGTGGCCGCTACCCACACCCCCTTTCATCCCGGCGGTTCGCTGGCCCCTGAAGTGGTGGCGTTGCAAGCCGCCCACCTGGCAAACCACGGTGTGGGCATCGCCTTCATCACCGGTTCCACCGGCGAAGCCCCTTCGCTGACCCGCGCCGAGCGCTTGGAAATGTTCCAAGCATGGGCCGAGGCGGCGCCGGTTCACCGGTTGCGCGTGGTGGCTCACGTCGGGAGCAACTGCCTCGACGATGCCAAGGCCTTTGCCGCCGCCGCCGCCGACCATGGCTTCGATGCGGTAGCCACCGTGGCCCCCAGTTACTTCAAGCCGAGTTCCCTTGAAGCGCTCATCGGTTGGTGCGCCGAGATCGCCGCCGCCGCCCCACACCTGCCATTCTATTATTACGACATCCCGTCCCTCACCGGCGTGAGTTTCGACATGACCGACTTTCTAACCGAAGCGCCCGCGCGAATCCCGAACCTGGCCGGCATCAAGTCCACCAACGACGACTTGGCGACCTACGCCCGATGCCTGCAATTCGACGGCGGGCGCTTCGACATGCCATGGGGCATCGACGAGAGGCTCATCGAGGCACTCGCCGTCGGCGCGCGGGGAGCAGTTGGCTCAACCTATAACTTCGCCGCCCCGCTCTATCATGAGTTGATCGCCGCATTCCACCGCGGCGATCTCGAATCCGCCCGAGCCTTGCAGCGGCAAGCCGTCGAGTTGGTCAACTCGCTGGCGGCGATCGGATACTGCGGTGCCGCCAAGGCCCTGATGGGCTGGCTGGGGGTGCCCGTGGGACCCGCCCGGCGACCGCTCGACAATCCCACGCCCGCCCAACTCGACGCGCTGCGCGCCCAACTCGAGGACTTCCCGTGGTTCGGGCCGTCGTGGCCGCACGCGCCAGCCAGGCACGGCAAAGAAACACCCGGGCCAACCCTCGCGGCCTGCGCCTCATGACCTCGCGCGAACGCGTCACGGCCGCCCTGAATTTCGAGCGCCCCGACCGCTTGCCAGTGACCGACGCGCTGTGGGATGGCCTGCAACAAGAGTGGATCCCACCTATCATGAAAACCAAGCCATCCGTGAGCCACCTCAGCAAGCGCCGATGCAAAAACATTCCTGCCTTGAGCTTACTTCGTTGGAATGGCGCAACGCACGCGAAACCCGATCTTCAAGGAAGCATCCCCTGCGCCGAGGCGGCATGCGCAGCGACAGGCCCCGGGATAACTGCGCCAGGAACCGCCGCGCAAGACATGCGAGTCACCTTTAGCCGGACCTTGCGGATCGCTTTCGGCAGGGCTGCCGTATTCGCCATAGAAGTCTGCACACCACTCGCTGACGTTCCCATGCATGTCATACAATCCCCATGCGTTGGGAGGCAGGCTGCCGACCGGCAAGGGCTTTTCGCGATAGACGCCTTTCCGGCCGTCGCCGTACGTGTAGCCCCCGTGGTAGTTCGCCTGGTCGGTCGATAGAGTCTCCCCGAAAGAAAACGGTGTTGCCGTACCCGCCCGGCAGGCATATTCCCATTGCGCTTCCGTGGGCAAGGCGTACTCGCGGCCCTTTTCGCCGGCTTGGGCGTTGAGGATTTTGCAGAACTTCTCCGCATCGTTCCACGCAACCTTCACGACCGGGTGGTCCGCGCCATTGAACCCATCGGGTAAATCTTCCGGAATCTTCTTGACCGTTGGTTGGTCACTCTTGGGATTCACGACCGCCCCGTAAGACCCTTGTGTGACTTCGTGAATGGTGAGGTAAAACGCGCTGCTGAGCGTCACCTCATGGCACGGATGCTCGTCGGCAAACCAACCGGGTTGTGCGTTGGGCATGGCGCAGCGGCGGGCGACTTCCGCCGCCGGATCCCGGGATCCCATCATGAACTTTCCGGGGGGAATCAGTACAAACCGCATCCCCACCGAGTTTTCGATAGCAACCGGCACCCCGAGTTTGTTCGCCGCTTCCTCCTGTTCGGGAGAGACCTTGGCCCACGGTGGTGTCTGGTCCTTGGCCCGGGACAAGGCGGTCACGGCAAGGGCCGCCACCAGAATCAACATCGTTGTGCATCGCATGCGCATGGGTTTCTTTCTTTGCGGATGTTTTACTTGCGCGGTTCTTTTATGTTAGACCTTGCGGCTTCCTCCTGGTTGTAGGCCTCGACGACCCCGGCCGGCCACCGAAACGTGGGGGCCGTGGCAGGGTCAAAGATGTTTTTTCGCAAATGCCTCATCTCCAATCCAAGTTTCCTTGTGATGATTGACTTACTGAGTCTGCCTGAGCCGTTGCCGTTGGCGGTGGTTCATTTCCCGGCCAAGGGCAGGGCGCGGAAGTCAGGGTCGTCTTTATCCTGGAGGTCCCGCTTGCCGCGGTAGGTGCCGTAGTACGGGACGTTGGTGTCGATCCAGGTGACGATCCTGATGAACTCCTCGCGGGTGATATTCGCCTTGCAGGGATCCTGCTGAATCTGCGCGATCAGCTTGCTCCGATGCGATCCGTGTGTCAGCGGTGGCACGGCCTGGACATGGGCTTGGCCGTAGGCACAGTCGCGGTAACTGATCAGGCCCTTGCCAATCAGGTTATCGTAGGAGCGGCTGTATTTTCCGGTCGGTACGCCGACAAGATCCAGGCGGCCCTTGGGTTCCTCGCCACCGTGACAAGCGACACAATGCCGGTCCAAAGCCGGCTGCACGTCCGCGGCGAAGTCGACCATGCGCGGACCGGTATCGCCGGGCTGCGGTGTCATCGTCTGGGCGGGCTGGTCCAAGGCCAGCGCCCGGATGCTGGCAGTGCCCGGCGCATTCTTGCGCGGCTCGTGGCAACCGATGCACGACCGTTGCTCGCCAGGCACCAGGTTGACGAACGTCGACATCTGCTGCAGCGCCATGAAATTTTCATCCAGCGCCTGGAAGAAGAGGTTTTCGTTAGGCGGCACATTGAAATAGGCCGATCCGTCCTCGTGGACCTTCACCACTCCATAGATCTTCTTGCGATGCGGGTCCGTGCCGAGCGACCATGAAATGCCGTTCTCATCCCAGAGCCACGGCAGGGCCCCCATCACCCGTACATACTTGACCCTGCCACGCTCGATGCCCGTCATTCCCTGATAGATGTCCTGGATGAACAGCGAGGTCTCCCTGTTTTCCTTCACGTCTTCCGCCCGGGCGGGCGAGGCAATCTCCGTGGGCTTGCGGCGCGGCCGCAGCGGCATCGGTTCGAAGCAGGAGATTTCCGGATCCCCGTAGAGCTCCGCCCGGTTGCCCCACGCGTCCAGGGCGTGGATCCCGTAAACGATCCCTTTCCCGCGCTTGGCGCCGGGGCTGTGGGAAACGAGGAAGAACTTTTCGGAAAATGGATATGGGTCCATGTATGTGCCGAACTGGGTGGTGGGAAACCCCATGGACGGTGGATAGCCGGTTTCGGGCGTGAGGCTGGTCATCGCATCGGTATCGCTACGGCTGCGGGTCGGGTCCGCCACCACCACCGAGCCGACGGCCGCGGTATGGTGCCCGCCCGCGATCGTCACGATCTTCTTGCTGCCCGGAATACTGCGGGCGCTGCTCATCGCGGCCGGCCAGACCGTGTTGTTCTTGTACACGTGGTCCACACCGCTGCCGTCCGGACGCACCGACCACAGGCTCTCCGCGTTGCCCAGGCCCTTGTCGACGTACTCCCATCGCGTGTAGATCACCTGGCCGTCGTCCATCACGCTGGGGGAGGTTTCGTTGACCGGACTTTCCGAAACGCGGTGCAGATTCTTGCCGTCGGCGTCCATCAAGTACAGCGTCGTTACGGTCGCCCCGGGAGCACAGAAAACAATCCGTGTGGCGCGCGTGGAGACGAACATGATCTTGCCGTTGGGTAGATAACACGGGTCGATATCGTTAAAGCGGGTGTGCCCGTCGCTGACGATGTTGCACCGGAATGCCTTGGCCTCCTCGTCGGTGCCGAAGGTGAGCTGGCGCAGACTGCCCGGCACCATCAGCCCGGTCGATGGATCCATGTCGATCTCGTGGATGTGGAACGGCCCGTCCTTCTTCTTGTATGCAAAGACCACTTTCCTGGCATCGAACGACAGGTCGAACTGGCCGAACAGCCCGCCGTCGAGTTCCGGCACGAGTGGGGTGACCTTGCCGTCCGGGGTCACCGGCGAGAGGATGCAGAGATTGCCGCCCATGGTGTTGGAGTCCTGATCGTGATAGGTGTGGCCGTAGAGATCGGCCGAGCGCTTGAGAAAGAGGAGTTTGTCGAACTTCAACGCCGGATGGGCCAGCATGGCCCGACGGCGCAGCGCCGCCAGGGCATCTTCGATTTTCTGCCGATCCTCGTCCGTGCCACCCTCGGCCGCGCTCTGACTGGCTTCCAGTTCGGCCAATTGCTGCAGGCACGGCTGCCCATCGGGATATTGCGGGCCGAATTCCGCCATCGTGTCCTGGATGGCCAACCGCAGGGCCGACACGTTCACGGCACCCGGCGGGAGAAATGCGGCGCGCTCCGGGGCCGGGACGCCGTCGAGGTGCCGCACCTTGCGTGCCGGCTGCTTCCAATCCTTTGGAAAAGCCACCGGAGAGTCCAGCCGCAGGGCCACCAGGTGGGGCAGCGGACCGTTGCGGGCAATCTTCAGCGTGTGTTTTCCCTCGGTGACCGACAACTTGAGAGGCTTTTCTTCCCACTTGGCGTAGCGGCTGCTCCATGAAAATCTGACCGGCAACTCCACGCGTGCCGTACCGGGAGTCACGCCATAGCAACTCCTGCCCAGGATTTTCCCGTCCAACAACACGTCCACCGGTCGCGCCTCGGCCGCCGCATAGGAAATCTGCAGCGTGTATTCGGCAGTCACCGGAAAATCAATGTCGTATTCGACCACTCCGCCACCGTGTGTCAGCGGGTCGCTGCCGACCAAGGGCCCGTCATCGGCATCTTGTTCGGGGCTGGCGTAGATCCGCGCATTGCCGCGGTCGAACGTCCATGCAGGAATCGACAGGGATCCGGCGACTTTGGCTCCGGTCGCCTCGTTGATGGACGGCGGCAGGGTGGCCACTTGCGCATCGCCCGCAGCCAGGAACGCCGCACGGGATGCGGCCGGGAGGCTCTCGATGTCCCGCACGGTGAAGCGGGCCGGCTTCCAATCCTCTGGAAAGGCTTCCGGCGTGTCCAGACGCAGCGCCACCAAGTGGGGTAGCGGTCCGCCACGGGAAAACTTCAGCGTGTGCTTTCCCTTGGTAATCGACAGTTGAAGGGGGACCTGCAAACTTGTCCGGTTATAAAGCCCTTCCCATGTCGCGCCGCTGCTGTTCCATGTGCATGCGGCCGGCTCGTCCGAAGACGCCGGGGAGAAGGTAACGCCGGTGCAGCACTTCTCGGCCAACATCTGGCTGTCGAAATAAATTTCCATCGGCCGCGCCTCGGCCGCCGCATAACAAACCTGAAGGGTGTATTTGCCGGTAACCGGGAAATCGATGTCGTACTCGACCACACACCCCCAGGGTTGCTCGGGTCCGCTGCCCACCACCGGTCCGGCATCCGCAAAGGGGTCCGGACTCGCATGGATCCGCACATTGCCGCGGGCAAACGACCAGGCGGGAATCACCAACGAGCCGGCTTGGGCTGCTGGCAACATGGTACTCCAAACGGCAAAGCACGCGGTGGCGAGCGCAGTCCGTAGCGACCGGTGCCAATGCCTTGGCATGGTCCCTCCACCGTACACGCGGCTGGGAATGAACCGCGGTGACATCGCAACGGCAATCACGCGACCAGAAAATGAACGGCAATGGCTCCCGGATGGGATTTTCATGTTGGAAATGTGGGGTGACAGGACTTTGCCACTTCGCTTTGACATGCGGCGCGCGCGGTCGTTGGGGATGATGATACGGTCATGGGGAATGCGTTCTGTCATTGGTGCCAGGGGTGGGCGGCATGGGCGTGGAGGTAGGCGACCGGCCCGGCCAGCCGTGCGGCCGTCGCGGCACGGCAAACCCTGTCAGCTAGGTACCTCCGCCCGAAGCCCTTTGTATTGGTTTTTTTAAATCCAATCCGGACCGCTTGAAGCGGCATGGGTGCTCTGGCAACGTGACCACGGCATTCGGCCCGGCCAACCGCCCATCCAACTGCTCAAGCGGGATCGATAACACCGAAAATATAACCACCATGAATCAACATCAAATAGTTAGATTTTGGCTGGCCGCGGCGGTCGGTCTTGCCCTCACCGCAACATCCCATGCCGCGGACGAAAAGATCCTCGACGCCAGGATCGACACGGAAAATCTGCCGGTGGTCGACATCTCGCAACTGACGCGGCGGCACGTGATAGTGGCCGCCGGCACGGAGCAGGTTTACCAGGGTCATCCGACCACCCTGTTGCTGCCGGATGGAAAAACCATGTTCTGCGTCTGGTCGCAGGGACACGGCGGGCCGGCTGGTCAAATGGCGCGCAGCGACGACGCCGGACTCACCTGGAAACGCATGGACGACCAGTTGCCGCCGGCTTTCAAAACGCACCGGAATTGTCCGAGCATCTATCGAATGGTAGATCCCCAAAACAAGGAGCGGCTGTGGGTCTTCTCAGCGCAGCCGCTCATGCCCCGCATTGTCAGCGAAGACGCGGGCAAGACGTGGCAGGAGATGAAGCCGCTGGGCTTTGAATGTGTCATGACCTTCAGCTCGGTCGTGCGCCTGAAGGACGGCAGCTATCTCGGCATGTATCACTGCAACGCGCCGGGGTTCCTCACGAAGGTGCTGCAGACGCGCACTGCGGACGGCGGGCTGACCTGGTCCGAACCCCGCGTGGTCGCTGATGAGACCGCAGGCAAGGCGCCGTGCGAGCCGTTCGTCTTCCGCTCGCCCGACGGCAAGGAGCTGTGCTGCCTGATGCGGGAAAACACGCACGCCAGCCGCAGCCTGATGATGTTCAGCCTCGACGAAGGCCAAACCTGGAGTCGGCCGCAGGACACCCCTTGGGGCCTAACAGGTGACCGGCACTTGGGTGTCTACGCGTCCGACGGACGCCTGGTGATCGCTTTCCGCGACAAGGCCCACGGCAGTTCGACCCTCAACCACTTCGTGGCCTGGGTCGGCTCTTATGACGAACTCCGCAACTGCCGGCCAGGCCAATACCGGATCAAGCTCTTGCACTGCAATGCCGGTGGCGACAGCGGTTATCCGGGCATGGAACTGCTGCCCGACGGCACGATCGTCGCCACCACCTATATCAAATACCAGCCCGGCAAGAACAAACAATCCGTCGTGAGCACGAGGTTCACGCTCAAGGAGACGGATGCCCTGCAGCAGGCGCGGGCTGCCGACGCGAATGCCTATCAGACGCCGGCCACCGAGGAAACGGTGGGCAAGGCGCTCGCCTATGTCGCAGCGCTTCCGATACGGGATTTCCCGGATGCGAAGCTCGATCTGGGTGCGGATTTCACCGCCGCGGTGATATTTGCAAGCACCGGCTCCGGCGCGCTTCTTTCCAAGTGCGCCACGCTGGGTCATTGGTCGCCGGGTGCCAAGGCGTTGTTCATCCGCAACGGCACGCTGGTTTATGACATCGGCTGGCATGGCTCTCTAACCGGCGGCCTCAAGGTCGACGACGGAAAACCGCACACCGCCGTCTTCAGCGTGCAAAAGGGCAGCGCGCGCTTGTGGCTCGATGGCAAGGTGATCGCCAATAAGGACAACTTAACCAAGCCGGATATGGCGGGCCACGTGTTCAAGGTTGGCCGTGCCCTTCCGGACATGTCCGCCGATTTCAGCCCGGGAAAAATTTCCGCCGTGCGGGCATGGAACCGCGCGCTTGCGGACACCGAGATCGACTTGATTTTCAAGAACGACGGCAAGGGAGTGAAAACCGCTGACTTCATCCATGCGCCAAACGGCGGATAATGGCCATGGGCCATACGGCAACCATCTCTAACGGCAATGGACGACATGACAGCAACAACACAAGCACAAACACTGGCAGCCCTGGCACTTTTACTAACAAGCGCGGCGTGGGCGGAGCCGTATGATTTCTACGACCTCACCCGCTACCCGGAAGGCGGAAAACTCAAGCCGGGGGTTGACCTCTACCAGCCCGTTCAAGCAGGCTCCGGCGCAGCAACCGCTTACGAGCGCCGCACGGTCGACTGGTGGCCGCGCAAGGGCGTGGACATCATTGAGGTCAAGGATGGCATGATCGAGCGCGAGTGGACGTGGCACGAGAAACAGCCCGGCCTCCCGGCATCTTTCAAGGCGCACCTCATCGCCTTCCGCGGCATGGGCAACACGATGAGCAGCAAGTTTCACGGGGATGGCGGGCCGATCGAACCGGGCGTCGTGCTCCGCCTTGCCGACGGTCGCAAGCGCTGTTTCCCGCAGGGCAGTTTCGCCGCTGCGGACAAGCAGTTCATCATGGACCTCTACGTCAAGGCGATGGCTCGCATCAAGGCGGGCATGGACAAAACCCCGCGCGTCAACAGCCACGGAGCCGCCCAGATTTTCCCCGACAACGCCAAACCCGGCGAGCCCGGGACCATGCAGGTGAAGTCCGAGCATTTCCTCTGGGGGTCCGGAAGCCAGGCCGGGAGCGATGGCGACCCGTGGGTCAACGAGAAAGAACCGGACAAGGCCGAATGGTTCCGCAAGGGATCGGTCGAGTGTGCCGAATTCTGGTGGGCGTTGAATGAATACGCCGGCCACCTCATGCCGTTCTGGGATCAGGAGGAACAGTTGAAGTATGTAATCACCGTCCCCGGGACAAAGCGTGACGGCTATCAGGTGATCCCCGGTTACGCTGGGGGGGGGTACGGCTCCTGTGGAATCAAGGGCGCCGGCGGCGGTCCGTGGGCGCCGGGGCTGTTCCATGAGTGGGGTCACGGGGCGAGAGGTCTCGGGCGTATCGGCAGTGGCGAAGCATTTGCCGATACACATCAGTGCCTTGCCGAACCAGGGATGCTCAAGGGAAACCACCACCTCAAGGTACCGTGGCGCAACGTCTTCAACGGCGACAGCGGATATGGCTTCACCGAGTTCTACACCATCATGGGCGACGACCCGAACTGGGGCTACGGCTGGTTTGTCGCCCTGCCGTCGGGAGTGGGTGAGCAGAGCATCATGCAGATCGTCGCCCGCGTGGGCCAGCAACGCGGATTGTTCAAGAACGGTATCCGTGGGTTTGGCGATATGATGGGCGATTACGGCGCACGCCTGGCGACCTTTGATTTTGAACTCCAGGATCTCTACCGCACAGCGTATTTCGCCCCGGCGCGGAGCTGGCTGGAACCCGTGGACGCGGCGAACGGCGTCTATCGAATCCCCATGGAAGAAGCGCCGGAACCTTACGGCGTGAACATTGTGCGCCTGACGGCCAACGAAAACGCCGCGGAGATCGTGGTGGATTTCACCGGACTGCACGACCCGGATTTCTACAGCGACTGGCGGGCCTGCATCGCCGCAGTGGGCGCGGATGGGAAAACCCGCTACAGCCCGCAGTGGTCCAAGGGCGGGATGACCATGAAGCGCAGCACCGGCGATATAAGCTACTGGCTGACGGTCGCCGCGACGCCGACGGCAATCTGCGGTGATGAAAAAATCGTCAATGCGATCTACAGCGGGCGGTATGCATTCCGGTATCCGTGGTCGGTCCGCCTGACGGGCGCCAAGCCGGGCACGCCGCGCGAATGTCGTGCGGATTTCAGTGACGTCCGCATGCGATATGCGGCCAAGGATTCCGTGCCGGCACCGATGGACACCCCTGAAGGAAAGGCGTATCGCGCGGCTATCGAGGCTTTCATCGGGCGGCTGGACGATTCCGAGGAAGCGGCCAAGTTGAAGCCCAAACTGCAGGCCGAGATCGTCCGCATGACGGAAGGGCGGCGTCACCCCAACGGCGGAGGCTGGGTCGCCAAGACTGCGACCGTTGCCGCCACCGCATATATCGGTCCTGACGCCATGGTGCTGGGCAACGCGGAAGTACTAGATCAGGCCATCGTCGAGGATGATGCCGTTGTCGATGAGGACGCCATTGTCTCAGGTCATGCGCGCATCAGCGGGCAGGCCATCGTCAAGAAAAACGCCCGTGCCGGTGGGTATGCGCGGACGTGGGATGTTCTAACGGAAGAAGCGACCGAAGTGCCCAAGCGTGCCGGGGCCGACAAACTCAATGAGAACGGACTGTGGGTCAACTACGCCATGGACCGGGAGGAAAAGACCGTGCTCGCCGACTGGTATAGATACACCCACGAAGCGGACAAGCGCTACGGCATGCGGCTCGGAGTGAACCTGGACGGCTACCTCATCGGCCGCCCGCAGTTCGTGGTCGATGGCGAACGGCAAGGTTTCAGTTTCGACGGCAAGACGCAGTACGCCGAATTGTGTCCGCGCGTTGCAGACCTTGGCCAAATGACCGTGGATCTGGCACTCAAGGTGGCGGGTCAGGGCACGCAGACGATCCTGGATCTGGGCAGTGCGGCCGCCAACTGCCTCGTGCTGCGGACCGACGCCGCAGGCAAACCCGAACTGATTGCCATGGTCGGCGGCAAGATCGTCGTGCGCGCGGCGGCCGACAAGGCACTGCCGACAGGTGCGTGGACCCGCCTGCGCGTCGAGAGCGACGGCAAGGCTTTGGCGCTGTGGGTCGATGGGGTGAAGGCCGCTGCGCAAGCCACGAGCTTCCGCCCGTGCGACGCCTTCCCGGCTGGCGCGGCCAAACGGAACTTCCTCGCCGCCTCCCGCGACGGCTCTAACTGCTTCAAGGGTGTGATTGATTACGTCGTCTTCTATCACAACGTCAGCGATGATTTCAGCAAGCTCCCCCCGCCGATCCGCGATGCGCCCGTGCGGCCGAACGGGGAGTTTATTGCCGCTGTCGAAAAGTCGTACGGCAATGTCGCCGAACTCAATAAAAAAATCGGGACCGAAGTGGCCCGCCGGCTTGCCCCGTATAATCAACTCAACACGCAAATCGATGCGCAAGAACGCGAACTGCTTGATAGGTCGCCCGCATATCTCAAGGCCGAGGCGGATCTGAAAGCCGTCAAGAAGGCGCTCGAAGACCGCAAGGGCCAACCCATGAGTGATAGCTCCAAAATAATCGGCCAGGCCGAAGCGGCCCTCGCCAATGCTAACGATGAGGCGATGCAGCCCTACTGGCCGGAGAAAATCTGGATGCGGAGCTTCCGATATCAGGCCTTCCGGGGATACTACAACACCGCCTACAATCATTACCTCAACGACCACGTGAAGGCCATCCTTGGCGGCGGCGAGATGCGGGAAAACCTGGGCATACTGGTCGAACTGCAGAAGTCGTTCGCCGACGGAACAGGCTGGCATACCAGCGTCGATTGGCAGTGGCGCACGCAAGAAGAAGTGGACGGTAAGATCAAGAACCTGCCGCTGATGCAAAAGTGGCTGGTTCGCGTGAGAAACCCCGCGTGGATGCAACCCATGTCTGTAGATTCTATCGAAAAAAGGAGCAACTCATGAAGACACTAACATCTGCAAGGGTCGTAATCTCGCTGATCTTGGCATGCAACACCGCGTTTGCCGCGGACGACGCCGGGAAACTCAAACAACTCGAAGCCGCCGACTGGACCGTGCCCGGTCTGGATCTGAAGCTCAAGCGCATCCCGGCAGGCAAGTTCGTCATGGGCAGCCCGGCGGATGAAATGCGCCGCCGTGACGACGAAACCCCGCACGAAGTCACGCTCGGAAAACCGTTTTACGTTGGGGTTTGCGAGGTCACCCAGCGCGAGTTTTACAAGCTGATGATGCCGCCCGACTACAACTACGACGCGTGGCAGTACAAACGCGGACCACTCGCCGACGGCGCGGCCTTTCACTTTCGATACCCCACCGGCAAGGGTCTCATCTTCAGGGAAAGCGCCGTCGGAGGAAATCTCACGGACTTGAACCCGATGGAATGCGTTACGTGGGACCGGGCGATGGAATTCTGCGCAAAACTAACCGGCATCGAAAAGCAGGCCGGGCGACTGCCCGCAGGTTATGTGTACCGCCTGCCCACCGAGGCTGAGTGGGAATACGCATGCCGGGCCGGGACCAAGGGCCCCTATCACATCGAGGCCGACTACACGAAGATCGACTCGATCAGGACGTTCGCCTGGGTTGCCGGGCCGGATTCGGTGTTCGGCACACGGTCGGTTGGCACGCGCAAGCCGAATGCATGGGGCCTGTACGACATGCATGGCAATGTGTACGAATGGTGCTTGGACTGGTACGGGCCTTATCCCAAGGGTCCTGTCGCCGATCCCACGGGCCCCGCTACCGGCAAGGAGAGGGTCGTGCGCGGCGGGTGTTTTTCCGCCATCGAGAAGAAGGAGTCGACCTCGGACCACGAGGCGCTGGCCCAATGCATCCATCCGTTCATGAGATCCGCCAGCCGCTACCGCGTCAACCCGGAGTTGAGTTATCTGGGGATCGTTGGTTTCCGCGTGGTGTTGGCACCCGAGATCACCCGATGAAAACAGCTGTTTTGTTAGTTATCGCTGTCAAGAACCGGAGCAAACATATAACAAATTCGCCATGATAAAGAGCAAAGTGATATTTGGAGTGATGATCAGTGTGTTGGTGGCGATGCCTGCGTTTGCGGCGGACTCCCACGTGTCGCCGATTGCCCTTGTTGCCGCAAAGGACGGCAAGACGGTCTATGTTGCCGGGCACACCGCCGGGCAAGTGGCGATCCTGGACGTCGCCAAGGCCACCACCCGCTTGGTCCCGGTGCCCGGCTGTCCCACCGGACTGGCACTGGCGGATGACGGCAACAGCCTGTTCGTTAGCGTCGCGGGGCCGGCGGGCGGCGTGCACGTTGTCGATTTGAAGATGGGCACTATTTCCGGTTCACTGCCCACGGGTCACACGCCCATGGCCCCGGTGCTCAGCCCCGACGGCAACACGCTGTACGTCTGCAACCGGTTCGACAATGACGTGTCGGTAATCAAGTTAAAGGGAGCGGAATCGCCGGTGCGCATCGCGGTGACGCGCGAGCCGGTGGCGGCGGCCCTGACACCGGACGGCAAGTTCTTGTTCGTGGCCAACCTGCTTCCCGACGTTCCGGCAAGCAGCGCATACGTGGCGGCGTCCGTCTCAGTGATTGACACCGCCGCAGGTAAAGTGAGCGCGACCCTCCGGCTTCCTAACGGCAGCAGCAGCCTGCGCGGGATATGCGTCTCGCCCGACGGCAAGTACGGGTACGTGACCCATACGCTGGGCCGCTACCAGATACCGCCGACCCAGGTGGATCGCGGCTGGATGAACACCAGTGCCTTGACCATCATCGACACCACGACACGTAAGCTCCTCAACACCGTTCTGCTGGATGACACTGAGCTTGGCGCGGCAAATCCCTGGGGCGTGGCCTGCACGGCCGACGGCAAGTATATCTGCGTGGCCCATGCCGGAACGCATGAACTCAGCGTGATCGAACAGACCGCCATGCTGGCCAGACTGCTGGTGGCGGCTGATCCAGCCGACGTGTGCAACGATCTCGCGTTCCTGGTCGGCATCCGCAGGCGGCTCGACTTGAGCGGAAACGGACCGCGCGACCTGGTGATGATCGGGACGACAGCCTATGCGGCGGAGTATTTTTCCGACAGCATCGGGGTGCTGGATATCAATCCGGACGCAAGTCCTGAGCCGAAGGCGAAATCGGTGCCCCTGGGGCCCGAAATCAAGGACAGCGCGGTGCGCAAAGGCGAACGGCTCTTCCATGATGCCAAGCTGTGTTTCCAACAGTGGCAAAGCTGCACGACTTGTCACCCGGATTCGCGTGTTGACGGTCTGAACTGGGACCTGCTGAACGACGGCATGGGGAATCCGAAGAATACCCGGAACATGCTGTTGTGCTTTCAAACACCGCCGTCCATGAGTCTTGGAATCCGTGAAAGCGCGAGCGCGGCAGTGCGCGCCGGCATCCAGTTCATCCAGTTTGCGGTGCGGCCGGAAGAGGATGCCCTGGCCATCGACGAGTATGTCAAGAGCATGCAGCCGGTTCCCAGCCCCCACTTGGTCAAAGGCGAACTCAGCGATTCCGCCCGGCGCGGCAAGGAGGTTTTCACCCGCGCGGGATGCGCGGATTGCCACCCGGCGCCGCTCTACACCGACCTCAAGGAGTACAATCTGGAACTGGGAGATGGGCAGGACAAGGATAAACCGTTCGATACCCCCACGCTTGTGGAGTGTTGGCGCACCGCCCCCTACTTGCACGATGGCCGTGCCTATGATATGAAAGAAGTCTTCAGCCGGTACAACCCGAAAGATCTGCACGGGCGCACCAAGGTGTTGTCGCCGGAAGAACTGAACGACCTCATCGAATTCGTACTATCACTTTAACAACCTAAAACTGGAAATGGAGAAGTTATGCAACGATTTGGAATCATGATTGCGTGGGCAGTGGCAGTATTGGGCCTGGCAGCGGTGCCGGTGTCCGCCGCAGGCAAGGTGGCCGGCAAACTGGAGATCAACGCGTGGGAGTTCGATCGCGGCAATGCGCGCGTTTCCGAGAATCCGGGCATATATGGCGATTACCGCGACAAACATCCCGAACTCATGCTGACCGCTGGCGACACGCTGCCGTGGGTGGCCGAGTACGACATCGATCTTCCCGTCGACGCGACCTACACGCTCAGCGTGCGCTACGCGTCGGCCGGGGTGTATCCGGCGGATATCCTGCTCGACAACAAGCCGGTGGGCAAGTGCTGCCTCAAGATGACCTGCAATGCGCCGCCCTATCCGGATCGCCATCCTTATATTTGGGAAGGATTGCCGGAACGCACCTGGGACAAACATGGCGCGGAGTGGGAAACGTCCTGCGATATCCCGATCACCGCAGGCAAGCATACGCTGAAGCTGACCCGGAACGGGCCGCCGCCCAACCCGCTCACGCTATCGCTGGAATCGCCGGTGGCGTTTCCCAAGGACTGGAAGGCGCCGCAGCGCAAGCTCGACCTCAGCCGGATTCCGGTGCGGTATCGCAACGTCTTTCTGCCTCCGGACGCCGTGAACACCGAGGCCCTGCGGCTGGCCATCAAGGATTCCGTCAAAACGTTCGGCCCGCAGTATGCCCAGGGCCCGCAGTACCTGACCGAACTGGCCGATTTGGAAAAGAAACAACTGCAAACCGCCGCCGGCACGACGGATGATCAACAGACGCTTGAAACCGCGCTGAAATCGCTGCGCCGCCGGGCCATGCTGGACCACCCGGCGTTGAAGTTCGACAAACTCCTGTTCGTCAAGCAGGAGTATATCGCCGCAAGTACGTATACCCTCCAAAGGAACCGCTTCCAACCGGGTAGCCGGGCCCGCAATCTCTGCCTGCTCTCCCCGGTATCCGCCGATGGCAAAGTCACCCATCTGGTTCCGGAGTTGACCGACGGGGGGTTCGGGCGCTTCGATCTGTCGTTCGATGCCACCAAGGTGGTGTTCTGTTACGACAAGGACGGACATTATCGCATCTACGAAATCGACATCGACCCGAAAACCGGACAACGGGTAGCGGGCAAGAGCCTGCGCCAGCTCACCTTCGGCGGTGCCGACGAGGCGGATACCATGCAGCGGTATGTAGGCACTCACTGCGCGGAAGGATATCACGACCTTGACCCTTGTTATCTGCCCAACGGCAAGATCATGTTTGTCTCCACGCGCTCCCAGCGCTCGGTGCTCTGCAACCCCACGACGGTGACGACGCTTCACGTCATGGATGCCGACGGCAAGAATATCACGTGTATTTCGCAAGGCCAGGTCAACGAAATGAACCCTTGCGTCCTGGATGACGGCCGCGTGGTCTACATGCGATGGGAGTATATCGACAAGGGGTTCGGCAACGTGCAGAGCCTGTGGGCGGTGCGCCCCGACGGCAGCGGCTCGGACCACGTGTACAAAAATGATATCGTTTGTCCGGGTGCCATGATCCATGCGCGCAGCATCCCGGACAGCCGCAAGATTGTCACGACGGCGGCGGGACATCACGGCGGGCTGCACGGTCCGATCGTGCTGATCGATAATCGCCGCCAGCGGCGCACCGCCGACGCGATGGAGAACCTCACGCCCGAGATTCGGTATCCGGGCCTGTTCCCCATGCCCGGCAGCATCGGCGCCTTCCGGGAGCCTTATGCGTTCTCGGAAAAGTTCTTCCTCGTCTCTCACCAGTCGGGCAGCGTCGAGAAAAACAAAGACGGGCGCTTCGGAATCTACGTCTTGGACGCGTGGGGCAACCGCGCGGAATTGCACAGTGATCCAGCACTGTCCTGTCTGCAGCCGATGCCGCTGCGGCCGCGCCTAAAGCCTACGGACATTACACCGGTGACCCCGCCGGCCGCAAAGGAAAGCCCGAAGCTGGCCACGATGTTTCTGAACGACGTGTACCAGGGGTTGCCGGGTATCGAGCGCAACCGGGTCAAGTACATCCGGGTGATGGAGGCCATGAACCTGAACTGGAATGACACCTGGCGGGCGTGCAAACAGGGCGACGGGGGACCCTTCCAGCAGATATCGGTTGTCAGCAATGGGGGGGATGTCGCCAGCAAGTATGTGCATGGCATCGCCACGGTTTACGAAGACGGTTCAGCTTTCTTCACCGTGCCGCCCCATAAGAATCTTTACTTCCAGGCGCTGGACGAGAACTACATGGAACTGCACAGAATGCGGACGTTCATCAACCTGATGCCGGGCGAAAACCGGTCCTGCGTCGGCTGCCACGAGTTCCGCCGGAAAGCGCCCAACCTGAGAGACACGGCTCGCCCGCTGGCCATGGCCCACGGCGTGGCGGCGCTCTATCCGCAGCCGGGCGATACCGGCCCGCGCGCGGTGCACTACCCCTTGGACGTCCAGCCTATCCTCGACAAACGCTGCGTCAGTTGCCACAGTGGCGCGGTACCCAAGGGCAACCTGGTTCTCACCGGAGAGCCGGAAGGAACGTACTTCAGCCGCTCGTACATGGAGTTGACCAAGTTCGATGAGTTGACAAAGAAGAGGTATGTTAGCTACCTGTGGACCTCCAATTTCGGCAGTTCCCATGTTCCACTGGAACCGCCGCTGACCTTCGGGTCGCATCGCAGCAAGCTGGTCGAGCAAATTCGCAAGGACCCCTGCAAGGCCGGGCTCACCCAGGAGGAGTTCATCAAGATCGTCACCTGGATCGACGCCAACGCGCCGTTCTACGGCACTCACGACGGCAAGAAGAACATCAAATGGAAGGACGAACCGGACTTCCGGCCGAACCCGCTGGTGACGAAATGAAACGCGGCCCTGCCGGTCGCCGAAACTGCGAGGAGATCGATGACCACGACCCATGTATTGCAGGACGATCCAAATCCGGATTCGCCCGTCTGTCCGTCCGCCGGACCGGGTTTGTTAGGCTTTCCCGCCAAACCGGGCGCACCTTGGGCACACTTTCCGATCCCTAATAAGATGTGAGCTCCACTTATCATACTGCTTACCACATCTGCGGCGATTCAAGTGCTTCTCCGGGAGATCGAAAAAGCAATACTGGGATTCAGAATGGTTGGCTTTTCGGAAACTGGAAAGTGAAGGCGAGTCGAATGCCCCAATCGGGTGCTCCGGCCGGGGCCGCGACATACCGGGTGCCCATCAGGCCGATGCTCACAGGTTGGCCACCGAGCTTCAGCAGTTGGCTGACGCCGGCGTTGAAGGGAATGGTCCATTGCCGTCCCTGCCAGTCATTGGAGGACTCGGAGCTGACGGTGAAGGTGGTGACCAGCGTGGCGAGGATGGTGTGACTGATGGGTGTGGTGGTCATGGTATGTTCTATTTTTAGGCTGATGCGCTGATTATGATTCTTCCTGGAGAGCCTCAACACGCTCCTTGCCAATGGCAGTGACGAGTGCCGCGTGGTCGTGTTCGGTTTGGTCGCCGTAGGCTTCGGCGAACCCGGCGAGCGCGGTGGCGAAGGTGTCGGAGTTGCCGATGTAGCCTGCGATGCGGACGATGTCACCGGTGCGTGCGTGCGTGCGTGCCAGCAAGGCTCCGCATGCCCAGCCCCAGAACTCGAAGGGCTCAATCACCACATCGCGTTGCGGAGTGCCATAGAGACCGAAGTTATTGATATGCGCATCGCCATCAATATGGACCTGTGGACCGCTGACCGGCGTGTGAGACAGGTCCCCTGCCATGACCGCAGCGGCTCCGCGCAAAAACGCAAACGGCGATGCCGCCATGCGTCCCATGCGCAGCGGGACCAAACTTTCCTCACGCCCGGCATTGCTCGCCAGCACCGTCGCCACCGGGTCCGTGCGATTGGACGCCGGCGACCATGCGGCATGCGATTCGCGTGGCGTCTGCCCGCGCAGCGCCTTGCCCTGTTCGTAGCGGGTCTGCCACGAATCCAATGTCTGACTCGGATCAAATGGAGTTGTCGTCTGCCAGAACTCGCGCCCTCCACTCAAGCCACGAGACGTGGTATTGGTTTCTGCCGGTGACTCGTTAGACATGGTGGGTTTGGGCACCATTATCATTCCCGCTCAGCCGGCTTTGATCGCCCGGACTTCGTTGGCGCGTTCATCCACCGGGATGTCGGGCAATTTGCCGTTCTTGGCGGGTAGGGTGCGCAGGTGGTCCATGATCGCCTGCCATTCCTTGATCTCCCGGATCGCGCCGTTCCCTGCCTTGGTGTCAACACTGGCGTCATCCAGTGCGCCCACCGGAGCCAGCAGTTCAGGCGTGTCGTTGCGCGGATCGTCAAGCGCCTCGACTCTGGAGGTGAGCGGTTGACCGTTCTTTTTCTTGGCTTGGAGCGGGAGTTTGCCCTTGGTGTATTTCGGGATGGCCACGAGAATCATGGCGACCATCAAGGGGGTCGAGATGCTATAGAGGTGCGCGTCTTTGCCGGTGATGTCAATCGGCGTGTAACCACGGTCAAGATCACCCAGCTCGATGGCAGTAACGACATCGAACTTCGGACGCGATGGGTCATAGCGGAACCGCAGGCCCGACGTGCGGGGGAAATATTCGCCGGGGTGGGCCGGGTTATCCACCATGAAGAACTCTAGCAGGTTCTTGATCTCCTGGCCGGTGAAGTATCCCGTGACGAGAGTGCTGCCTGCGGTGGGGTCGAGCACACCGGCACCGAGCGGGGCCAGGGCGAACACGTCATAGACGGTTTGCACGCCGGTCTTCCCCCGGATCAAACCGGAGCGCATCATGCCGTTGGCGGTAAAGCTGATGTCCGCCTTGGTGGCGTTGCGGAAGGCGTCGGTGCAGAGGTTCGCAAGCAGCGTGCTCGCGGCGATGTCGCTGTAAGTGTTGGGAATGTCCTGCGGCGCGATGGCCAGCGGCTGGTCAATGCTGTAGCCACGCGAAGCGAACGCGACCTTGGTGACCGTCTTCTTCAACTTCGCAATCTCGGCGGCGATGGCCTTGTCGCCCATGATCGTGTCGTCCACCGGGATCAGCTTGTAGGAATCCACCGTCAGTTTGTCGCCGTTCAGGGAGATCACCAGTTCGCCGAGGTTCTGGCCATACTTGCCTGTTTGCACCACGGGCGTGCGACCGTTGACGATGACCGGCTCATGCAGCTCGGTGTGGCTGTGCGAGCCGATGACCACGTCAATGCCCGGCACGGCCTTGGCCAATTGAACATCCTCGCCGTCCACGTAGCGTCCGTCCGCGCCCTTGGTCATGCCACCGTGGCTTAACGCAATGACCACATCCACCTTCTCCTGGTCGCGGAGGATCTTCACCATCTCCTTGGCGGTCTCGACCGGATCGGTGAACTTGGCCGGGGCGGCACCACCCGTATAGAACTGTGCCTCTTTGCCGAGTACACCGAAAATGCCGAAGCGCAAATCGCCGCGCTTGATGACGACGTAGCGCCGAATCACGCCGTCATTTTCCAGGCGCTTGAAACCATCCAGCTTGGGGTCATCCGCCGTGAAGGTGGTATTCGACACAACCACCGCCGGCACCCGACCCGCCTTGGCCGCCACCGCGATGGCCTGTGCCGTGCCGTCCGGGCCGAGGTCGAACTCGTGGTTGCCAAAGGTGGTGGCGTCGCAACCCATCAGAAAGAGCAGTTGCAATTCTCCGCCGGTCTCGCGGATGGCCGCCGCGAATGCGGTGCCCATGCTGTAATCCCCGCCGTCGAGGACCAACACCGGGCCGAGTGCCTGGCCCACCGCCTGCCGCTGCTTGATCAAAGTAGCCAGCCGTGCATAGCCGCCGCGAGTGGTGTCGTGGTTGAGCTCGAACGGCGTGTAATCGATGGCGGGCGCCATGCCGATGAGATTCGAGTGCAGATCGTTGGTGTGCAGGATGGTGAACGTCTTCTTGTCGGGCTCTGCGGCGGAGAGTTTTCCGGTCATGCAAAGCGTGGCACTGGCGACGGCAGAGGTGGCGATAAATTCACGGCGGGAGAGTGTTCTCATGTTCGGGGTTGTTTAGGTAGAGAAGTGGGCCGCACCCGGATTGAACAGGTGCGACCTGGCCGGATTGTTAGCGTTTGCCGCTGCCGCCGGAATCCTGGAGCTTCTGCAGCACTTCCTCAAGGGAGAAGCTGCCCGGCTTCTGGCGCGGCGGAAACGCCAGATAGGTTTGCAGGTGCTTGCCCACAAAGGCCTGGCACGGCACGGCCAGGAACGCGTGGTTGACGATATACATGCCGTATCCTTCGGCCTCATCCGGGGCGCGTTCGAAGGGATCGGCTCGCAGATCCATGATCAACGGCACCCGCAGCGGTACCGTTGGTTCCGACCAGACCTTCATGCCTTTGGCGCGTTGCTCCAGGAAGAGAAGCTTCCAGCGGTCATAGCGCACGGCGGCCAAATTGCCATCGTCCGTCCAGTAAAAATACTCCTTGCGCGGGTCTGTGGCCTTACCGGCCAGGAATGGACCCTGGTCGTAGCCGTCGAGGTGAACCTTGTACGTCTTGCCCGAAGCCTCGTAACCTGTTAGGAGCTTTTCCTTGATGTTGGGTTCACCCGCGGCTGCCACCAGCGTGGGCAGCCAATCCTCGTGGGAGACAATGGCGTTGATCTCAGAACCCGGCTTGATGACGCCCGGCCAGCGCATCATGCCTGGGACGCGGTAGCCGCCTTCCCAGCTCGAATTCTTCTCGCCGTGGAAGGGCGTGTTGCCGCCATCCGGCCAGGAGAACTGTTCGGCGCCGTTGTCGGTCGAATAGAGAACGATCGTGTTGTCGGCGATGCCGAGATCGTCGAGTTGCTTGAGGAGTTCGCCAACCATGCCATCGTGTTCGACCATGCCATCGGCCTGAACACCCAGACCTGTCTTGCCCTTCGAGGCATCCTTCAGGTGCGTGTGGATGTGCATGCGGGTCGAGTTAAACCAACAGAAGAACGGCTTGCCGGCTTTCGCATTGCGGCCGATGAAATCCTTCGCGGAGCCGAGGAATTCCTCGTCCACGGTCTCCATGCGTTTTTTGGTTAGCGGACCGGTATCCTCGATCTTCTGCTTGCCGACCTTGCCGAACCGCTCATCCACGGTCGGATCATCCTTGTCGCTCGCGAAGCACTTGAGCACTCCGCGGGGACCGAACTTTTCCTTGAACCCCGGCATCTGCGGATAGTCGGGGTTCTCCGGCTCTTCCTCGGCATTGAGGTGATAGAGATTGCCGAAGAACTCGTCGAAGCCGTGGACAGTCGGCAGGTGCTCATTGCGGTCGCCAACGTGGTTCTTGCCGAATTGGCCGGTGGCGTAGCCCTGCGGCTTGAGCAACTCGGCGATCGTTGGGTCCTTCTCGGACAGCCCTTCCTTGGCACCCGGCAAGCCGACCTTGAGCAAGCCGGTGCGGAAACAACTCTGGCCGGTGATGAACGCCGCACGCCCGGCCGTGCAGGACTGCTGGCCGTAGAGGTCGGTGAAGATCGCGCCTTCTCTCGCAATTCGGTCAATGTTTGGCGTGCGGTAGCCTGTCATACCCCGGCTGTAGGCACTGATGTTCCATAAGCCGATGTCGTCTCCCCAGATGACGAGGATGTTGGGTTTCTTGTCCGCGCCGAGAGCGGGAGCGGCTGCGCCTAGCAGTGCTCCGGCCGCAGTGAGCAGCGACAAGCCGTTGATGTATTGTTTTAGTTTCATGTTGTTGTCTCTTTCTGTTGTTTCATTTTTTTGTTAGCATGGAGAGGGTCACTGGTCACTGGTCACTGGTCACTGGTCACTGGTCACTGGTCACTGGTCACTGGTCACTGGTCACTGGTCACTGGCGGCGCAAGCTCATGACGATGCGCTCGATATGTGGAGTGGCGTGTTTGAAGAATGTCTTAAGGCCGCGGCATAGGTAGTTGAGGCCGGGCTCGCCGGTGGCGGTGCGCAAGATCCGGTTCTTCGGGCATTCTCCCCAGCAGTCGGATAGATAAGGACATTCCCGGCATGCCTGCGGCAGGGATTCGCTTTTGGCGTAGCCGAACTTCACCTGGGCGCGGGTGAAGGCCAGGTCGCCGAGGGATTTGTCGGTTAGATTCCCCAGTCGATATTCCGGATAGACATAGTGGTCGCAGGCATAGACCGAGCCATCGTTTTCCACGGCGAGGCCCTTGCCGCAGATTTCGCCGTAGATGCAGATTTGCGAGGGCAGTCCGAGGTGTTGGGCCACCAGCGTTTCAAAATGATTGACGAGGATTTTGCCGACGTCCTTGCTCTGCCAGCGGTCGAACATCCGGCACAGGAAATACCCCCAATCGTCCGGGTCCACCGACCAGTCGGTGACCATGGAATCAGGGTGGCCGGGGCGGGCCTGGGGATCGCCGTCTCTGGGCAAAGCGGTATGGTCCCAGCATTGAGGTGCGGTGTGCTCGAAGCCGCGATACTCGACGATGGGGATGAACTGCATGTAAGTTGAGCCGACCTCCTCGCGGAGGAACCGATAGATATCGATCGGGTGGCGGGCATTGAAGCGATTGACGCAGGTGAGGGTGTTGAAGCGCACGCCATGACGCTTGAGCAACTTGGCGGCGGCAAAGACCTTGTCGAAAGTGGGTGCGCCGCCCTTGGTGACCCGATACCGGTCATGCAATTCGCGTGGGCCATCGATGCTGAGCCCCACCAGGAAACGGTTGGCCTTGAGGAAGTCACACCATTCCTCGTCAAGCAAGGTGCCGTTGGTCTGCAGATCGTTTTCGATCCGCTGGCCGGGCTTGGCGTGTTTTTTTTCCAGCGCGACGACCTTGCGGAAGAAATCCACGCCGAGGAGCGTCGGTTCGCCGCCCTGCCATGAGAATATGACTTCGTCACCGGTGACGCCTTCGATGTATTGGCGGATATAAAGTTCCAGCGTTGCGTCGGACATGCGGCCAGCGCCTGGCCCGTTAGGCAGGGTCTGTTTGCTCAGATAGTAGCAATAGACACAGTCGAGGTTGCAGGCGGAGCCGGTCGGCTTGGCCATGGCATGAAAACGCCGCCGGGCCCGTTTCCCAAGCCATTCCGGAGCGTCGTATTTATCGAGCGGCGCGGGCGGAATGGCCGGAGGGTGGGTCCCCACTGTTTGGTTAGGCGGCATCGGTGTGTGAGTGATTGGGCCTTGAGCGGGTGGTGGTCCGATGCTGGCGCTTGTCATTTCAAGCGTTGGAAAAACACCTCAAATTGCTGTTTGAGTGCAGCCTGGAAATAGATGCCCTTGAGTTGGTCGGTGGCCGGATCATAAACCAGCGTATAGGTGGAACCCGGGTAATTGGTGGCACGCAGTTCGATGAACACCTTGGTGGAAGTGCCATCCCGCGTGGCCAGGGCCTTGGAAACGTTGATCGGCTGCGGGTTGAAGTAGGCGGCTTCCAGCTTGCCTCCCGGTTCGTCCACAGTCTTGATTTCGAGGACGTAACCGCCGTCTGGACGCTGCCACTTTCCTAGCAACTTGCGGAACTCCGGGTTGGGCGTGACGGCTGGCACGGTGGTCGCTGGCGGCGGGGCTGCCAGCGCCGCACGCTGTTTTTTCTCACAGGCGGAAAGCATACAGACAGCGATGATTGCTAGGAATTTGATAGCCATGAATTTTCTTTGGTGGTGAAGGCCGTTGGAAGTGCCGGTGGCCGCACTGGTGGGGGGAGGTGGTTGTTTTTAGTTAGAAATTGAGGCCCAGCTCGATCTGAGGGCCGCTGGTGGCCATATCGTGGGCTAGGGCGGAACGGATGACCTCCAGCAGCCTGCGGGTGGGAAAGGGTTTTCGGAAGTAGGCGACGCAGCCGGAATCGCGGGCCTGGGTCCGGGTGGCCGCCTCATCATGGGCCGTGATGAAGGCGACTGGAAAACCGGGCAACTCCTGCTGGAGCCGCCGCTGGAGGTCAAAGCCCGACATGCCGCGAAGCTGGATGTCCGCAACCAGAAAGCACGTGCGGGCATGATCCGGATCGTCAAGGAAGGCCTCGGCGGAAAAATAGGATTTCACATCATAACCCGCCAAGTGCAACAGGCGGCTCAATGCCTGGCACATGCTTTCGTCGTCGTCGATGACAGCGATGAGGGGGGGCGGAATTTCCTGCACGCCGTGATTATAGCAGAGAAACCGGACGCATTGCCATAGTCTTTAGTTTAGGGCGCTTCAGCTTGCGGGCGGTGACCCGCTTTCCGACCAAGCGCACCCAGTTCCTGGGTGAGGCGACCCAGTTCCACCGGCGAATGAACCTGGAATTTCTCCATGATGCTGGCGCGATGCGCCTTGATCGTTCCTTCGGCGACACCCAGTTTACCGGCGATTTCCTTGTTCAATTTGCCGGTGATCACCAGCGAGAGGACTTCACGTTCCCGCGGCGTGAGGAGGTCAAACTGGCGCTGGAGTTCGCGCCGGCGCGCATCCTGCCCGAAGGTGGCGGCATCCTGTGCCAAGGCCCGCTGCACGGAGGCCAGGAGTTTGTCCTTTGGCACGGGCTTGGTCAAAAAGTCCTCGGCCCCGCCTTTGATGGCCTGGACCGAAGTGGGGATGTCCCCGTGGGCGGTGAGGAAGATGACCGGCAGCGGATTGCCGCTGCGGGCCAGGGCCGCCTGAAGTTCAAGGCCGCTCATGTGTGGCATCCGCAAGTCGGCGAGGACGCAGCCGCGATCCGACGGCTGGTGCCGGGCCAGAAATTCCGGCGCGGATGCGAATGCTTCCACGGCGTATCCCGCCAAGGTCAGCAGACGCGATAAGGCGCGAAGCATGGAGGCATCGTCATCCACGACGAACACAGTAGGGCCGGTGGCGGGCATGTCTGTCATGGGTGCCCCTCCTGGCAGGCGGGCAAGGTGAAGCGTGCTGTGGTTCCCCGATCCGGGTTGTTTTGGAGTGAGATCGAGCCGCCATGTGCCTCAATGATCGAACGACAGATGGGCAAGCCCAGCCCCAAGCCGCCTTGCTTGGTCGTGTGGAAGGGGGTGAAGATTTGATCGAGGTCACCCGGCGGAATGCCAACCCCCGCGTCGCTGACGATAAATTCGACGATGTGCGGAGCGGGCCGCGCCGCCCGGATGGTAATGCGGCGATCCGCCACGGGGCAGGTGCTCATGGCATCCATGCCGTTGATCAGGAGGTTGAGCAGGACCTGCTGCAGGTGGATGCGATCCCCTCGCACGAGCGGCAGGTCCGGCGGAATTTCGAGGCCCACGGTGGTCTTGCGGGCGCTCGCGTCGGAACTGACCAGCTTGACGGTTTCTTCCGCCAGGCACCTCACTTCGAGCGGTTGCAGGTCCAGGTCCTGCCGCCGCAAGAAGGCGCGCATCCCATGGATGATTTCGCTGGCACGCAGGTCGTCCCGGCGAATGTCCGCGAGAATGACGCGCACTTCGGCGAGATCCGGCGCGGGGCTTTGCAGCAGCATTTCGATGGAATCGGTATTGGTGAGAATGGCGCCCAGCGGCTGGCCCAACTCGTGGGCGAGCGAGCCGGAGATTTCCCCCAGGGTCGTGACCCGGGAGAGGTGGGCCACCTCGTTACGCTGTTGGGCGAGATCGTCGGACAATTTTGCGGCGCGGAGCACGCCGCGGCTCAACTCATAACCCATGACCAGCAGCATCCCGAGAAAGGGAATGCTGGTGAGCAAGGGCATTCGCAGCACGCCCGTCGTGACCAGCGCGGCGTTGACCACGGCTAAGACGATGAAGATCACCAAGGCACCGCCGATGATTACCGCCCGTTTTCGCGATTCCGGCACGCCGGTGCGCCACAACCGGATCGAGGCATCCACCACATACCAGAGCTGCACGAGGGAAGCAAGCCATCCCAGCCGCATCCACGGATTGGGAACCCACTCGCCGAGTATCGATACCTGCTCGCCCAGAAAGGTTATGTTTGTCAAACTGTGAATCGCCGCAATGTGCAGGTTCAGACCCGTGGTGAAATTCGCCACCACCGCCAGCAGCCGCAGACCTACCGCCAGCGCGAGCAATCGCTTTCTCCCGGTGCCAAAGTAGAAGTGGACGAATCCCAGACTGCTCATGACGCCAATGGCGTAAACCAGATGCGTCCACTGGATCGTGCGACCGAACACGGCGGGAGACTCGGTCCGCATCGTGATTATTTCCATAATCGCGAGTCCGAGCACGCCGAACACCATGACGGAGAAACACAGGCTCGCCCAGGCACGGTGGTTCAAGCTCCAGACGAGCAGATAGATCAGGCCCAGCATCAGGCACGCGCCCGCGCCAGCCGACCAGATGACGGTTACCCAACTCATAGGAATTCACTGACACGCAGCCTAGGCAATTTCCGCATGTTTAACGTGTTGTGTTGCTGCATATGGGTTCATGGAGGCCCGCGACGAGACTTGTCGCCGACCATCTGGCCGGGGTCGGCATTTGAAAAAAGTGGCGGATTCTTGGTTAGACGATGATTTTTGGCGGAGGATGGCGGATCGGCTGAGGTTGTTCAGAGACCTCCGCCACTCGGCAGGGTAATGAACAAAACAAGACCAACCCGCGCCATGGTGCTGGTTCTCAAGCGGATTCTCAACCACATTCCGCTCGGAATCTCGCCAAAGTAACGGGCGTGGATCCCAACCTCTTTCCTGATTCTTCTGCTCGAACCAGCTAGTTGAATTTCCCGATCCGGGCTTTGTCGGAACTGCCTGCCGTGATGGTGGTAAGGAAGGAGTGCATTGTGTTAGCCATCACTGAAGCCACCAAGGCGCGGACCGATGGTTAGAGTTTAATCCGGTTCAGCCTTGGTTTTGGGCGAACTCTGGACAAGGCGCAACAAATTCTCGCGACGGGAACGTCAGGGAGCCCGCGGCGCGGGAGATTGTCACAGAGCCGTCCTCCATCGGCTGGCGCATCACCTCCAGGGTCTGCCGCCGGAATTCCGGCAACTCGTCGAGAAACAACACCCCGTGGTGCGCCAGCGAAACTTCGCCCGGGCCCGGATTGGTGCCGCCGCCCGGCAGCCCGTCGTCGGATCTTCTTGTCGGTTAGAAATTCCCAGGCCTCCCGCAAATTGCGGATCGGAAACACCCGGATGCCATCCACCACCGCCGCTTCCGCCGCGTTCCCATCCGGAACTAACAAGCGGGTGCGGCCGCGGCGTTTCGCTTCGAGGGTGATCGAGAGCACGCCCTTGACCGGGCGCACCGCCCCATCGAGCCCGAGTTCGCCGACGATGCAGCAATCATCCACCGGCAGCACTTTGGTGCCGCTGGCGGCGATCATCGCCAGGGCGATGGGCAGATCGAACGAGGGGCCTTCTCTTTTCAAATCCGCCGGCGCGAGGTTGACGATCTTGATGCCATCCCCAAGCTTGAACGCGGAGGCGCCGATGGCCGAGGTCACCCGCTGCGACAATTCGCGCACCGCGGCATCCGGCAAGCCGACAATCACGCAATGGTCAGCTTTTCGGAAACGGGAAAGTGACTCCATATACTGCCAGGAAAATTTCGCATGGAGTCCCATCACGGTTGCATGCTATCGAGCAAATCCTGCATCGGCTGCTGGCTCACACCGATGAGGCCTTGGTGCGGGCGGTCAACGTCGGCGATGAGCGTGATGACCACCCCGATGAGTAGCGGAAAGACCCACTGGTTGAAGGCGGAACGCAGGCCGCCGGTGCCGCTGCCGTAGCCGCTGGCCCACGCACCGCAACCGGAAACCACCAGCAGCAGCAGCCAGACCGCCCCGGGCACATGGTTGCGCAGCGCCGCCTTGTGGGTGGCGTCGAGGTCAATGGTTTCGTTGAGCGTGGTGATGAAACTGACGGTGACGGGCGAGGGTTTCTCAAGGGCTGCGGCATCCGCGTGGGACCACAACGCATTTTGAATCCTCGCAATCTCCGCCCGCGAACGCGTGGTCGCCTCGAGGGTCGTCACCGCCTTGCCGTCCTCCAGTTTGATGCGGGTATAGCGCTTGAGCAACTCCTTGACCTCCTGTTGATGCGGTGCCGGCAGGAAATCGGCACGCAGCCAGGTGGTGCCGATGGCGTTGGCCTCATCGACCACCAACGTGCGGCGCACGTCGTAGCGGCCCACCGCCATGGCGAAGCTGAAGCCGAGCAGCAGTCCTAACAGGCCGAGCACGGCCCCCTGCACGCTGCCGCTATGGCCGGCGGCGGCTTCGGGGTTGCGCCGCCGGGATGCCATGCCGAATCGGCAACCCGCCTCGGCGAGCGCGAGCAGCAACAATGTCACGATCCCGAAGACCGTCCATTGGTTGACAAAAATGTTGGAGAGCAGTTCTTCGAGCATGCGGAGTTGTGTTAGATGTGAATCATGGAGAGACCTTGGAACTGTCGGTTGCAGCCACGCCGCCGCGTCGGACGATCCAGGCGAACACGGTCATCACCAGCACGGCGGCCAGCGCGTATGAAGCGATGGCGGGGATCATGCGCGGGTTGTGGAAATCCTGTCCTGAAAGGAGCATCGCCAGCCCGACATGTCGGTTGACGTTGCTCACGGCAAGCGTTTGCACTGTCTGGGTTCCTTTTCCTAACAGCAACAGCCCCGCCGCCATGCAGACCACCGCCAACAGCAGCGCTGCCACCGGAACCCACGGGCTTACCTGGCGCAGCGCCGGGCCGAGTTTCCATAACAAACCCACCACCCCGGTTGTGAGAAACAGATTCCCCAGCAGGTTGAGCGGACCTTGCAGGCGGTTCGCGATGGGTGGCCACCAATGGACCAGGGCCAAGCCCGCGAGCAGCGGCGCGAACTGCTGGAGCGCGACAATTTCCATCAATTTCAGCGGGGACAGCCAGATGCCGTGGCCATAGAGCGTGCTGGCGGCGGCAACCAGCACGGGGATCATCAGCGGGGTGAGCAAGGCCCCCCAAACCTGATAGCTGGCCGCCATCTGCATGTTGAATCCACGCTTGGCCGCGCCCCGCGTCATCAGCGGCGCACCCGGTGCCACGGAAACCAGGAACAATCCGGCGAGCGCGGGTAGCCCGAGCGGCAGGACCATGCCCAAGGCGAGCGCGCATGCCGGCGGGACCAGGAAGGTCGCTAACAAAAGCTTCGCCCACAACGTGGGTGTCAGGCGCCGCCAGTTGGAGATCAACTCGCGCACGTCGAGGCTCATGCCGACGGAAACCATCAGCATGAGCACTGCGGCGGGCATCACCAGTTTGAGCAGACTCTCGGGCATGGTGTTATTTCAATTCAACCCGCACCTTGTTGATCTTGCCGTCGAACTTGAACGGCCGCCGCTCGAAATAATCGCGTGAAACAGGTGAGCCGAGGTCCACGCCCACGTCGAAACTTTCGCTGGCGGTGAAGGCGGCGGGCACCGTCATCTTCACGGCAGCACGGGCAACTTCCTTGCCATCGACTGACACCACGATGTCAGCAGGAGCGCCGGGTTTCGGCGCTTTGAGGGTGGTATCGACAACGAGGGTGTGCTTGCCGGGGCGAATCATTTCCCGCGACTTGGCAAGCGAGCGGTCGATGATCATCAGGTTGTATTCGAACATGAGGTGACCCTTGTCCATATAACAAGTGAGGCCGCCGCCGGCGCCGCCGAGCGCATAGAGAACGCCGCTGGCCTCCGCGCCGCACTCGAGGTCGATGGTGATGGTGTTGCTGGTGTTGCCCACGGCCGGCGCGGTGAACTCGGGCATGCGGGTGGTGGTGTCGTCAAAGGTCCAGCTCGTGTAGGGTGACTTGATCCGGTCCTCGGGGTGGATGCGCAGCCAGATGCCCGCGCCGATCGGGAAGGCTTTGTTGGCCTCCGCTTGTTGCAGGAAAAGTTGCTTCATTGCCGCGGTTTTCTCCGGCATCTCCTTGGCCAGGTCATGCATTTGTGAGAAGTCCTTGGTGAGATCGTAGAGTTCCCACACGGCCTTGCTCGAATCCCATTTGTCGAGCCCCGGTTGCGCGTTGAGCCACGGGGACAGCGGGCCGAAGGTGCAGGCATACCAGCCATCCTGATAGATCCCGTCGCTGCCGTTGTTGTCGAAATACTGGACGTGCTTGTTTTCCGGGGCCTTCGCGTCGGTGAAACTGGCCGCCATGCTCACGCCGTCGATCGGGTCCTGCGGGAAGCCGTTCACTTCCTCCGGCACCTTGATGCCGAGCACATCGTAAAGCGTCGGGGCGATGTCATTGACGTGATAGAACTGCGAGCGCGGCGTCTTGTCCGGCGTGATTTTCTTCGGCCAGGAAACGACCAGCGGGTTGCGGGTGCCGCCGAAGTGCGCGGCGACGAGTTTGGTGGAGCGGAAGGGCGTGCTGCCGGCCCAGGCCCAGCCCGCGTGATAAATGTTGTCGGTGAGCGAACCACCGAGAGCCTTGAGGCCGCCGAGTTCGTCGAGCGCCTTGATCTGTTGGGCGATGGTGTTAGGGATCTGGTTCTGCGCGAGCAGCTCGCTGATGGAACCGTTCTGGCCTTCGGCGGACGAGCCGTTATCGCCCCAGATGTAGAAGATGAGGGTGTTCTCGCGCTGGCCGCTCTGGTCGAGGAAATCCACCAGTTTGCCGACCTGCGCATCGGTGTGTTCGACAAAGCCGGCGTAGAGCTCCATCAGGCGGAGTTGGAAGGGGCGCTCCGCTGCGGGAATGTCCGCCCACGCGGGCATGGTGGGGTCGCGAGGCGTGAGTTCGGTGTTGGCGGGAATCCAGCCGAGCGTTTTCTGGCGGGCGAAAACCTCCTCGCGCAACTTGTCCCAGCCATGGTCGAACTTACCCTTGTATTTGTCCGCCCACTGTTGATTCACGTGATGCGGGCCGTGGACGCCGCCGGGTGCCCAATACATGAGGAACGGTTTGTCCGGAGTGAAGGCGCGATGCTTTTTCAACCAGGTGATCCCTTTCTCGGCCATGTCCTCGGTGAGGTGATAGGTTTCATCATGCGGTGGCTCGATGGCGCTGGTGTTTTCCACCAGGCGCGGTTCCCACTGCGAGGTTTCGCCAGCCAGGAATCCGTAGAAATGCTCGAAACCATAACTTGTCGGCCAGTAGGTGAACGGCCCCATCGCCGTGGTCTGGTCGGCGGGTGTGTTGTGCCATTTGCCAAAGGCGGAGGTCTTGTAACCGTAGTTCTTCAGCACCTCGGCGATGGTCGCGGAAGTCATCGGCATGACTCCGGTGTAGCCGTCCCAATCCACCGCGCGCTCGGCGATGGTGCCGCTGCCGACGCGCTGGTGATTGCGCCCGGTGAGCAGCGAGGCCCGCGTGGGCGAACAAATCGAGGTGGTGTGAAAACGGTTGTAACAGATCCCCTCGTCGCGCAGCTTGGTCAGGGCCGGCGTGTGGGCGAAGCCACCGAAGGTGTCCGGCGTGCCGAAGCCCGCGTCGTCGATCAGCACGATCAGGATGTTAGGCGCGTCCTTCGGCAGGCGCTCCGGTTCGACCCGGCGCTTGTGGGTGGATTCCTGCAGCGTCGGCCCCGCCTTGCTGGCGGAGGGCGCGGGCGGGAATGGCAGCACTGAGCCGTCGTCGGGCGTGGCGGCTAAGGCCGCTGTGCTGAGTCCGCAGAGGGTGGCGAAGAATGCTTGTTTGGTTTTCATAACGATTTCGGGATTGGTCCTGGGCTGGAATGCGGTGTCTGGTGGCGAGGTGGAACTGATGATTCGGGTGGAAGGTTTGGTTTCAGATTCAAGCCACCGTCCGGGCCGGCAGTTCCGGATTCTTTCCATGTTCAGTGAAGATGCGGTAACGCCAGTAGGGTGACTTACTGTTTCCCCAGATGGAGATAGAGGATGCGTTTAACTTCGGCGATGCCTAGCGGGTGCTGGTTGGTCCAGTGACCGCTGGGAATGATGATCTCACTCTTGGCCCCATCGAGATGGCTGCTCCAATAAGGGACGATGCCGTCGGAACTCACGGGCTTGGTGTGGTCGAGATTGCCCCCTTTACCCCGGTCACCCAGGATGGAGTGATAGGGAACGTCCTTGACCAGAGGCAGGGTGTCGAGGGTTTTGACGAAGCGGTTCTCGGGGTTGAGGAAATCGATGCTGTTGGGCATTTTCTTCAACTGGGCGCCGGCGGAATTGGGCTTGGCTTGGGTCAGAACGCTGGTATCGCCGTTGAGCATGTCTTGAGGGCCGCCAATCAGTTTGGAGCCGATCCGGCCGAAGAAATTGGTGGCCATGTCAGCGCCGCGATGCGAGGGCGAGGCGAAAATCACCCGGGAGATTTCCGGCCGGGGTTTGAAGATCAGCGCGTCGGTCATCATGTTGCGGGTCTCCGCGGAAAATGGCATTTCGTTCGGCGGCTTGTCATAGGTGGCATTCCAGAGGGTCATGCCGCTGTCCGTCATCAAGGTGCGGGTGATCATTCCGCCCATGCTGTGCCCGATGACGACGATTTTCTTGTGATCGGGGTAGCGGGCGTTGATGGCATCCATCTGCTTGCGCAAGATCGCGGCACTCAACGGATAGGGATAGCCGGAGGCATAACTGAAGAACCAGATCTGGTAATTGGCCCGGATGACGGGATCGGCCCTGAGGCTTTCAATCATGGGGGCCCAGGTGGCCTGGGAATCGCCGAGGCCATGCACGCAAAGGATCGGGATCTTCTTCGGATCATAAGGTTGCAGCCGCGCGAGGCGGACTTGGGCGGCATACTCATCGGGCTTGAACAGGCGGCCGAGTTCCTTGTTCCGGGGTTTCAATTCCGCAAGGGCCAAGGCGATGGGCGCCGTGAAATTGGCTGCTAACGGATAGGTCCGGCCATCCATCCTGACCGTCTCGACCGAGAGCGGATCGATGACACTGCCGGCGGCGTTCCGCCCATTGAACTCCACGACGCCGGTCATGCCGTAGTATGCGTGTTTCCCTTGGGCGAAGGCATCGATCTTGGTGACATCGATCTTGCTGACGGCCACCAGCGGAGCTCCAAGACCTTGCTTCTCGGCCTGTTCCACCACCAGCTTGCCCTTGAATCGATAACGGTCAGCGGGCAGGAGCTTGAAGTTGCTCAGATTGTAATGGTAGCGCGTATTGGCCTTGAGGGAAAAGCTCCATTGCTGGCTGGTCCCCGGACACGGCAACGGCGCTGTTGACGGATCCAAGCCGGACTCGTTGACGGCATCGAAAATCCGGGCGACCGCAAAGTTATAATCCGCGCGTGCCTGGGCATCGCCGGGATTTTTTTCCAGGACGTCTGCGGCGGCGGCGGCCGCATCCAGATAACGGCCAACCTGCACCAAAGGTTCCTTCGCGGGATGCTTGAGGGCTTGGGCGACTAACTGCCCGGCTGCCGAAGGCGACTGGTAGGCGGGACGCTTTTCGCTGACACTGGAGTAGTTCGTACAACTGGCGATGGCGAGCGCCAGCCCCAGAGCCAGGATTCGAAATGCGCTTGGTGATTGCATGGTTGGATTCACTTCTTGAGAGGAAGCAGCAATAGGCGGCGAGCTGCTCAAACTTTCCTCTCGTGTCTGTTAGATTGAAGTCCTACTTGTCTTCGGAATTGATGAATTTGAAGACCAGTCCGGCCGCCAGTCCGCCGGCCAGGTCGGCGACCAGATGGAGCCAGATCTGCGAGAACGCTACGAGCTTCATGACCGCGATACCCACCGCCACGGCGGGGTTGAACGCGCCGCCGGAAAGCCCGCCGACCGCGAACGCGCCAGTCATGACCGTCATGCCAATAGCCAGCCCGTAGAATGAATTGTTAGCCGTGCCCTTGGCGGTGGCGGTATTCACGACCACATATGCCAGTGCGAAAGTGAACAGAAACTCAGCCACGAAAGCCGCCGGGACGTTATGGATCTCCATCGGCGTGCCGCTCTTGCCGACCATCCAGACCGCCACGACGGCGGCCACGATGCCCGCAGCCACTTGGGCGATCCAATAGGGAACGACGTCCTTGGCTTCGCACCGACCGCGGATGAACACGGCCAACGTAACCGCCGGATTGTAGTGTCCGCCCGAGACATGGCCCCCGGCGAAGATCATGACCATCAGCGCGGCCCCGATGGCGATGGGTGGAATGACTCCGGCATTGCCAGGAATGACGGTGCAACCGATGGTGAGCACGAGAAAGAACGTGCCGATGAATTCAGTGATGTATTTTTTCATGATGGTTTGCTGAGGTTGTGGATTAGTGGTGTGTTATTTCTTCAAATAGACAATTGTCGTTTTGCCGATGGTGCCATTGAAGGGGAACGGGGCTTGGTCGAAGTAATCGAGCGAGACGGGCGAGTCCAGGTCGGTGCCGATGTCGAAGGTCGCATTACTGGTGAAGTGGAGTGACATGGCGGCGGGCACCCGGCCCTGCGCAACTTCCTTGCCATTGACCTTCAGCGCGACGTCCATCGGTCCGCCGATCTTGGCCGTTAGTTTGGATTCGACTTCGACCTTTACCTTGCCAATCGGCAGCTTGTTCTCGGACTTGAGCTTGGTGCGTTGGACTTCAAAGAGGTTGAACTCGTAGCAAAGGAAACCATCCTTCACATAACAGGTGACACCGCCGGAAAAGCCGGCCAAGGCATACAGCACGCCGTTCGCATTTGCGGGCACATCCACGTCCATGGTCACCAGGCTGTCCACCTTGCCGAGCTTGGGCGCGGCGGATTCCGGCATGCGGGTGATGGGCGCATCGAAGGTCCATTCCGTGAGAGTGGATGCGGGCGCGTCCTCGGGATGGAACATCGCGGTGGACCACAAGCCGCCACCGATGGGCAGGTTCTTGTTCTTCGTGGATTCTAGCAGGAAGAGCAGTTTCATTTCCTCGAGTTTCCGCGGATTCGTGGCGGCGAGGTCAATCGCCTGGCTCCAGTCTTCGTCGATGTTGTAGAGTTCCCACTTGTCCGTTAGAGGAGACCATTCCTTGACACCTTTTGGCATGCCGCCCACCCATGGTTCACGCGGGCCTGGGGCGCTGGCGAACCAGCCGTCATGATAGATTCCGCGGCTGGCCATGATGTCGAAGAACTGGGTCTTGCGCGTCCCCGGTGCCTTGGCATCGTCAAACGCATAGACCATGCTGACACCGGCAATCGGGTCCTGCTCGAAGCCGTTCACCACTTTCGGCGGCGTGATCTTGGTGAATTCGTAAATCGTCGGCACAATGTCGATGACGTGATGAAACTGCGGCCGCGCCGCCGGATCCGCCTTGATACGCTTGGGCCAGGACACAGCCATCGGCTGGCGGGTGCCGCCGAAGTGGGCGGCGACGAGTTTGGTGGATTTGTATGGCGTGCTGCCTGCCCACGCCCAGCCGGCGTGATACATGTTGTCGGTCTTGGGACCGCCGAGGGCATCGAGGCCACCGAGTTCCTTCAGCGCCTCAAGGTGCTGCGAGATTTTTGTTGGAATTCCGTTCTGCGCGAGCTGCTCGCTGATGGTGCCATACAGACCTTCGGCAGAGGAACCGTTGTCGCCCCAGATGTAGAAGATCAGCGTGTTGTCTAACTTTCCTTCCTTCTCAATTTCATCAATCACCCGGCCGGCGTTGTAGTCGGCGTGCTCGGTGAAGCCGGCGAAGACTTCCATCAAGCGGCGCTGGAACGGCTTTTCATCCTCGGGAATGGAATCCCACGACGCCATCGATTCCGGGCGCGGCGTGAGTTGCGCGTTTTGCGGAATCCAGCCCTTTGCCTTGGCATTCACGAAGACGCGCTCGCGATACTTGTCCCAACCGTCGTCGAACTTGCCCTTATATTTGTCCGCCCATTCCTTCATGATCTGGTGCGGGCCGTGCGATGCGCCCGGTGCCCAATACATGAAGAACGGTTTGTCCGGCGCGTAGGCCTTCTGTTCGCGCAGCCACGTGATCGCGTCGGTCGCGATGTCGTCGGTGAGGTGATAGCCCTTGGGCAGATGTGTGGTGACCGCGGTGGTGTTGCGCGTCAGGGTCGGTTCATACTGCGAGGCTTCACCTGCTAGAAACCCGTAGAAATACTCGAAGCCGTAGCCCGTCGGCCAGTAATCGAACGGCCCCTTGGACGTGATCTGCTCTTCGGGCGTGTTATGCCACTTGCCCCAGCACCCGGTGTTGTAGCCATAGTCCTTGAGCACCTCGGCGACGGTGGCCGACGACTTCGGGATGACGCCGCTGAAGCCGTCGAAGTCATTGGCAATCGCCGCGATCTGGCCGTTGCCAACGAACGTGTGATTGCGCCCGGTGAGCAGCGCCGCCCGTGTGGGCGAACACATGGCCGTGGAGTGAAACCGGTTGAACGAGACGCCCATCTGCGCCACGCGGTCGAGCGTCGGCGTGTGGATCTCGCCACCGTAGGTCGAGGGCGTCGCCGGCCCCACATCGTCCATCAGGATGATCAGGATGTTAGGCGTGCCGTCGGCCAGGCGCTTCGGCTCCACGCGTTTCTTGTAGGTGGAATCCTGGATTGTCAGCCCCGGAGTGGAAGCGGACGGTGCGGGCGGAAACGGCAGGATTTCCTGGGCCCTGGCAGTCGGCATGAAGAAGCCGCCGAGCGCGAGGCCGAGGGTCGTGAGCAACGGGTTGGTTTTCATGGTTATCGTGGAAGGTTGTTGAATAGGCAAACGGTGGACCGTTGGATTACGGTCCACCGCGTGGGATCGTGGCGGGTTACTGACTGGGCGCGGCGGGGCGTGACAGAGCTTCCATCGCCTGGTCGATGGTGAAGCTCGAGGGTTTCTGGCGTGGTGGGAACTCCTTGAACGACATCAGCGTCTTGCCGACGATGTTCTGGACCGGCACGGCGATGAAGGCGCGGCGATACCACCAATCATTGTCGGACTTCTTGGCACGTCCCAGAAAATCCTGGGTCATGGCCAACACTTCCTCGTCGATGGTCTCCATGCGCTTGATGGTCAGCGGGCCGGTGTCCTCGATCTTGCCGCCGGCAAAGGACTTGATCACCCCACGCGGCCCGAACTTCTTTTTGAACTCGGGGTTTTTCGGATAGTCGGCGTTTTCCGGTTCTTCCTCGGCATTGAGGTGGTAGAGATTGCCGAAAAACTCGTCAAATCCATGGTTGGTGGGCAGGAACTCATCCTTGTCGCCCAGATGGTTTTTCCCAAACTGGCCGGTCATGTAGCCGAGCGGTTTGAGCAACTCGGCAATGGTGGGGTCTTCCTTGCGCAGTCCCAGCTCGGCACCGGGCAGACCGACCTTGCTCAGGCCGGTGCGAAACGGCAACTGCCCGGTAATAAACGCCGAGCGTCCGGCGGTGCAGCTCTGCTGGGCATAGTAGCTCATGAACATGCCGCCTTCCTTGGCCAGGCGGTCGATGTTCGGCGTGTTGTAGCCCATCATGCCCTGGTGGTAGGCGCTGATGTTGAAGATGCCGATGTCGTCACCCATGATGACGAGCACGTTAGGCTTTTTGGCCTGCGCAGCAGCGGCACCGAGGGTGAGGAATCCGCAACAGAGTGCGGCGATGGCGGATGGTGGTTTCATTGAGGGGGTTGGTTGAATCAAAAGCCGGGGATTTGGGGAACGAGGCGGGCAAGAGTTTCCTGCGGCATGCTGGAAACCGGGACGGTGACGAGCTACGACTGAAGCACAGCACCGAAAATTTGCTGGGAATTTTCTGAAAATTCGCTATGCAAAATCGGCAAGCGCAATGAACGCGCCGACTCCACCCTTTCCGTCCATGTTCCATCAAGCGGTAAAACTCTCCTTTTCAGAATGCGACGGCTTCAAGGATTTCCTGAAGCACGAGGATGCGGAAATCACCCAGATTCGGGCGGGAAGTTTCATCAACACGGTGTCCCTGGTGCCGCTGGAGCGCATGGTTTTCCGCTACGGCACCAAATCGACCCCGTGGATTGCCACTGGCAGCGCCACCCCGGGCCACGTTTCCTTGTTAATGGATCTGAACTACCGACTGTTCCCGACGGTCAATGGAATCCGTCAGGAGGGAGGTCCCTTGGTGCAGCTCTATGGAGAGGGATCGGAGCATTGCTCGGTGGCTGCCGGAGACGGGGAGTATGCGATGATCCCCATTCCGAACCCGATTCTGGAAGACTCTCTGCGCGGATTGGGAATCGGGAGCATGCCGGTCGAGCCAGGCCGTTTTGCTTTCCTGAACCCGGGAGCCGAGACCTTGCGCATGCTGATGGATACCATCGGATCACTGCGGGCCAGTGCCGAAGGTTCACCCGCCATGTTTCTATCAGGGGAAGTCCGCCGGACCGCCGAGCGCGAATTGCTCACCCGGCTGGCCTTGGTGATCGGTCAAGCCGAGGGGTGTCGCGGAATCGGGCACCGGATCGACCGCATGAAGACGTTCAGTAGGGCCCGTGCGTTTCTCCATGAGAAGGCCGATTCCCCGGTGTATCTTGCCGAACTGTGCGCTGCGACCGGGGTTCCGGAAAGAACGCTGCGGGATGTATTCCAATCGATACTCGGGGTGAGTCCGTTGCGATATCTCCAACTCCGGCGAATGCGCCAGGTCCACCACGCCTTGCAGCGTTCTAACAGCCGCGAGCACAGTGTCAAGGAAGTCGCCCTTTCAAGCGGATTTTGGCAACTGGGGAGGTTTGCGGTGGAATACAAGCGGCTGTTCGGTCAATCCCCGTCGCAAACTCTCGAGCAGTGAACGCTAAGGGCCACCCGGCTTGGGGCCTTCGGACGGAACCCTCTTGGTCGGTTCAGGCTTCGGTTTTGTCACGGGTGTTATTCTCCGACCATGAGCAGATTATGATTTCCCGCCGCGGCCACCTCGAGCACGCGTTTGGCGTGGTGTTGTCTTCTTGTCGGTTAGAAATTCCCAGGCCTCCCGCAAATTGCGGATCGGAAACACCCGGATGCCATCCACCACCGCCGCTTCCGCCGCGTTCCCATCCGGAACTAACAAGCGGGTGCGGCCGCGGCGTTTCGCTTCGAGGGCGATCGAGAGCACGTCCTTGACCGGGCGCACCGCCCCATCGAGCCCGAGTTCGCCCACCACGCAGCAATCATCCACCGGCAGCACTTAGGTGCCGCTGGCGGCGATCATCGCCAGGGCGATGGGCAGATCGAACGAGGGTCCCTCTTTTTTCAAATCCGCCGGCGCGAGGTTGACGATCTTGATGCCATCCCCAAGCTTGAGCGCGGAGGCGCCGATGGCCGAGGTCACCCGCTGCGACGATTCGCGCACCGCGGCATCCGGCAAGCCGACAATCACGATCATCGGCTTGTCAGCACCATGGGCGTTGACTTCGACCTCCACCTCCTGGGCCTCCACGCCCCGCAGGGCTGCTGAAGAAAGTTGGGGAATCAGATGAACAGTAAACAATTTGCGCATTTCGGCCCCCACTGGCAAGCGAAAAGAGCGTGAAAGATGCCATAACTCACTACCACAACGCCTGTTTCACGGCGGCCTGCCGCCCGCACTGTTAGGAGCCGTAAATAAATATACATGGCGTTAGAAGTTTGATCATTCGGAAATTAGGTAAAATGATGGAGGGGTAAAATGATGGAGGGTAAAATGATGGAAGAAAAGATCATAATTCCCGATAACGGGAGCACAATTCCAGTTCTTCATGATTTTACCCTATCATGATTTTACCAAATTGATTCCATGCTAACATGCAGATTTTGTAAGGTCTATTTCTTTACGGGGCCTTAGCCGCAGCGAAACAGCCCGCCTTCTACCGTGAGTGGATGGACTCGTTTTTTGCCCGCGATATCCAGCGCCTGTTCGGCTTCCGGGACATGAATCGTTTCAACGCGCTGTTGGAGTTCATGCTACGGCAGAGCGGCGGGCAGTTTGAGGTGACAAGAGCCGCTTCGGCACTAGGTATCACCCGGCCGACCGTGGCAAGGCATCTGCACGCGCTGGAAATCACCCCTGCCGTCACGGTGGTGCATCTCATCCGTTCCATGGCGGCGGCCACAACGAGATTGTTAGACAACCCAAGGTTCATGCCTTCGACACCGGCTTCGTGAGTTTTGCCCGCGGCTGGGATCCGCTGCGCCCGGACGATTGCGGCACGCTCTGGGAGCATCTGGTGCTGGAACATATCCAAGCCCAATTCCCGGAAACGCCTGCCTGCTACTGGCGCGACAAGGCGGGGCACGAGGTGGATTTCATTCTCACCCACCGCCGCGACCAGGTGGACGTGATCGAGTGCAAGAGGCAGCCGGGCGCGTTCGATAGCGCCGCCCTCAAACTCTTCCGCAGTTACTACCCGAAGGGCCGCAACTTCCTCGTCACCTCCTCCGGTGATCCCGCCTACACCAAACGTTACGGCAATATGCAGTTTGAATCCGCACCCCAACGGATCTCGAGCCGTTAGAAATTTGAACCACAACCGTGCGCAGAAACTCATTCGGAATGGATCGCTGGCTGGCACGAGACCCGCACCATGGGCAGCTATCGTGGCTGACGCGTCTCGCGGCAGGCCGTGGCTGTGGCGTCCCGCCGCAACGAGCCTGCTTAGACCAATTCGGCGTCACAAGCAAGCGGACGAATCGGCGCTCCGGGCCGACGGGCCGCGTCCACACAATCGAGTCTGAGTTGTTGGTGACTTGAGTTACATCCTCGGTCACATCGGTCCACTCCACCAGATCCGCCGAAGTCTGCACCGCGTAGCTGCCGCTGAAGGCCGGACTATTCGGCCAGGTGACGGTGCCGTCGGCCGCGATGCCGGGATTGGCGATGAAGTCGTTGCCGGATTTGCCCATGAAGTATTCCACGCCGTTTGCCACGCCGTCGCGGTCATGGTCTAGCGCTGTGCCTTGGCCGGGCGCGTTGGCGGCGGCCCAGGCGGCATTGCTCACAAAGGGTCCGACCTGGATCCTGCCGGTGCCGGTGATGAGGCCGCCGGGGTTGGAGGAATCATAGAGGCCGTTGGCTTGTTGGGTTCCGCCGAGATATAAGGCACCTACGACATCGGTGCCGGTGAAGTCGAGGTTCATGGTGCTGCCGCTGGTGATTCTGACTGCGGAGGCAACCGCCAAGCGGGCTGATTTCAGAACCAACGTGCCGCCGGTGACCGTGGTGTCGCCGCCGGAAGATCGGAAAGATCGGCGGAATAATAAACAGTGACCGATGACAAAAGCACAATTCCTGCCCCGTCATGCGTTGTTGGATTCATTTTTCGCTGCGTCCGTGTTGCTGCCAGGTGGTGCGGGCGCGTTCAAGGGCAAGCGCGGGGTCGGACATCTCCTGCATGCGCTCGTAGCCGACCTTGGCGAGCCAGAGTTTGATCGGCTCGGCCCTGGGACTTGGAACGCTCTGGACGAGCCGCAGCAGGGTTTCGGCGTTGGCGACATCGGTGAGGTAGCATTTACCGTCGTCGGCGGGCAATTTCAGTGGGTTACAATTTGTAACCCACTGACTTCTTTCCTTGGCGAGACGGTTTTTCAGAACCTTCCAGTAGTTCCGGGCGGCCTTGTAATCCGGTTTACTACTCAGGTTCCAAAGAATTCATGGCAGAATCATTGATGGCTTTTCAAGAGTCTTGAGGGGGATTCATCACTGGTCGGCCTGTCTGCGTGCGGATGCGCACAGACAGGGGTTGATCCAATGACTTTTTCCAATTCTGAAATGATTCTGCCATAAATGATTCTGCCATACCTGAGTAGTAACTAATCCGGTTGCCGAGTGAGAACCTGGGCAATGTCCACGACCGAGCAGAACCAGGTTTCGGTTTTCTCATCGTAGAGTCGGCGGATTTCGCGTTCCTCAAAAATGGCGGGGATGATTTTCATGGCGAGGAGGATGGGAACGATAGAAATGATGGGAGGCATGCGGATCATTCCCGGGGCGGTTTGTTTCGGTGGGCGAGTCGCAAGCGGGTCATGCGCTCGCGCAGGCCGCCCTGCTCGATAAAGTCCTTTTCGAGACGGCGTAGCTGCTGGTCGATGAGAAAATTGGTCTGATGGATGAGACAGATGGCGATGTTGGCGACGACCTCCGGGGGGCGGGTCTCCACGAATTCGCGATAGAGTTCGAAGGTGTGGGGCGTGGTTCGACCGAGGCGGCGTACGTAGCGTGCTTGAGTGGATTCCTTGTCCCACTTCGGCAGGTCGCGGGCACGCAGGAAATCCTCGTAGTCATCGAGTAATTCCTCCAGGCTGGCGCGAGCGACGTTCGTCAGCTTGAGTTCGGTCTCTTTCGAAGTCCGCCCGGCCTTGCTGCCTTCAAGGATGTTCTTTTTGCCCGACCGCGCGGACTGGATCATCTGGTCGATGGTGCGATCACCCCTGAGCAGGAACTTGTGCGCGAAACGGAAGGTCAGGTCATAGACCACTTCAGCTTTCTGGAAGGAGAGCAGGGTTTTGTAGTTGCCGCGTGGCGGCAGAAGTCGCTCGGGAGCATGGGAAGGATGGGAGGCATGGGAGGCATGGGAGGCATTTATCCCATCATTCTCATTCTTCCCATCATTCTCATTCTGGTTCATCACTGGTTCTCCCTATACAAACAACTTGCGGTCCAGCGCGCGGTATTGGATGGCTTCCAGAATGTCCTGCGGACGGATGGCCGGGGCACCTGCCAGATCGGCCAGGGTGCGGGCGACCTTGTGGATGCGGTCGTGGGCGCGGGCGGAGAAGTGCATTTCCTCCATCGCCTGCCCGAGGTAGCCGGTGCTTTCCGCGTCGAGCTGGCAATGCTGGCGGACCTGGCGCGAAGTCATCGCGGAGTTGGTGGAATGGCCGGACTTGCGGAAGCGTTCGAGCTGGATCTGGCGTGCGGCGACCACCCGCTGGCGGACTGCCCCGGACGATTCCCCAAGCGGGGTGTTGGAGGCGAGTTCGCGGAAATCCACCAAGGGCACCTCCACATGCAGGTCGATCCTGTCTAACAATGGTCCGGAAATCCGCTGCCGGTAGTTTTCGATCTGGCGGGACGAGCAGCGGCAGGCCCGTTTCGGATCGCCATAGTAACCGCAGGGGCACGGGTTCATGGCGGCGACTAACATGAAGCGCGAGGGAAACGTCAGCGAGCCCGCGGCACGGGAAATCGTCACATAACCGTCCTCCATCGGTTGGCGCATCACCTCCAGGGTTTGCCGCCGGAACTCGGGCAATTCATCCAGGAAGAGCACGCCGTTGTGCGCGAGCGAGACTTCGCCCGGCCCCGGATTGGTGCCGCCGCCGAGCAGGCCGGCATCGGAAATGGTGTGATGCGGCGCGCGGAACGGCCGGGTGGTTAGAAACGCCCGCTTCGGATCCAACAGGCCGGTGATCGAATGGATCTTGGTCGTTTCAATCGCATCCTCCTCGGTCATGTCCGGCATGATGGTGGGGATGCGTTTGGCGAGCATCGATTTGCCGGTGCCGGGTGGACCGACCATGAGCAGGTTGTGGTTGCCGGCGGCCGCGACTTCGAGGGCGCGTTTGACGTGGTGCTGGCCTTTGACTTCGTCGAAATCGACCTCATAGGACCGGTGGGCATTGAAAAACGCCCGGCGATCCAGATTGAAGGGCGGAATGACCTGCTTGCCGTTGAGAAAGTCCCAGGCCTCACGGAGATTGCGGATCGGGAACACCCGGATGCCCTCGACCACGGCCGCTTCCGGCGCGTTTTCATCCGGGACCAGCAAGCGGGTGCGGCCGCAGCGTTTTGCTTCGAGGGCAATCGCGAGCACCCCCTTCACCGGGCGCACCGCCCCATCGAGGCCGAGTTCGCCGACCACGCAGCAATCGTCCACCGGCAGCACCTTGGTACCGCTGGCGGCGACCATGGCCAGGGCGATGGGCAAATCAAACGAGGGGCCTTCTTTTTTCAAATCCGCCGGGGCGAGGTTGACGATCTTGATGCCATCATCAAGGCTGAGGGCCGAGGCTCCGATGGCGGAGATCACCCGCTGCGACGACTCGCGGACCGCCGCGTCCGGCAGGCCCACGATCACAATGATCGGCTTGTCAGCACCGTGGGCGTTGACCTCGACCTCCACCTCTTGGGCCTCCACTCCGCGCAGGGCTGCCGAAAACAGACGGGTAATCATGTGAACAGCGCAAGGATGACAACTTTTCCGGGGCTGGCAAGCGGGAAAGATGCGCCTGAACCCGAAATCCGAAATTGGCAAGCTCAGACTGCGGGAATGACTGTTGAATTGATGGATTTTCTCAGTCTGGCATGAACATGCCGCGTCCCGCCAGATGCCGGAGCCATGGCTCGAAGGCCAGCTCGGGACAGCGGCTGCTTGCCAGCGCGGCAAGTTCGGCGTGGGTGCGGCTGCCGTCCATGGCGGCGAGGACTTGATAGTGGGCCGCCGGAAAACCGCATGGCTGGTGCCAAACATCAACCAGTGGCAAGCGCCGACTGGCACAGGCCAGCAGGAAGGCATTGAGGGCCGGGCACGCAGGCGGCTGCGGGTCGAAGCGCAGCGGCTCGATCCGTGGCCGGATGAAGCCGCGCGTGATGCCATCGAAAACCAGCCGGGCCAGTGCGGCCGGGTTGGCCTCCGGCAGGGCGGCAAGGATTTCCGGCATGGGCACGCAGGCCGGGGCAACGGCAGCGAGCGCCTGATACAAGGCCCGGACCAGCGGATCGGCGCTGGTGGGCGTCACCGCACCCTGGCGCACGGAGAAGTCAACGACCGTGTCGCTGGTCAGGCCGGGCTGCGTGGGCGCATCATCCCGGCACAACACGCCTGAGCGGAAGGTCCGGCCGACGACAAAATCGGCGGCGAGTTGGGCCTGCAGCGGGCTTGCGGCCAGCGGTCCCAAGGCCGCACGCGACGCGTCGCCAAGCGCTGAGGGGAGGTTTTCCGCCGGATCGGATTCGCCCAGCCAGCGCAGGCCGGCCGTGGCGGCGGTGATCACAAAGCGATCAAACGGCCACGGATCGTTGACCGGCCCGAAGTCGTCGAAGGCCAGAATGTCCGGCCCCTTGGCCAGCATGTCATCGATGATCGAACGGACGTTCGCGCCGTGTGGGGTGGCGGGATCGGTGGCCTCGCGCAACAGCTCAAGCGTGGCTAACAGATCTCCGCCGGCGCATTCCTGCAGCACGCGCACCATGGCGACCACCGGCAGGCGCGGCACCCAGCCTGCCGCCAGATTGAAGCTGATGGTGGCAATCCCGGAGGGTGCCAAATGGTGTCGGCAGAACTCGAACAATGCCAGTTTCGCCTCATCCGGAACCCAGGAGAAAAACCCGTGGGCGATGATGAAATCAAAGGGTTCGCCGCCCGGATCAAAGTCCCGGAGATCGGCGGCGTGAAACGTGACATTGCCAATGCCCGCTGCCACCGCAAGCTGCCGCGCGTCCGCGATGGCATTTTCCGTTAGGTCGAGGCCGAGGCACCGGCTCGCCGGCCAGCGTCTGGCGAGCGGCAACAGGTTGTGACCCGAGGCGCAGCCAATCTCAAGGATGCGGGCCTGCTGCGGAGGCGCGGTTGTTAGCCCGCCGAGCCTTGCGGCGACGGCGGTCACGGCGGGGTCCGCGAGCGGATGGCTCATGGCCGGATAGCGGTGGTTCTGATAGAGTTCCCGGACCACGGGATCGGCGGCGGCTGGCATGGCTGGTGCGGACTAGGTTAGCTTCCTGACTTCGATGCGGTCCCAAAACATCTGGTCGCGCCACTCGCGAAACGCCCCGGCATAGGCCTCGAGTCGCGTGCGGGTCGCCACGGACTCGCCGGCGGCGAGAATCTCATTCATGCACTCGGCGGTCTTGAGACTGCGCACGATGGGGAAGGCCTCCCGCAAAATGTTGCGGGTGTGGGATTGCATGCTGCGGTGGCCGGCACCGGTGACGAGGTTGACGGCGAGCAAGCCGCCGGGTGCCACGGCGCGGCGCAGATGCCCGAGCAGTGCCGGATCCCAGGCCCGCGAGCGGAAGACGTCGGTCTGGCCTGCCAGATAGATGTCATCAAACACGACGTCGAAGGTGCGCCGGTTGTTTGCCAGCCACGGATAGGCGTCGGTGATGATGGTTTCGATATGGAGCGCATCAAGGTTCATGTGTTCGCGGGCGAGGGCGATGAGTTCGGTATCGATGTCGATGGCGGTGAGCCGGCACTCCGGCAGCAGGTGGCGCAGCACACGGCAGGAGGTGCCGCCGGCCAAGCCCAGCATCAGGACCGAGCGCGGCGGACCCTCGGCGCGGAGCAGGGCGGCGGCAACGATGAGGTCCCATGCCAATCCTGTTAGGAAGCGCCGCTGGTGGTGGGAGGCATGGATTGCCCCGGCCACGCGGAACTCGGTGGTGGTATCGGATTTCCAAATCTCCAGGGCCTGGAAACGGGTTTGGACGCTTGCGGTACGGCGCATCGGGGGGCAAGGTTGAGGTGAAGGGAACTGAATGGAAACAGGAAATCAACTGAAGCCGCCAGTACACTGCCCACCTCAGAGAGCCGGCAATTCCCTCAAACGATCACATCCTCCGCGGCATTGAACCATGCTTCGATGGTGTCCCGAGGAGATTGGGGCGAGACTGGTGGGAACCGTGAGACGGCGTTTGGCTTCCAAGGTGACGACCATGGTGGGATTGGCCCACTTTTCCGAAGCTGGTCAACCACTCAAGTTATGACCCCAGCACCTCATCCATGGCGTTGATGAGTTCCTGCATGGTGGCGGCGGTTTCGTTGCCCATGTTGGAGATGCGGAAGGTGAGGCCTTTGATTTTGCCGTAGCCGCCGTTGATGATGTAGCCGTGCCGAGCCCTGAGGTTCTTGATGAAGGCGGCCTGATCGAAAGCCTCCGGTTTCCTGAAGCAGGTGAGCGAGACGGACTCATGGCCGGCGGCTGCGAAGTTAGGGAACCCGTGGCGTGCGCCCCAGGTGTGGATGAGGGCGTTGTTCGCGGCATGGCGTGCATAACGTTGTTCCAAGCCTTCCTCGGCGATGGTGCCGAGGATGTGTTGGAGACCGAAGATGAGGGAGATGGCCGGCGTGGAGGGAGTGTTGTTTTTCTCCGCGTTCTTGGCAAACTCGCCGAAATCAAAATAGTAGCCCCGGTGCGGCAGGCTCTTGGCACGCTCCAGCGCGGCTCCGGAGCAGAAAAACACCGTCAGGCCCGGTGGCAAGGCCAGCGCCTTCTGCACTCCGGCCAGCAGGACATCGATGCCGAGCGCATCCATCGCAATGGGCACGGCGGAAAACGAGGACACGGAATCCACCACGAAGATCACGCCGGGAAAGGCTTTGACCACCTTGGCAATGCCAGCCAGATCGTTCATCACCCCGGTCGAGGTCTCGTTGTGGATGAGCGTCACCAGATCAAACCCACCCTCCTCCAGCTTGGCGCGAACCGCTTCCGGCGAGATCGCCTCGCCCCACTCGACTTGGATCTTATCCGCAGCGATGCCCATTTTTCCGGCGACCTCGAACCATTTGTCAGAAAACGCGCCGCAACAAAGGGTGAGGACTTTCTTGGCGCACAGGTTGCGCAGCGAGGCCTCCATCACCCCCCAGGCGGAGGAAGTGGATAGATAGGCCGGGCGGGTGGTGCCGGCGAGTTGTTGCAGGCCGGGTTGGACGGACGCGTACAACGCTTCAAACTCGCTGCCACGATGGCCGATCATCGGCTGGCTCATGGCGGCAAAGGTTGCCTTGGAAACATTGATGGGTCCGGGGATGTAGAGTTTTGACATGGCGGGGGAAAATCAGTTATCAGTTATCAGTTATCAGTTATCAGTTATCAGTTACCAGTTACCAGTTATCGGTTATCGGTTATCGGTTATCGGTCATCAGGGCAACAGGTTGTAGGATTCGAGGAGCATGGTCAGACGCTCGGTGTTGGCCGGGGACAGCGGCGCAAGCGGCAGGCGGAATTCGGCGGTGCAATGGCCCTGCATGGCCACGGCGGATTTGATCGGCACCGGATTGACATCGAGCGACATCAGGCCACGCATGAGCGGGTAGTAATGCTTTTGAATGGCGAGCGCCTCATCAAACGAACCATTGAGACATGCCCGCACCAGCCGGGCAATCACATCCGGAATCAGATTGGAGGCCACCGACACCAACCCGGTGGCCCCACACGCAATGAAAGGCAGCGTGAGCGGATCGTCGCCGCACAGAATGCTGAACTCCTCGGGCACCACCTGCAGCAGTTGGTTGATGCGATCCACCGAGCCGCCAGCTTCCTTGATGGCGATGATGTTAGGAAAATCCGCGGCGAGTCTGGCCACGGTTTCCGGGGCGATTTCAATGACCGAGCGGCCCGGCACACTGTACAGCATGAGCGGCAAGCCGGTGGCCTCCGCAATGGCCTTGAAATGCAAATAGAGACCTTCTTGCGAGGGCTTGTTGTAGTAGGGACAAACCTGCAGTGAAGCAGTGGCCCCGAGGGCCTCCGCAGTCACGGTGAGTTCGATCGCCTCGGCGGTGGCGTTGGAGCCGGTGCCGGCGACCACCTGGCAGCGGCCGGCGGCAAACTCGACGGCCAGCCGGAGCACTTCAAGGTGTTCTGCCGTATCGAGCGTGGGGGATTCCCCGGTGGTGCCGACCGCGACGAGGCCGTCCACGCCACCGGCAATCTGGCGCTCAATCAGGGCTTGAAACGCGGGAACATCCAGCTCGCCGGCGCGAAACGGCGTGATTAGGGCGGTGTAGGTGCCTGAAAATTGCATGGCGGGCGGAGCATGAACCATCCGCGCACGTCATCCAAGCCGAATTTTTCAAGCCACCTTTCAGATGTCGATCTCGCCCTCGAACACAAAATCCGCCGGCCCGGTCAGCGTGACGTTTTTGAAGGCCTGCTCGCCACATTTCTCAAACCCGATTGCCAGGGTGTCGCCGCCCTCGACGTCCACCTGGATCGGGCTGGGCGTGCCGGTCAGGAGGTGATGCACCAGCGCGGCGGCGACCATGCCGGTGCCGCAGGCGAGGGTTTCGTCCTCGACGCCGCGCTCGAAGGTGCGGATGGCGAGGTGGCCCGGGGCCAGCACTGCGGCAAAATTGGCGTTGGTGCCGGCAGGGGCGAAGGCCTCATGGTTGCGGATGGCGCCACCGTGCGTGAACACATCGAAATCATCCAACACCTCCGGGCTGGCCAGAAAGGCGACGACGTGCGGCACGCCGGTGTTGAGGAAATGCAGAGGCACCTCCAGGCCGGGGGCTCGGGCCGCGGTGTTGAGTTTGAGGTCCTTCGGTTCGGACATGGCGATGCGGACGTTGTCATCAATCATCTCGGCGGCCAGCGTGCCAGCCATGGTCTCGAAGGTGACGCGCTGGCGCGGCTGCTTCCCAAGGTGGGCGGTGAAGCGGCCAAAGCAGCGGGCCCCATTGCCGCACATCTCCGCCTCGCCGCCGTCCGCATTGTAATAGCGGAAGCGGAAATCCGCACCCTTGCGGGCCGCTTCGACGGCCAACAAGCCATCCGCGCCGATGCCGCGGTGGCGGTCACACAGCGCGGCAATGGTATCCGCATCCAGGGCGGCGGAGAGCGAGCGATCGCGATTATCGACAACAATGAAATCATTGCCGGAACCGTTCATTTTGAAAAAGTGAAGCAGCATGGGAGGTCTTGGTGGCTGGTGGTGGCTGGTGGTGGCTGGTGGTGGCTGGTGGCTGGTGGCTGGTGGCTGGTGGTGCCTGCCGCAGGCCAGGCTACCGGACGTTTCTACCCGTACCATGCAACCCGGTCAAGCGCAAGCGGCGGCGGCCGCCATCGCCGGGTGCATGACAAAAAAGCCAGCACGATCCCGTGATGCCGCAAACTGGCGGGCGGGCGTCTCAAGGAGCGGCGGGGAACGAGCGCATCCGCAGCCACGAGGGGTCCCCGCCCCAACCGCGACCCCAGAAGGTGATCTCATCATGCGGAGATTGCTAACGAAGCCCGCGCAGCAGCAGTTCGGCGTTGGTCTTGGTGGCCCGCAGATTGGTTAGCAGCGTGGAGATGGCATCGCCGATCGGCAACTGGGCGAGTTGCTTGCGGATGTCCACCACTCTGAGGAATTCGTCGGGATGATAGAGCCGGTCATCGTTGCGGGTGCCGGATTGGGGGATGTGAATGGCAGGGAACACGCGGCGCTCGGCGAGTTCGCGGTCGAGGCGGACTTCCATGTTGCCGGTGCCTTTGAACTCCTCGAAAACCACGTCGTCCATGCGGCTTTCGGTTTCAATCAGCGCGGTAGCGAGCACCGTGAGCGAGCCCCCTTCCTCCACGTTGCGGGCGGTGGCGAAAAACTTGCGGGATTTCTGGAGGGCCACGGGACTGACGCCGCCGGAGCCGATCGGCCCCCCCTGCATCGCCGAGTTGTGACCGCGGGCGAGCCGGGTGAGGCTGTCCAGCAGGAGGATCACATCCTTGCCGCGCTCAACGAGCCGCTTGGCCCGCTCGATGACGATGTCCGCAACCTGCGCATGGCGTCGCGGCGCCTCGTCAAAGGTGGAGGAAAACACTGGCGTGCCGACGGTTTCCTCGAAGTCGGTGACCTCCTCGGGGCGTTCATCCAGCAACAGGATGATCAACTCCGCAGCCGGGTGGTTGAGGCGGATGGAGCGGGCGATTTGCTTGAGCAGAATGGTTTTCCCGCCCCGCGGCGGGGCGACGATGATGCCACGCTGGCCCTTGCCGAGCGGGGCGATGAGATCGATCGCGCGGACGCCCAGAAAATCCGCGCCTTCGCCTTCGAGATGAATCCGTTCATTCGGAAAGAGCGGGGTGAGACTGTCGAACTCCTGCGGCGCTTGGTACTCGGCAGCCGGAATGCCCTCAACCTCGACGATTTCCGTGGCCACCAGATACTTGTCGCGTTCGCGCGGGGCCCGGGCGCGGACTTTGAGGTGCTGCCCGTTGCGCAAGCTGTGGTCACGGACCAGCCCACCGGTCACATAGATGTCGTCCTGACCGGGGCGGAAGCTGCGGCTCGGATCGCGGAGGATGGCAAAGTTGTCCTTGGACAACTCGAGGATGCCCTCGCCAACGAGCCAGGTGCCTTCGCGGGCGTAGTAGCAAAGCAATTCGTAAATCAGTTGGCTCTTGGCGAGGCCGCCGGGGATGCGGGCGGGAATGTTTTCCGCGATCGACTGCAGCTCGGCCAGCGACTTGAGCCGGAACTGGTTGATATCCACGGATACCGGCACCGGCGGATGATCGACGACGACAACGACGTTAGGGGTGCTGGTTTCCGCAGCTTCGGGGGCGGTGTTGAGGGTCATGAGGTGGGATTGGGAAAAACGGCGGATCTGGGCTTTGAGCACGGCGGGCGGACCCTCGTTCCAAAACACCACATCCGCACGGCGGATCTTCTCATCGGTCGGCAGTTGCACCGCGAGAATGGATTCGATCATGGATTCATCGAACCCGCTGCGTGCCTTGAGCCGCTGGATCTGGGTGGCCCGGGAGGAGGCGACGACCAGCACCTGCTCCTGGCCGAAATCCAGCCCCCTTTCAAAGAAAAGCGGAATGTCAGCGAGAAAAAGCGTCGCGCCACTCTGTGCGGCCTGGTGGCGTGCCGCAAGACATTCTTGCAACACCCGGGGATGAATGACGATTTCGAGTTGCAGGCGGGCCGCATCATCGGCAAACACGCGCCCCCGCAGGAAGTGGCGATCCACCCGGCCCTGGGAGTCCAGCGCCATGGGGCCAAAGGACTCGGCCACGACGGCGGTGATTTCCGCATCGTTTTCCAACATCTTCCGGACCGCCAAATCCGAGTCGAAGATCACGACTGAGGGCAGACACTCGCGAAGCAAGCGGCAAACCGTTGATTTTCCTGAAGCTATCCCGCCTGTAAGTGCCATCACGCGCATGGCCGGAGCATCAGCAAGCCAGACGCAAGAAGCAAGCGCAGAAGATGAAAATCCCACCCACACAGCGGAATTGCCGCCCGGCCCGGGAATAAATTCACGTTTCCTGAATTTTCGTTTTGACGAAGCAGGTTCCATTCGGCAGGGTGGCGGTGCCCTCCTTGAAATGAAATGTCCTCGTTGTGTGCAACCGATCCACCGTGCGGCGGCCGCCTGTCCGCATTGTGGGTTCACGCTTGCGGATGCGGGCTTTGGGGAAGGAGAGGTGAGGATGCGCTGCCTGGCGGACACGGCGGGCTTGCTGCGGCGGGCCGAGCACAAGCGGGTGGCAGCGGCAATGGATCAATTCAGCCGGCGCTTTCCCCAGTTGTTCGTCGCCATTTACACCGGCGCTTTTCAGGATGTGTCGGAGTTGCGGCAGTTTGGCTTTTGGCTGCTGAATCGGGCGGTCTTCGAGGAGGTGCCGCTTGAAAAGCCGAACGCGGCGGGCATTTTGTTCGCGATCGATGCGCAAGCCAAGGTGGCGGGCGTGACATTCGGCTATTTGCTGGATCCCTTTCTGGAGGAGGCGGATACGTTCGACTGCCTTGCGCGGGCTCACTCCCACTGGCTGGAAGGCCGTTACGCGGATGGCATGATCAAGGCGCTGGAGCAACTGAGTTGGGTGTTGCGCAAGCGCAGCCGGCAAGCCCGGCGCAAGCCGGAGAGCTTTGCCCGCAAGGTGCTGCCACCAGTCCGCATGGGGGCCTCGGCCCGTCCGCTGCGTGGCGGCCAGTCCCTGGCGGCCGAGGCGCAAAGCCCCAACCCATGGGAGGTGCCACGATGAAACCGCGGTTCCGGGTGTTGCTCGCGACCTTGCTGCCATGCGCCTTGCTGCAGGCTCAGAACGAGATCCCGCTGCCGGCCTGGAATGAACCGGAACACCAGGACCTGGAAAAATCCGGCTGGCTGCCAGGGATGTCGCTTCTAACAGAATGCCCCGGCCCGGACGCGCCGCCCGAGCCCCTGCCGCCGGATCTTGAAAAGCCCACGCTGGAGGAACTTGCCACGGATCAATCCCCTCCGGCGGAGGTTCCCGGAAAATTTCTGGCGGCCTACTTTGGGGCTCGCCCGGAAGCCTATTTGATCGACCCCCAGGGCTTGCTGGACCGGCGGACGACCCGCGAGCGGCTGGCCTTTCTGAAACGGCATGCGGATGATTCCACCATCGATCTTTTCATCTATGTGTTCAACAAGGACCAGGCGATTCCGGGGGAAGTGCGCGAGGAGGAAGTGAGCGAGCGGCTTTTCACGGACGGTCGTCCGGCGGTGCTGGTTTATTACTATTTGGACGCGCCCCAACAAGCGGTGCTGCATTTGAGCCCGGCCCTGACGGATGCGGTGCCGGCGGTGGAGCAACGGCGGGCGCTGCAAAGCGCGGTCATGCTGGCCTCGGAAAAAATCAACCCGCAGGAACAGTTGGAAGCCTTCACCGTCCAAATGGCGATCCGCATCTATTGGATGGAACACCCGCCCGGCAGCGAGGCGACCCCGGAGGACCAGCCACCCGCCCTGACCCGGAAACCCAAACTGGTGAAACCGCCCTCGCAGCTTGCCGCAAAATGGGCAACCGTGCGCCCCATCGCCGCAGCGCTCGCCCTTCCCGGCATGGCGCTGGCGGGTGCCATCGCGGCAGCTCTGGGCCTCGGGGGATGGCTGCGCTGGCGGGCCAAGTACCGGTTTCCTGAGTTCGCGGTGGAACCCCGCCTCGGCGGTGACCACGCCGCGGGCGTGGGTGCGGTGATCGCTTTTTCCAGTGCCGCCTTGCCACCGGCCGCCCAGCGCGACCGGCTGGCGGACAGGCTGCGCCGGGTCTGAGCCGCCGCCAGGCAGGGTGCATGACAAAAATGTCACGGAGGGGCGCTTACCGAAGCGCCCTCGACCATGAGCGGGCAATGGCCAGCGGATTTCCTCCACTCATTGGTTCAACATGGGCAACGGCGGATCGGCAGTCCGCCGCTCCTTGAGACGCCCGCCCGCCAGGTTCCGGCATCACGGGATCGTTCTGACTTTTTTGTCATGCACCCCGCCAGGCAAATCCCCAAGGTCCGGGGTTGCGCGAAAGACGGGATCAGGCTAGGGTGCCGCTCTTCCCCTGTGATGAAACACCTGCTCACCTGCTTGTTGACGACCCTCTTGGCATGGAGTGCCTCCGCCGCATCGGCACGACCCTATGTGAATGACAAGAAAGCCCCCGAAAACCGCAAGGATCTGGAAACCATCCAGACCGCCCTAACCCAGGTGCTGGCCACGGCCCGCAATGCCACCGTGTGCATCGAGTTGGGCCAAGGCAGCGGCAGCGGCGTGCTGGTCTCCGAAGATGGCATCGTCCTCACCGCCTCGCATGTTTCCGGCGGCGTGGGCAAGGATCTAACCGTGGTGCTCGAGGACGGGCGCAAGTTCAAGGCGGTATCCCTCGGCGTCGTCGCGGATGCCGATGCCGCCATGGTCAAAATCACCGACAAGGAGAAATTCCCCTGCGTCGAGATGGAACGCGATGAGTCCACCCGCCTCGGCGACTGGGTTTTCTCGCTCGGGCATTCCGGCGGCTTCGACAAGGAGCGCGGCTCCGTCGTGCGGTTGGGACGGCTGATTGGCATCAAGGAAAGCACGTTTCAATCCGACTGCACCCTCATCGGCGGGGACTCCGGCGGTCCGCTGTTCAATCTGCAAGGCCAGTTGATCGGCATCCACTCGCGGGTCGGGACCAATCTGCTCATGAACATGCACGTCCCCGTGAGCGTGTTTCTCAAAAACTGGGAGGGCCTGACCCAATCCGAGTTCATCGGCGAAGGCCCGTTTGTCAAAAAACCCGAGAAAGGCAAGGGCCTGCTCGGCCTGGCCACCAGTGAACGTCCCGAAGGTGGCCTGACCGTGACCAAAGTGGGCAAGGACAGCGCCGCTGAAAAAGCGGACTTCAAGGTGGGCGATGTGCTGCTCAAGCTCAATGGCACCGACCTGAAAACCCGCGAACAATTCAAAGGGCTGCTCAAGGAAATGGCCCCGGGCGACCCGCTCGAAATCGAAGCCCTCCGCGCTGAAAAACCTCTAACCTTCAAACTCAAACTCGGTGTCCGCTAAACTCCTCCTCCCCGCCCTCGTCCTCGCGCTGATCGCCCGCACCCTGGGCGATCAAACCTTGGAAACCGCCTATCGCACCACGGGTCCCACCGTGCTGGCGGCCTTTGACGCCCAGCGCCAGATCATCCAGAAATCCAGTGCGGTCATTTATGATGGCCGCAGCGAGGCCGCTTATGGCGTGGTGATTTCCCCCGACGGAGACATCCTGACCAAAGCCAGCGAGTTTCAAGACATCAAGCATCCCACCGTCGCGGTGGATGCCACACACTACGCCGAGGTCAAGCTCATCACGGTGGATCCGCGCTGGGACGTCGCACACGTGAAAATCGAGGCCAGCGGCCTGACCCCGGTGAACTTTGCCCCCACCAGCGCCGTGCCACAAGGCACTTGGGTGGTGGCCAACGGCGCCAGCACCCGCACCCACCGCCGCGTCCTCGCCGGCATCGTCAGCGCCAAAATCCGCGAAATCCCCACCGCCGGAGGCGCCGCCCTCGGCGTGATCCTCAAGCTGGATGCCAAGGAACTGGAAATCGCCGATGTCCAGGACAAGAGCGGCGCCAAGGAAGCCGGCCTCCGGAAAGGCGATGTGATCCTCGCCGTCGATGGCAAACCGGTGGGCAAGCGCGAAGACGTGACCGCCGCCCTCAAAGACCTCAAGGCGGGCACCACTGCCAAGGTCACCTACCGCCGCAATGACGCGGAACTCACCGTCGAGGTGCGCCTCATGGCACTCAATGAGATGACCGACCTGATGAACCGCAACGACCAAATGAGCGGCTTGTTTTCCGAACGCCGCAGCGGCTTCCCGCGCATTCTCCAGCATGACATCCTGGGCGCGAAATCCGTCGTCGGCGGCCCGCTGCTGGATCTCGACGGCCGCTGCATCGGCATGAACATTGCCCGCGCCAATCGCGCCGAAAGTTTCGCCATCCCCGTGGAAGACCTCAAGGCGCTCGCCGAACGCATGCTCAAACCGGCCTCGAACTGAGCCTGCCAGGGCCCTAACCGTCCTTCACCAGGGCCGCCGCATAGAACCCGTCAAAGCCGGTCGCCGCCGGCGATACCGGGCGTTCCTCCACCATGCTGAAGCCGCCCTTTTCTAACAACCTGGCCACTGCCGCGCGGTTCTCCGAGGGCAGGATCGAACAAGTGGCATACACCAGCCGTCCGCCCGGCTTGAGCATCGCGGGGTAGGTGTCCAGCAGTTCCGCCTGGAGCCCGCGCACCCGCTCGAGTTGTGCGGGCTTGAGCCGCCATTTGAGATCCGGCTGGCGCTTCAAGGTGCCCAGGCCGGAGCAGGGCGCATCAATCAGCAAGCGGTCCGCCACGCCGACAAAGTCCGCCGCAGTGGCCGCCGTGATCGACTTGGTTTTGACACAAGTGGCCCCCGCGCGTTTCGCCCGGCGTGCGAGTTCCACCAGCTTTTTCGCATCCACATCCATGCCGAAAACGCGGCCCTCGTTGTGCATCAGCGCCGCCAGATGCAGCGATTTGCCCCCCGCGCCGGAACAGGCATCGATGACGCGCTCGCCCGGTTGCGGATCTAACAACGGAGCGATCATCTGCGAGCCCGCGTCCTGGATTTCCACCCGGCCATCAAGGCGCAGCGCCTTGGGCAGGGATTTTCCCGCCGCCAGCACCAAGGCCTCTGGCAAATCCGGGACGGCACCGGCTGCGATGTTGGATTCGGCCAGCCAGGCGATGACCTCCGCCCGGGTGGCCCGGAGCGTGTTGACGCGGAGAAACACCGCCGCCCGCTGGTTGAGGGCGGCGAGTTCCGCATCCCAGGTCGCCGCCAACTCCGCCTCGCCCACCGCATCCAGCCAATCGGGGATCGACTCCCGCACCGCTCGCGGCTGGCTGGCCAGTTGTGCCTCGCGGGCGCTCATTTCGGCGGGCGTCGCGCCCTTGTAGGTCCACCATGCAGGGACTTCGTGGCCCATCCGCACCCATTGGGCGGCGCACAAGGCGGTGGTTTCCTCGCTATCCACCAGAAACCCCAGCACCCGCCGCCAGCGTGCCACTTCAAACACCGTCTCCGCGATGAAGCCCCGGTCGCGCTTGCCCCACTTGGGGTTTTCCTCAAACGCCTCCGCCAAGGCATGATCAAGCACCCGATGCTCGCGAAAAACGGCTTTGGCAATGGCAGCAGCGGCTTCGGCTAACAAACGGTGCATTTTCATGGACGGAGAGCATCCCCGATTTCCGCCCACTTGGCAAACCCGGTTTGCGGATCGGTCTTGCTTCAAGCCGGCGCCACCTCTCACTATTGGTTCGACATCTCCCGGTGGCTCGCGCTTCATCCCCCCGTGCCGAGCGTCCAAATCAAATACCAAACCTTCCACCCCTCGATCTGGCCGAAAATGATCGGCGAGGTGTCGCGCGACGCCACCCCCGGCACGCTCGTCCAAGTGCTCGGCAAGGAAGGCACCCACTTCGGCTGGGGCCTGTGGAACCCAAAGTCCCGCATGCCCCTGCGCGTCGTCAGCCACTCGCCCGACGCCATCGACGAAACATTTTTCGAGGCCGCCATCCGCCGCGCCGCCGCGTTGCGCCGCGAGATCCTCCAGCTCGACGCCGACACCGACGCCTATCGCGCCATCCATGGCGACGCGGATTTTCTGCCCGGCATGGTGGCCGACAAGTTCGCCGATGTGCTCGCCGTGGAACTCACCAACCTCGCTGCCTGGCAACGCTTGCCGGGTTGGCTGCCGCTCTTGCACGAGTGCTTCGGTACCCGCCGCCTGGTGGTTAGCGTGGACCCCGACCTCGCCCGCATCGAGGGCATCCCGCGCGTCGGCGGCGCGGTGTCCGACCACGTTCGCTCGGTCAAGATCCGCGAGCACGGGATCCGCTACGAAGTCGATTTCAGCCAAGGCCACAAAACCGGCTTCTTCTGCGACCAACGCGACAACCGGAGGAAATTCGGCGTGCTGGCCGCCGGGCGCCAGGTGTTGGACCTCTGCTGTTACACTGGTGGTTTCGCGCTCGCCGCGGCGTTGGGCGGGGCCTGCGAAGTCACCGCCGTCGATCTCGATGAATCCGCCGTGGCCATGGCCAAGCGCAATGCCAACCTCAACTCCGCCAAGGTCAAGTTCACCCATGCCGACGCCTTCACCTGGCTGCGCACGATGATCGACAACGGCCGCACCTGGGACCTCGTCATCGCCGATCCGCCCAAGTTCATCCATGGCCGCGAGGACGAACTCGGCATCGCCAAATACGCCGACCTCAACAAACTCGCGCTGCAACTCGTTGCCCCGGCGGGGCTCTTCGTCACCTGTTCCTGCTCCGGCCAGTTAGGTGCGGGCGAGTTCGAGCGCATCGTCATCACCTCCGCCCACCGCCGCAACCTGCGCCTGCAAACCTTCGATCGCACCGGGGCCGGCCCCGACCACCCCACCCTCTCCAACTATCCGGAATCCCGCTACCTCAAGGTTCTCTGGTCGCGGGTCATCTGACATGATAGAGGCAGGGCTTCAGCCCGCCCATGCGCGCTCCATGCCCCGCGCTCCATCACCGCCTAACGGCGGACCAGTGGGCGGCCCGAGGCCGGAGCCGCCCTACTTCCTCCCGGCGACCGATCCCTCCTAACTGCTTCTCCGACACCATGTTTGAAGCAACCAATCACCAACGTCGTCCTGGAAGTGGCTGCGGCGTCCCGCCGCAGGCCGTGGACGGCGCGTCTCGCGCCGTGTATTCCGCACACCTAACACCGCAGCCGCTCCCACCTGTCGGACGTAGCCAGAGCGGTCGAACTGCCCTCCGGTGGCAGGGGAGCGTGGATCAAAGATCGTGGATCAATGGCAGGAACCGGCAGGGGTATGCAACCATCGGCAACGCATCCCCATGATTTCTTTGAAAAAATAGAAAATATTCTGAAAGAACTTGGCAAGGGCAGTCGAACGCTTGTTTTCACTCCCTCTTTCCCATGTGTGCCAACCTCAACAGCAATTTGTCCGGAGTCGTTGCTTTTCTTGACCGCGCCCTCCGCCCCTTCCCTTCCCTTCCCTTCCCTTCCCTTCCCTTCCCGTTGGCGTCCCGGTCTCGCTTTCCTGACGCTGGTCGCGGTGCTCCTGGCGGCCAGCCTTCCCGCGCCGGGCCAGTCTGACCCCGTCTATGCCTGGACCAACTTCGCCGGCCTGCCGGGCGGCCCGGGGAACGCGGATGGCACGGGCAGCGCGGCGCGGTTTAACTATCCTTATGGCGTGGCGGTGGACAGCGCGGGCAACGTGTATGTGGCGGACACCTACAACCATACGATTCGGAAGGTGACGGCGGCGGGGGTGGTGACGACGCTGGCGGGCAGCGCGGGGAATCCTGGCAGTGCGGATGGCACGGGCAACGCGGCGTTGTTTTACTATCCTACCGGCGTGGCAGTGGACAGCGCGGGCAACGTGTTCGTGGCTGACATGTACAACTACACGATCCGAAAGGTGACGGCAGCGGGGGTAGTGACGACGCTGGCGGGCAGCGCGGGGGCTTATGGCAGTGTGGACGGCACGGGCAGCGCGGCGTTGTTTTACTATCCTACCGGCGTGGCGGTGGACAGCGCGTGCAACGTGTTCGTGGCTGACATGTATAACAACACGATCCGGAAGGTGACGGCGGCCGGGGTGGTGACGACCGTCGGGGGCATTGCCGGCATCATTGGCGGGGCAGACGGCATCGGCAGTGCCGCGAATTTCTCATGGCCGTTGGGCATCGCGGTGGACAGCGTGGGCAATCTTTACGTGGCGGATTCCTACAACCACCGCATCAGCAAAGGCACGCCGACCACTCCGAGCGTGGCAACGCCGCCGACGGCGGTGGACGACACTTTGGACAATCGTTCGCCGCAAGGTGCCACCAAGATCGCCGTGGCGCAGTTGCTCGCCAATGACAGCGATTCGTTAGGCCGCAGTCTGTCCATCAGCACGGTCAGCGCGGTGTCCGGCGGCACCGTCAGCCTGAGCGGGCGCTGGATTACCTTCACCCCCGCCGCCGGCCTGGCGGACAGCACCCCGGCGTATTTCGACTATGTGCTGGCCAATGGCACCTTGAGCACCGCGACCGCCAGGGTGACCCTGCACACGCCCGGCACCAGCTTCACCACCAGTCCCGCGACGCTGCTGGCTGGCGGCATCGTGAACAACCCGCACGGAGCTGGCAAAGTGCTGACCTTTGCCGCCATCCCGAACCGGCTCTATCAGGCGGAGGCGAGCAGCGACCTGTCCTTCTGGACGCCGCTGGGATCCATCACCGCAGGGGCGGACGGCCGCCTGGTCATCACTGACCCCGGGGCCACCGACTCCCCACGCTTCTACCGCTTCAAAAAATAACCCCCACGGCCCCCTCACATGAACCTCATCAAACAACTCGCACTGGGTCTGACCCTGGCCACGGGAGCATCCGCCGCCAGCACCTTCTCCGACATCCTCGTTTCGCCGCTCGCCATTCCCGACCATGACGCCAACGGCATCCTGCGTGCCCTCGTGGTTTCCGGCCTGGCCGTGAACACCCGCTACACCTTGGATCTGTCATTGAACATCCAGGGCACCGGCTATGGCGGCTACGTCGGGGACTTGTATGCCTATCTGGCACACCAAACCCCCGCCGGCAGCTACGACATGGCGGTGCTGCTCAACCGTCCGGGACGCAGCGTCCTGCTGCCCGCCGGCTACGATGACGGTGGCTTGAACATCACCCTGAGCGACCGCGCGGCCTATGACATCCACACCTATCAATCCCAATTCCATGAACTGACGGGCGACGGCATCCTCGTCGGCACCTGGCAGCCGGACCGGCGTTTGGCCGACCCCGACACCGTGGTGAGTGGCGACGAGCGTGCCTCTGCCACTCTGGACGACCTTGTGAACAGCCTCGTCACCCCCGACCCTAACGGCACTTGGTATTGCTTCATCGCCGACATGGAAACCGGCGGCACCATGCAACTCAACTCCTGGTCGATGACCCTGGCCGCCGTGCCCGAGCCGGCCAATGCGCTGGCTCTCGCCGGTTTACTTGCTTCCGGCCTGCTCCTGCGCACCCGCCGCAGAGGATGCCAGCGCCGGAGGCGGGCGCAACAGGGCAGGGAGAACTGACGGGACGGTTGGTGATGATGATGGCGTCAAGCAGGGTTCTGACTGCTTCTCTGACACCCTGTTTAATAGTGGTGTCCATCCGCTCCATGTGTTGTTCGATGAGTTGCTCCTTGCGCGACACTGCCCTGTCGAGCGCGGATTTTTGGTCCTCGCTCCGCTCGAGGTCGAGTTGCAGTTCGTCGCGGCACTTGCGGAGTGCCTGGGTGTAGCGCTCGCTGCGCCGGCTGCGCCGACTGGGCTGCGCCGACTGGGCTGCGCCGACTGGGCTTGACCGGAGCGGGAGGCCAGGCTAGAGTCCCTGACCACTCTACACATCCACCTCACCCCTGATGAACGACGTAACGCTGATTCTTGACGGCATTGCCCGTGGTGAGGGCCAGGCCTCCGAGGAATTGCTGCCGCTGGTCTATGATGAGTTGCGGCGTCAGGCCGGCGCATACATGACCGGGGAAGCGGAGGGGCAGACGCTGCAGCCGACCGCGCTGGTGCATGAAGCCTGGCTGCGCCTGGTGCAAGAGGGTGATCGGACGTGGCAGAACCGGGCGCATTTTTTTCGCGCGGCGGCCCTGGCGATGCGGCGGATTCTCGTGGACCGGGCGCGGCACAAGCTGAGCCTCAAAGGCGGTGGGGGGCTGGTGAAGGTGTGGATCGAAGGTCTGGATTTGGCCAGCGTGACGGCGGAGGATCAGGTGTTGCTGGTGGATCAATGTCTGGGGCGGTTGGAGGAGGAAGACCCGGAAAGCGCCCGGGTGATCACCCTGAAGTTCTTCTGCGGGCTGACCAACGGCGAGGTCGCGGCCATCCTCAACGTGAGCGAACGCACGGTGGATCGGCAATGGGCTTACGCCAAGACTCGTCTCTTCGTAATCATTCAGGAGGAAATATGACAGGCCCGTGATGGCGGGTTTCCCGCACGCATTACGCTTATGGAAATGAAGGACGGCACACCGCTGCATGACCCAATCCAGACCCATCGAGAAAGAACTGTTCGGATCCGCCATCGAACTGGCAGATCCGTCGGCGCGAACGGCATTTCTCGACCAGGCATGCAGCGGCAATCCAGAGGTGCGGAACCGCCTCGAGAAGCTGTTAGCCGTGCATGCGTCGGCGGAAGAATTCTTCAGGGTGAGCCCGGTGCATCTGACGGACGGCGCGGGGGTCCCGCATCTAACATCCAGCGTCGCGTTGCCGCACGCGCCGGGCCCTGCCGACACGGCGGGGAGCGCCTGTGGCACGGTCATTGGCCGGTACCAATTGTTGCGGCGGCTGGGTGAAGGCGGCTGTGGCGTGGTGTATGAGGCCGAACAGGCGCGTCCGCTGCGCCGCCGGGTGGCGCTGAAAATCATCCGGCTGGGCATGGATACGGAAAAGGTCATCGCCCGCTTTGAGGCGGAGCGGCAGACGCTCGCCTTGATGGCCCATCCGAACATCGCCCATGTGCTGGATGCCGGGGCCACCGAATCCGGCCGGCCCTACATTGTGATGGAGTTGGTGCAGGGGGTGACAATCACCGACTATTGCGACCAGAACCATCTCGGCACCCGGCAACGGCTGGAGCTTTTCATCCAAATTTGCCATGCCATCCAGCACGCGCATCAAAAGGGGGTGATTCATCGCGATATCAAACCGTCCAACATCCTGGTCGCATTGGAGAATGGCACGCCGGTACCCAAGGTGATCGATTTCGGCATTGCCAAAGCCACCGAAGGCAGGCTCGCCGACCACACGCTTTTCACCGCCGTGCAGCAATTCATCGGCACGCCCGCCTACATGAGTCCCGAGCAGGCGGACACCAGCGGTCTGGACGTGGACACCCGCAGCGACATCTACAGCCTGGGCGTGTTGCTGTATGAATTGCTCACCGGACAAACCCCGTTTGATTCCACCAAACTGCTAGAGTCCGGGATGGTTGAAATGTGCCGCACCCTGCGCGAGACCGAGCCGCCGCCGCCATCGACCCTGCTGACCACCCTGGGCAACACGCGGCTCGCCGCCATCGCCGCCCAGCACCACGCGGAGTCGAGGCAACTCGTCTCGTCGCTGCGCGGCGATCTGGATTGGATCGTGATGAAGGCGCTGGAGAAGGACCGGCGGCGGCGATATGAAACGGTGAACGCCCTGGCGACGGATTTGCAGCGTTACCTGAACCACGAGACGGTGCTGGCACGCCCGCCGAGCCGGATCTACCGCCTGCAAAAAATGTTGCGCCGGAACCGGGTGGTGTTCGCCGCAGGCACCGCCGTGGTCGTCGCGCTGATGATCGGCTTGGGCACTTCCACCTGGCTTTTTCTCAGGGAACGCGTGGCACTCCGCGAGCAGGTGCGCTTGCGTCAGGCAGGCGAGAACCGGCAAAAGCTGACCCAGGCCATGCTGTTGTTGACCCGCGATCAATTCGCCGCCGCCGACCAACTGATCCACGGCATCCCGACTGCCGAGGTCGGGCTGGAATACGCCGCGTTGTATCGCACGCTGGGCGACTGGCATACCGTCAATGAGCGCTGGCAACCAGCTTGCACGCGTTACACGGTCTTGTTTCAAATGGGCGAATCCAATCAATGGGACATCACCTCCTTGGATTGCCTGCGCTATGGTGCCGCTCTGGTCGAGGCCGGGGATGTGGCTGGCTATGAACGGTTTCGGCGTGCGGCCATCGCTCATTATGCCACCACCACCAACCCGTCGTGGGCCGACCGCATCATCAAGATCAGCCTGTTGACGCCGGCGGACAGCCACATCCTCCGCTCGCTGGATCCACTCGCCGAGCTGGCCGCAACATCCCTGGAGCAAAGCGGACCCCAATTCAACGAGGGGTTTGCCGCTTGGCGCGCATTTTCGCTGGCCCTCATGAAATACCGTCAGCACGATGATGCGGGAGCCGTGGCGATGTGCGAAACTTCCTTGGATTTCAAGGATCCCGACGCGGCATTGAATGCCAGCGTCAACCTGGTGCGGGCCATGGCTCACTTCCGCCTCGGCCAGACGGATGGGGCACGCAGCGAGCTGGCCCGAAGCCGCACCATGGTTGAAAACTATCACCACGATAACAACCCATATGGTTACTGGTGGGATTGGGTCCTGGCAAGAATCCTGCTGCGCGAAGCCACGGCCGTGATCAAGAAGTAGTTTGAACCATATAGGCGGGGTTGCAGGCCAAAATCCGTTTCTCGATAGGAAGCGGCCATTCGACCGCAGCCGATTCGACCTGTCCAGCCACCCGCCATCCAATCGAAACCGCAATCCTGCCGCTAACCCGAAACTCCGAAACACAACCCCAAGTCATGCCTCCGCAACTCCCCGCCTCCTTTTCCCGCCCCCCGATCCGGCCACCGGCTCTTTCAACGGCCTTCACCACCAAAGCAATTTCTTAGCAGTAATGAGGACCCTCAAGGTGAACTCAAGCATGAGGTGTTGCCGGGCCGGGGGGTGCAAGCGATCAGCTATGCCGCAGTCAGCACCCTGGGCATCGCAAAAAGCGGGGAGCTGAAAGAAGCGCAGGTGACCAAGGCTGTGGATACCTATGTGATCGACTTGTGCAAGGTCGCATCGGACCTTGGTGGCTCATTTCTTTCACGCCATTCTTGAGTAGGTTGACGCCTCCGCCCCCGGCAGATGGATGCCGTTGCGCCCGACATTGCCAAAAAACTGCTCACCCGCGACTTTGCGAACCTTGTCGGTCGCGGGCAGAAGGGCGGCAAGTTGACCCGCACGGAGCGGGCCATGTTGCAGTCGATGGCGACCGGCACCGGGGCCGCCCCTGCCACGGCAGCCAGTTATGTCGAGTTGGCCGCCGTCCTCGGCATCACCCGCCAGTCGCTCAACACCTGGAAAAAGCGCAAGGACGCGCCGAAGCCCGCCGCCAACGGCTTGCATGACGTGGCCGCGTGGCAGGAGTTCATGCGACGCAACGACCTCAAGGGTGGCGAACTCACCCCACAGGCCGGCGACATCGAAACCTCGCTCAAGGCCCGCAAGCTGCTGGCAGAAGTGGAGGAACGTGAACTGCGGCTGGGCATCCGGCGCGGCGAGTATGTGGCGGTCGAGGACGTGCGGCAGATGTGGACCGAGTTCGTGGCGCAGGCAACGGCGATGCTCCGCAATAAATTCGAGCAGGAATTGCCGCCGATCCTGTCGGGTCTCGACGCCACCGGCATCCAGAAGGAAGCCCGCCGCGCCATCGACGAGGTGTTGTGATAACCAACCAGAACGCGCCGAGGGAGAACACCGGATTCCACTGGAACGCCCTGTGCGCCATGAGCTAGGGCCGGCTGGCAAAGTTATATCTCCGTGCCAAGGCTGCCGCCCGGCGTGGGGACGTGTCGCTCATTCAGCAGTTCTATCAAAAGCGTCTGGCGCTGGCATGGCGCGAGTATCTGGAGAACTACAAGTTGGAGATCGTGCCGGGTGGCTATCTCATAGTTCGATCAACCACGTCCTCGACGAAATGGATATGCTGGCGCTGGAGAAACAGGCGGTCAAAGACAACGCCGACGTGTCGCGCATCCTCAAGACGGCACGCGGCGAGATCGACGACAACGGTGACTTCGTGGTGGGCGGGACCGGCGGCACGGGTGACACGAGCGACCCGGTATCGCTCCAGCGCATCGTCGGCGGCAAGCTGGTCGCCCTCAAGCCGGACGAGTCGTTAGACAGTTTCCAATCCAACCGCCCGAGTCCAACATTCACCGGCTTCCTTGAGCACTTGCGGCGGGATTCCGCGCTGGGCATGATCCCGTTCGAGTTTGCGGCGGATTCCAGCAAGATCGACGGCGCGGGTGTGCGTTTGATTGTTGCCAAGGCCGAACGGCGGTTTTCGTTCCGCCAGATGATCCTTGAACGGCGCTTCATCCGCCCGGTGTGGGCCTACGTCATCGGTGACGCCATCAGCCGCGGCCTGCTGCCGCCCATCGCGGGTTGGTGGAAGATCAGTTCAGTGGCTCCGAGGCGTGTGACTGTCGATGCGGGCCGCGAAGCCCAACAGAACCGCGCCGACGTGGAAATGGGTCTCAAGACCCTCAGCGACCACTACGCCGAGCTGGGTGCGGATTTCGGTGAGGAAATCGAACGCCGTGCCAGTGACGCGAAGCTGATCCTTGAAACCGCCGCCAAGTATGGCGTGCCGGTGGACATGCTGTGGAAGCCGTCGGGCAGTGCGTTGCCACCGCCAACCGGCTTCGCGAAGGCTCCCGAAACCGCCGGAAAATAAATTGGCGAACATGAAAATAATCATTGACTCGGGGGGGGAGCATATGATGCGGAGTCTTACATGCAATCACCATGAAACAACGCATCATCACATCCATCGGGCTGGCCGTTTTGGCCGGCGTTTCGCTCGTCACTCCGGCTCTGGCCGTGGTCAGCATGAGCTGGACGACTTGGACGACTATCGGCAATGTCAATAATTTGGCGGACTCCACCGGCTACGGTGCGGTGGATCACGCCTACAAGATCGGCACCTACGAAGTGACCAACGCGCAATACGTGGACTTCCTCAACGCCAAGGGCGCTTCCAACAGCAGCGGGATTTACAATTCGACCATGGGAACCGCAGGCACCTACGGCAGCAACATCACCCGAAGCGGCGTTAGCGGCAGTTATAGCTACAGTGTGGGCAGCACCTACGCGAACATGCCGGTGGTTGGAGTAACGTGGTTTGACGCGGCACGCTTCAGCAACTGGCTGGGCAACGGACAAGGCAGCGCCAGCATGGAGACGGGAGCCTACACGCTCAACGGGGCCACCAGCGGCATCATCATGGTAAACCTCGGGGCTATGGTTTACATCCCCAGCGAAAACGAGTGGTATAAGGCGGCGTATTACAACGCCACCACCTCTACCTACTCGCTCTATCCCAACGGACGGAACACTATCACCACGGCAGATGCGAATTATTATCCATCTGCCACTGGACTGGTCAATGTCGGCTATGGCACTCCGAGTTCCTACGGCACGTATGGCCAGGGCGGCAACGCTTGGGAGTGGCATGAGGCCGTCATCTCCGGCTCGAATCGCGGCCTGCGCGGGGGCTCCTGGCTCGACGACGTCGACAGCCTTGTCTCCTCGTCCCGCAACTACTTCGGCCCGTCGCGCGAGAACGACGTCATCGGCTTCCGCGTTGCCAGTGTCATCCCTGAACCAAGTTGCGTGGTCCTGACGTTACTCGCCAGCGGAGTGTTGGTGACTCGCCGGAAACGCTGATTCTTCCCGTGGATGCTTTGGAATTGTAGCGGCGGTCTGTGACCGTCGCTGGCAAATGCATCGCGCATCTCTTTGGCTTCGGCGCTCACAGAGCGCCGCTACAAGGCGATCCTGCGTCGGCGTTGTAGCGGCGGTCTGCGACCGTCGCTGGTTGTGCCAAGCGCTTTCCCGGACGAAGTGCGACGGTCACAGACCGCCGCTACAGACGTGAGGAGGTAAGACTTGAGCGATTCATCCACCATGTAGGTGACAATTTCGCGCGGGGTGTAGAAGGCCCCGAGGGCTTTGCGTGCGGTGGTGCGGGTGTCCTCGTTGTAGGAAGCTAACAGGTCTTCAAAGACCTTTCCTAACAATTCGGGATCGAGGGCGATTTCCTCTTCGAGCGGGGTATTTTCCTCAATGGTGAACTTGTAGCGGGAGAGGATTTCGATGAGACTGCGGACCTTGGCTTTCTTCGAGCGGGCGGTGCGTTTATCCTCCTCGCCATAGTCCTTGGAGAGGTCCACGGTGCGCTCTGGGCCGAAGAAGAGATCGTTCGGGAGGTGGCATGAGAGCTTCGGGTTGTCAGAGAAGCCGTCGAGGATGAAGTTGTCAGCCTTCTTGCCGGTCTTGTCGTCGAGACAATCGAAGAGGCCGCCGTTGAGGAAGGGGACGCGCCCGGCGAGGGCAATCCAGGCTTTTGAATCGTGCCGCGCCTTGTCGTAATCTTGGAACGATTCGGCAGGGTGCCAAAGGTTCGTGATGCCGAAATTGGGATCGTAGCGCTCGTCTTGCTTTTTCTTTTCCCGGAACGAGCGCTGTTCGGGTGGCATATTGATGGAGCGCCCAGAAATACCAGTCGGCAATCTCGCGGTAAAAATCGTTAGATAGGGCGCAGGAGCCTAGGCGTTTCTGCCAGGCGGTGTGGAGCGAGACGAAGGGGGACTTTTTGTCGAAGGGAAAATCGTCAGCGAGTTTCCACACTGAAAAATCATGAAGGATTTCGAGATGGGCGCGGATGGGATCAGCGCATGAGATGTCCTTGATGAGGGTGACCTTTTCGAGAACGTCGCGGGATTGGTCGCGCTTGCCGAGGCGGCGGTGGACGATGGCGAGAGAAACGGTGTCGCCGTGTTTCAGCAGCAGCAGGGCTGGCATGGCCAGCGGCTTGGCCACACGACCGCGTATGCCTACGACACGGCGGGCCGGCTCGCGTCGATCGCCAGCCCGGGCGGCAGCAAGGTGCTCGCCAGTGTTCGCGACGCCGCCGGCCTGCCCACCACCATCTTCCAAACCTTTCTTTCCAACAACGAAGTGGCGCAATTCTCGCTCACGAATGTCTTTGATCCGTTAGGACGCTGGGGTAGCAGTACCGACAACGTCGGCAACACCTCCAGTTGCGCCTATGACTCGCTCGGCCGGGTCGTGCATGCCACCGACCCGAACAGCAACGACTCCACTTATGCCTACGACCTGCTGGGGAATTGTCTAACCAGCACCGACTACGCCGGGTCGTCATCGGTCCAGCCGACCACCGTCATCCGCAGCAGCCATGCGAGTTTCGACCTCAACTCGCGGTGCCTGACATCCACCGATGGCAACGGCAACACCACGGGTTATGCCTACGATTCTCGTGACCGGCTCGTCGCCATCACCCATGCCGACGGCACCCACAGTTCGCTCGTCTGGAGTCCGCGCGGCAACCTGCTCGGCGAGACCGACGCCAACGGCACGGTCAGCACCAATACCTACGACCTGTGCGACCGCCTCCTTCGCCGTGACGTCGACGTGCAGGGCGCCGCTGTGGCCACCACCACCTTTGAAACCTTTGCCTACGACGGCTGTTCGCGGCTGGTGCTGGCGAACAACGACGCTTCGAGTCTCGCCTTCGCCTACGATTCGCTCGGCAACGCCGTGAGCGCCTCCCAGGACGGTCTCACAACCACCCGCACCTTTGACGCCACCGGCAATTGCCGCTCGCTGACCTATCCGAGCGGGCGCGTCGTCACCTACGTCTACAACGCGCTCGATTGCGTCACCAACGTGGCCACCACCAAGGACGGCATATCGTTTCCTTCTCTAACAAACATCGGCTATGCCGGCGACCGCGTCGTGAGCCTGACCCGCGCCAATGGCATCAACACCCGGATTGATTGGGATGGCCAGCTCAGTCCGACCAACCCTGTCGGCGATTTCGGCTGGCAGCAGATCGGCCGTGTTCGTCACGGCACCGCCCAAACACCGTCCCTGCTCGCGGACCTCGCCGGCAGCTACAGCCGGACGCAGTCCAAAACCACGCAGGCCGATGCCGTCAGTGGTCGCGGCACCTCGCTAACCTACGACGCGCTGGACCGACTGGTGGGCTCGACGGTGCATCTGCCAGGCACGCCGGCGCTGGACACCGCCTACACGCTCGACGCCGACGGCAACCGGCTGTTGGTTACCGGGAGCGGCGGAACCGTGCAAAACTATACCATGAGCAGCGCGGTGCCGCCCGGCGATGCGCAGATGAACCGCTATTTCGATCCCAAGACCGGTCGCAGAATCACGCGCGGAGGAATGATAACTCATGGCGACGATGTCGGTCGCGGCTTCGCCGACAACAACCCGTGGAGCGGCGGCGGGGGAAGCTGCCAGATGAAAAACGGCACCGTTAAATTCTTCAGCGTGGCCAAGGGCTTCGGAAGGGTGGTGGGAGGCGGCAGCGGTCCGCGCCCGGCTTTCAATACTTTGACCAATGTGCAAAAAGCGAGACACGATGCGGCGATGGCCGCCATCCAGAATACTCGTTGAGCAACCGCGGACCGCAGCTTCTGCGGGTGTTCATCGGCGGTGCCATCTTTCATTTTGAACCCTGTCGCCTAACAATACAGTGCTTTCTTGTTCCAGCGAGTTGGCAAAACGCGGCTGGTTCGGCGAGTCAGATGAAGCCCGGCGGGCCATGGCCGATGCCGGTTAGTCGCAGTCAGGTTGTTTTTTTCGGCTTCATCCAACTTTCTCGCTTGTAAGCGGCGCGATTTCGTGTTTGCTTTTTGAAAGCAGGCGGCACTCGGTCGTTTTGCCCCGTCTTGCACCCCTCCCCCGGGTGAGAACTCCCCTCAAATCGCGCTCCGGACAACCGCATGCGGCATTTTCGCTCGTCGAATTGGTCGCCGTCATGGCGGTGATTTCATTGCTGATGGCCGCAGGGCTGCGGATGCTTGGAGCGAGCGCCGGGCATGCTCGGAAAACCGCAGCCGACACCTTCATCGGTCTGGTGGAACAAGCCCGCAGCATGGCAATCAGCTCGCGCTCGATCACGGTGCTGGCGATTGCCGAACCCGGCGATCTCCCCGCCGCCGACGAACGCTGCCGCATCGGAATTTTCAAAATCAACGAATGGCCCACCGACCCCACGACCTTGGATGGCATTCTCATCCGCCGCTGGCATGCCCTGCCAAGCGGCACCGTCATCCTTCCCGGCGCAGTCAATGGCCTCCGCAATCCCCGCGACGAACCGGAAACCCTCATCCGTTACCTCGCGGAAAACCAGCCGACCCAAGGGCGGTTTTTCACCATCGCCTTCACCCCGCGCGGCGGCTTGCTGTGGCCAACCGGCTCGGATCCGGTGGTCCTGCGGATCGCCGATGGCACCTACCGGGGCGGGCAACCGTCCCCGACCCCCAACGGTGCCGCGCACACCATCGCGGAGAATCAGTTTAAAATCGGGCGCATCGTGGCCCGGCCATATCGTTCCGACGGATGAACACGCCCCGCTCCACGCACGCCACCGCTGCCGGTTTCTCGCTCATTGAGGTGATCCTCGCCATGGGCGTGCTGGCGGTGGCTTTGCCGCTGGTGTTCGCGGTGATGGCCAGATCCGGGCAAAGTACCGCCGCCGCTCAAGCGGAAACCCGTTGCGCCTGGATCATCCCGGCCTGCCTGAACGAAATCGAGGCCGCCCATGCCGGCAACGCTCGCTTCCTCCCCACACTCACTCGCGGCCAGCCGTTTCCGGCACCGGGCGAAGTTCTCGCTCTCGCCTTCGCCGCCGATGGCCGCGCCCTCGGCCTCGCCGACCCGGAGGCCTACCACCGGGGACTCAAAAACCTCGCCGACGAACCGATCCGCTACCTCGCCTCCATCCGCACCCAGCGCTCGCCTGCCCAGCCCGGCGGCCCGCCCATGCTGAACTTGCGCCTGACGCTCGAATACCCGTCCGCCGCCCCGGTCGCAAAACGCCAGAAACTCGATTTTTTCACCCGGCTCCCGTGATTTCCATGCACCAACCCCGGCACGGCTTCACCCTCATCGAGGTGCTGGTGTCCATGACGCTTGGCCTGATAGTCGTGATGGCGGCCCTGTCCCTGCTCGGTCGCGCCCGCGACGACTACGTGCGCATCGGCGGCGGCGTCAGTGCCGAACAGGAAGCCCGCGCCGCACTCACCCAACTCACTGCCGATCTCAACAGCGCCAGCTTCCACCAGGACAGTGTGTTTGAGCACAGCCCTGCCGCCTCCGGTGATCGCCTCGGCTTCCTCAGCCTCCAAGCCCCCGACGCCCAATCCGCAACGGGCCGCATCGGCGATCTCTGCGCCATTCATTACTACCTCAAGGACCTCGTCATCAACAGCAAGACCGTGCGCTGTCTGATGCGCGGCTTCCGCGAAAGCCACGCCACCTTCCAAGCCCTCCGCGACTTCCACCCCGCCAGCCTGTTCACCGCCACCGAGCGCGATGAGCCCGTCGCTTTCGGCATCCTCGGCTTCGAGGCTCGCCCGCAATCCCGCGACGCCTCCGGCCGCTGGCACGATTGGGAAATATCCACGACGGAGGCCCCCGCCGCCCTCGCCGTCCGCCTCGTCATTGCCCGCCGTGAACTGGTCGCAAAACTGGCGGATTCCGCAGCTTGGGACGCTGCCAGCCCCGCCGCGAAACTGGTGGGCCCGGCCCCGCAAGCCGCCACCAGCCGCAACCTTGAAGTTTACGCCACCCTCATCCGTTTTGGCTGCCATGCCGCCCAATAAACCACGACCGAACCAGTCCCCGAGGCCAGGCTTCACCCTGGCTGCGGTGCTCGTCATCGTCTCCGCCTTGTTGATGCTGGCAGTGGGCATCCTCCTCGTCGTCGGCAACGAGCGCCGCACCGCACGCTGCTACGTCGATCACCAGCGGGCCGAACTCGCCGCCCACGCCGGCCGCGAATACGTCAGGGGAATCCTCCACCTCGAAGCCTCCAACGACAGCTTCATCATACTCCAAGCCGTCCTCAAGCGTCCGCTTGAGACAGGCCGCGAACCAGCCCCGATGCTATTTCTCGCGCAAGGCCGGAAATCCGCCGAAGGGGTCATTTCCTTTCGCTACGTTCCGCTCTTCAGTGCCACCACGCCACCGCCTGACACGCCGCGCCTCAGCTCTCCGGACATCGAGTCACTCGTCGGTTCCGAGCCCGGCGCAGCCACCGTTTTGGGCACCCTCCCGTACCTCGACCGCGTCCGCGCCGCGTGGCTCCCCATCTTCAACGAGAAGCACCAGGTCGTCGCCCGCTACGCCTTCTGGGTCGAAGATCTGCAGGGGAAACTCGACCCTAACACCGCAGGCAACACGGATGGCCCCGGCGGCGTCCATGCCGGCACCGCCTGGCCTTTCCCCGCACCCGGCCTCAATCCGGCACCCGCCGCTCCCGACGAACCCGCCCTGGATCGCATCTCCCTCCATGCCATCGATCCCGCCACCACCGCCGAGCAACCCGGAACCCTTGCCAAAACGCTCATCCAGAACCGCCGCTCGCTCATTTCCCCGAACTCGCTGCTGGCCGCCGCCGCCATCCAACCGCCACTCACCCGCGACCCCCACGGCCATCTAACCGATACGCGGGCCCGCGCGGTCGAGGAGAATCTAACAACCATGGTGCGGCCCTACCTCGAGCGGCCCTGCGTGCCGTTTGCCGCCGGGATTGCTGCCGCGGTGGTCGGCGAGCCAAAGCTCAATCTCAACGCCATTCTGGCCATGGGCCCGGCCGGAGTCGAGCCAATGGCCGCCTTCATCAAGCAGGCGCTGCCTGATTTTGACACCCGCAAGGGCGGCTTCCCCGATGACTATGTGAAAACCCTGGCCGCCAATGCCATCGACTACGCCGACACCGACACCGTGTCCACCCTGGTTTCCGGCAGCCACCGCGGCCTGGATGGTTTTCCGCTCATCAGCGAACTGGCACTGCAAATCCGTTACGAGGGCGCACAGCAAGTCGGGGGCCGCCACCTCCTCAAGTGGCACTTCAAGCTGTTTGCCGAACTCTGGAACATGAACACCCAGGAGGTCAGCGGGATGGCCCGCCTCAGTTATGAAGTTGCGTTGCCGATGGAAGGCATTGGTGCAGGCACCGGCTCCACCCGCTTCGATGATCCGGCGCTGCTCCGGAATCCTGCCAGAGCCACCCATCAACTCACCGAAATTGACGGCCGATTCTGGTCGCCTGAAATCCAGGTGGCGCTCAAGGCCAATGAATACCAAGTCCATGAATTCGCGGCCGTCTCCTACACCCTTGATGTCGGTCCCGCCAGCATCGTGGTGGCAAACAAATTCAGCCTGACCGAAGCGGAGGGCGCGGCCGGGGTTTCCCTGCGGTGGAACGGCCAGGAAGTGGACCGCGCCGCCGGCCTCATCCGCCAGAAGAAGGGCCTCGAGTTTGAACTCAACAAACCCCGCTTCTCGTCCAAGGCCACCGTCGCCGCGCTCGTCCTCGGGGCTTATGGTTCCGAAATCGACAACCTCGGTGATCCACGCATCTCCTATTATCTTCGCAACACGCCACTCGCCGAAAACGCCAATCCCGAAAATTCCAGCCCCAATCGCCGCAACATCCGCCGCAGCACGATCTATGATTCCGATGCGGCCCGCAAACCCAAGACCTACGGCCGCGTGCTCCCATCCGAATGGCCGGACGGCGGCCACGACTCATGCGTCGGCACCTGGCCGCTCTCGCAAGATGATGCGGTGATCCCCACCGACTCCAGATACCACTGGGCACAAAACCCCAGCGCAGCACAGGCCCCGCAGCGGATTTCCAATGCCGGACGCTTCTTCAGTGCCACCGAACTCGGACGCATCCATGACCCGCTGCTGTGGCAACCGACCTACGACAGCCCGCAGGATACGACCTCCATCCGCAACGGTCTCATGCCAGCCACCAGATTCGTCTGGCCCGACGTGCTGCCTGGCAGCCCCGCCAGCCCGGACCACGGCGGCGGCAATTCGCTGCGCATCGGACGCCCCGAACACCCGGCCTTCGACCAACCGGGCAGGCGGGCCAGCAATCTGTTAGACCTGTTCCATGCCGGGCACTCGAGAGCCGCGGAGCGTGCCTTGTGCGAAGGCAACCTGGTGGAAATCCGCGGCCATCTGAATCTCAACACCGCCACCCAGGATGCCTTGCGGGCACTTGCCGCCGGGGCCTTGGAGCAGGATCCGCTGCTGGCATGCGTGCCCGGCAGCCTGAATCACCAAGGACCGCCACTGCTGGCACCGCCGCCATCCCCGACCTCACTGCAGGCCCCTTCCAACGATGTTAGAACCGAGGCGGACCTGGTGGCAGAGGCCATCATCCGCTCACGGCCCTTTGCCAGTCCCTCCGAACTCGCGCTGGTCAAAGACCCGGCTGGCAACCCGGTCTTTGGCAACCCGGCGATGTATCGCCCCGGCGTCCACCTCCCTAACAATACCCGCGTCCAGTGGTCGGACTCCGCCGCCGAGGAAGTCTTCGCCCGCGTTTATGAAGCCGCCACCGTCCGCTCGCGCAACTTCCGCGTGTGGGTCGTCGGCCAGGCCATCGCGCCCGGCACCGCCCCCAACGCCGCGCCTGAAGTCCTCGCGGAAGTCCGCAAGGTCTTCACCCTGTTTGCCGATCCGGGCGAGCGCGACAGCGATGGTGCCATCGATCCTGACAAATTCCATCCGACTGTCATCCATGCAAACGACTTCTGACTCGAGCCACTTTTCCCTGCGGCTCGCCTGCGTGCTCGGGTGCTGCTGGCTGGTCGCGCCAACCGCTGCACCGGAAACGCCGCCGCGAAAAGTCGGGTTTGTGCGCATCGTCAACGCCCTGGCCCAGGGCCAGGATCGGCTCCAACTGCTCATCGACGGCGAGGTCATGAATGCGGACGGTTACCAACTGGGTGATGTCACCGGCGGCATCGGTCTCACCCCCGGTGCCCATCAAATCACCCTCAAACGGGTCGGCGTGCGGGACGGAGTCACCCGCATCGCCTTGGTTGCCGACAACACCGTCACCTTGATTCCCTTCGCCGAGCGGGTTCCGGCCAGCGATGACCAGGCCGCCCACTGGGCGATGCGCATTCTCCGGCTCAAACAACTGGACCCCGAAACCAAGCGTACCGCCACCTTTGTTTCGGTTTCCCAGACCCCCGAGCACGAAGTGGAAATCAGGGCGCCGAATGGCAAGTGGACCAAGGTTTTCGTCAAGCGCCTGACCCTTGCCAGAACCCCCATTCATTATCCCGAGGGCTACGTCCCGCTGCGCTGCAAATCCGGCAAACTCCCGTCCATCCCCGTCGGCGAGCCCGGCAACTATGTGGTCGTCCTATATGATGATGCCGAGGGGAAATTGCAGGCCCTGAACCTGCAGGACTACAAGTACCTGAGTGCCGATTGAGAAGCGAATGGCTCAACCATTTATCGATGCCAGCCGCATCCCGGTCGTGCTGCGCCGTCTCGGCCCAACCTCAATCCGCCCCACTCATCCGCCACCACCGAACCCACGCCGCCCGGGAATCTCCAGCCGTCACCGCGCCCTTATTTGGGATTCTTGGGCGATTTCGGCGCCGGCTTGACATCCGCAGGTTTTGGCGGCGTCGTTTTTTCGGCTTTGGCATCCTCAGGCTTTGGGTCGGTGGGCTTGCCTGTCTTGATGGCTTCAAGGTCCTTGAGACCTTTGGCACGCTGAGTTTCGTCGAGCTTTTCATGGAGATCGCTGGCAAATTTTTTGGCGGTGTCCTCGCCCCGTTCGGCGGCGAGGGTGGCGAGTGCCCAGGACTTGGGAAGGTCAATGGCGATACCGGTGCCCTTGGAGTAGAGGCGGGCCAGTGCGAGGGTGGCACCGGGATGGCCTTGGTTGGCGGCAAGCGCGTAGAGTTGGCCGGCGTTACTGAGGTTTTGCGGGACGCTGCCAGCCCCTTGCTCGAAGAGGGTGCCAAGGTTGTTTTGGGCCTGGGCCAGCCCGCCTTGGGCGGCACGAGTCAGCCAGGCGACACCGGCCGGACCATCCGGGATGGGTTTTCCAGCGGGATCCACCGGCGCGAGTTTTCCCGACAGATAGAACAGGCCGAGTTCGTTTTGGGCTTCGAGGAGACCGCCGGACGCTGCGCTCAGGAGGTGTCCATAGCCAAGGAGGAGGTCCGGCTTGTCAGCACTCAGACGTTTGACGGCGAGCCGGTAGTGTGCCAAGGGGCTGCCGGCTTTGGCGGCACCTTCGAGCAGGTTGACACCGCGATCCGGGTCTTTTTCGGTGCCTTTGCCTTCGGTGTAGGCATCGGCGGCGCGGAGAATGCAATCGACCTGGCCAGCGTCCTTGCCGCGTTCATAAAGGACGAGGGCGGCTTTGGGATCTTTCTTGACGTTTTCCTCGAAGTCGCCGAGGGCGAGGTAGGCGGAGTATTCCTTGGCATCGATGGCTTTCTTGAGCCACTCGCGGCCATCTTTTTCATTGCGGATGTCCTTGTCGCCATTGAGCAGACGCGAGCCGAGGGCGACCATGGAGGGGGCGTCACCGAGGCCGGCGGCTTTGGCGTAGAACCCCAGGGCCGCCTTGGCGTCTTTCTTGTCGGCAAAACCGAATTGGCCTTCATTGAGGCGGGCAAGCAGCAGGAGCGAGGGCAAATCCCCGGCATTCGCTGCCTGGGTCCACCAAAAGACGGTCTTTTCATAGTCCGCTTCCTTGGTGAGGCGACCGCGGAGGTAGGCTTCGCCGAGGATGCGTCCGGTGACTGCGGGATCGTCCTTGGAAGTTTTTTCGAGGGCTTCGCGGGCTTGGCTGCGTTCGGTTTCGTCCTCCGAGGCGAGGAGGATGAAGGACAGGCGATAGGTGGAATCCTTGTGGCCCACGGCGGCGGCCTTGCGGTAGTATTCGAGGGCGGTTTCGCGGGAGACCTCAACGCCTTGGCCGGTCTCATAGGCATAGCCCATCAGATAGAGAGCATCGGCATTGCCTTTCAACGCGAGCGGCTTGGCGAGTTCGAGGGCCTTGGCGTGGCGGCCCTCGCGGAACAAGGTGAGGGCTTCCTTGGCCGGACCTTCGACATTGGCGGCGGAGAGAGCCTCGGAGCCTCCCATGGGCAGGGAAACCGCAGCTTGAAGGTGGGCGGCAAGCAGAATGGAGCAAAACGACAGCATTGAGAACTTCATGAGCATGCGGCGATGCTATCGAGGGTCCCGCCGATGACAAGCGGAAATGTGAAACATTATTCATCCGCCGGGAGCAGGGTCAGAACCATGCGGGACGCCTCATGCGTGCTTTGCCGCACGCTGCCTGAGTTGATCGATACACTCACCAAGCAGCAACTCGTCCAATTGGTGGACGTTCACCCCCACGCCGAGATCCTGCAACAGCAGCACGGTGAGTTCACCTCCCAGGTGTTCGCAAAATTCGTCCAAGCCGACGAAAATCCGGCGGCGACCGGCTCGGTCCGTCCAATCAAGCGCCGGATGGTAAGTGGCCAGCCCAAGCGCGTCGAGCACCCGCATGATGCGCTCGGCGGACCTTGCGGCAAGCAATCCGGAGCGCACGGAATAGAGGGTGTCGAGCGCCAATCCGATCGAGACGGCGGGTGCGTGTGACAGCTCGTAGCCGGTGAGGGATTCCAGCTTGTGGGCCGCCCAGTGTCCGAAGTCGAGCGGGCGACTCGAGCCGGATTCGAAGGCATCGCCGCCGGTGGCAATGTGGCACGCATGCAACAGGGCCGAGCGCTCAACGCAGGGCTCGAGCACCGCCGGGTCGAGCGCGGCGAGTGCTTCCAGACGGACTTCAATCCACTCGAAAAACTCCGGATCTTTGACCAAGGCCACCTTGACCGCCTCGATCAAGCCTGCGCGGCAGGTTTCCGAATCCTGGCTGTGGAGAAAACTGAAATCGTTGATCACGGCAAAGGGTACGGCGAAGGCCCCGATCCAGTTCTTCTTCCCGAAGCCATTGATGGCGCATTTCACGCCCACGCCGCCATCGTCCTGAGACAAGGTGGTGGTGGGAAAACGCACGAGGCGCACGCCGCGGTGCGCCGTGGCAGCGGCGAAACCGACCGCATCCAGGAACGCCCCGCCACCGATGGCCAGCGCATAGGAATGGCGATCGATGTGGACCGCATCAAGTGCTTCCCAGATGCGGCGGACCAGCGAATCATCGGTCTTGACCGCCTCGCCACCCGGCAACACGGCACTCCCGCAGAAAGTCAGATCCAGATCGGCAAAGTATGCCTGCACGGCATCCAGCAACCCGGGCCAAACGGCGGCGACGGATTCCTCAATGAAAGCGATGGCGCGGCGGCCCCCGCCTTCGCGGAGAATATCTGCCAACTCCGCATTCTCCGGCGCGAAAGCATTTCGCGTGAAAACAATACGGTGCCTGAAAAGGACGGGAATCTGGAAATCGTGGCGGGACATCAGCACGCGGCAGAGGTAGCGGTCTTTACGCGCTTGCGCCATCGTTTCTTTGAGCCATTTTACATTCATGCCCAATCCTGAGACACTGTTTGAAACCCGCTGGCTCGGCCTCTACCGCATCGGCCAGTGGGACTTCGTGCGCCGCCCTCAGTCGGATTGCTGTGTGGGCATCCTCGCCATCACGCCGGACCGGGAGATCGTGCTCGTCGAGCAATTCCGCATCCCGGTGCAGTGCCGCGTGATAGAAATCCCGGCGGGCCTGGTGGGCGATGAGGTCGAGCACCAGGGCGAATCACTGGCCGAGACCGCCCGCCGCGAGCTGCTCGAGGAAACCGGTTACCGGGCGGAGTCGGTGACGAAATTGCTCACCACCCCCACCTCGGCGGGCATGACTTCCGAGTTTCTGCATCTGTTCCATGCCACCGGGTTGAGCCGCGAGCATGCGGGCGGCGGGGTTGGCAGTGAGGACATCATCGTGCATCAGGTGCCGCTGGCACTGCTCCGCGCATGGCTGGCCGCCCGTGAGGCGGAGGGCATGGTCATCGATTTCAAGATCCATGCCGCCTTGTGGCTGGCGGGGGTGTGAGCTGGATTGTCGGCGAAACGCCAAGGATACCTATCCGGGGGCCCATTCCAAGGAGTTGGGAATGAGTGCCCTGCGGAGCCTCGCCGCGATAACTCACAAATCCATTGAATCGCGCGGTGCCGACATGGTGGCTGGAAGGGCCAGCGACAAAATCACGCAGATGCCTGAGAGGAACAGCACGAACCAGCGGGTCGGATCCTCGTCAAGCACCTTGGCGAAGTAGAAGTAGGCGTGCTGTTGCGGGGATTGGAAAATAAGGGCCGGGAGCGTGAGCAGCGCGCAGAAGAGCAGGGCCGGAGCGCACATCGTGACCATCGCGACCGCGCATTTCACGCTGATTTGCGAGGAGACCAGAACCTTGGGGCCGCTGAAGAAGATGAGCCGTAGCAGCGACATCAGGCGAATCGGACTGTGGCCAACGGCGGCAGGAGTGCCGTAGAATTGGGGAGAGGTGGAGATCGGGGACATGGGATGGAGGGGGTTGATCCGCGCAAACACGGAAGTATTCATGCTTCTCTGAAATGATCGGGCAGCCCGCCATGGAACCGCCGTTACCCATGCATTATGCGCCCGGAAACGCGGCCACGACAACCCGCGAATTTGTGATAAACGTGTCACAGTTCCAACTACACCGGGCCCGAGATCCTGGATCGATGCCAATGCCTAACTGGCTGGGCGTTGCCGCAGGGTGGGGTGGGATTGCTCGCCAGCTTGGTGCTCCTTGCGGTTTGTTGCGGCTATCACCTCTGCCAGTCCTCCTTTGGAACGTGGGTGCCACGAGTTTCCCCACACCCGTTCCACAAGCGAGCGTTAGACAAAAGAATTACGACACACGAACAAGAGGGAAGCGTTCCAATCTCCATGCTCTTGTCGCCATTCTCTGGTCATATTCCTTGTGACCAAACGTTAGTCGCAACCGGAGTCGTCGCTCTCCATCTCAACATCGATCACAACCTTGCGGACGCGCACGCGCTTCACGTTGCCGCCGGAGAGGTTCAAGCAGGCGAGGAGCTGTTTGGCTTTATCGCGGCACCCCTCCTTCCGTTCCTCGGACGTGCGGTCGTTGAACGGCATCTCGATCTCGGGATCGATCCGGTACACCATACCGCCGATGAGCGCCCCGTCGGCGGTGGCAGTCACGACGATGTCCCGCTCAGCCGCCTCCGTCACCTCGGCCGTGGTGAACGGCACGCCGGAGTGGACCTCAAAGGTCACCAGGCGCTGCTCGCGGGCCTTCAGGCGGGTGCCGTTCGCCGGCAGGTCGCGCAGGCCGATCCGCCACCCGCGACGCGCCAGGAGCGACGGCAGTTCCACCGATACCGCAACGTGGGCGGCCCGGCGACCTGGGTTGCCCACCCAGAAGCCCTTGCCGTGCAGCCCCGCCATCAGGCCCCGCAGCCCGCCGCCGCCCGGGACGAGCGTCACGTTTCGCTGAGCCACGTTGTTGTCGTTCGGTACGAGGCGCCAGTCCTCCACCACCTCGCCGGCGGTGAACTTGTCGACGTTGCTCGGGTCGCCGGTCGCCGACACGATCATCAGCATGCAGTCGTGGCCCCAGGCGTTGGTCACCGGCGTCCACTCGAACGGCCCGACAGTTTTTTCCTCCGCGTTGTTGGGCTGGAGGGTTCCAGCCGACATCTGCGCGGTGGCCATGGGCTGCAGGTCGTTCGGCCAGAGCACGCCGGTCGACGGCCTGCAGTGGTAGCCCTTTACGATCACGTCGTTGGCGATCGTCGTGCCCCGGTTTTTAACCTTCACATATGCGTAATTGGTCTCGCCGAGCGCCGGCTCCTCGTGGGCGGGCATCCCGTCGCTGCTGCGCCGGTTCCAGATCGTGGTGGTCGCCCAATGCACGGGGAGATAGGCGTACTCGCCGGCCCGGCCGTCGTCGATGTAAACGTCCACGCTGGGCACCGCACCGCCGTTGAGGTTCTGCTTCTCGAAAGCCCAGGTGAGCACCTTTCCATAGGCGTCGCCGAAGATCCCCTCCGAGGTCCAGTTGCCGGCATCGGCGGCGATCAGAGCGTCGAGGAACTGCGCAGGCGAGGCGGGGTTGCTCGTCGGGCTTAGCGTCCCGACCGCACGCAGCATCAGGTAGGCCATGCAGCGTGCGGCGAACTCGCGCCGACCGACATCGGTCGAGTCTCCGCCAATCGAGCGATAGGCGCGGAACATGGTGGTGGCGAGAATCTGTTCGCTCGAGTACCCGCCCACGTCGTTCGTGCCGCCCCAGCCCCAACCGCCGGCCACGCTGCGGTCGTGACGTCGGCCGATGAAACTCACCCACGGGAACGACTCGAAGCGGTCGGCGGCCTGTGTGGACGGATCGTTCAGGATCACGGCGAAGCTGTCCCCGGCGCTGTGCGAGAAGCCGAAGCTCCCCTGGTTCACGTGATCGTTGAGGATGCCGTGTCCTCCCAGCTCGTGGAGCACGACCCGCCAGTCGGCGGCGATGCCCATCGGATTGGCGGTGTCGGTCAGGTCCGCCAGCTCGAAGTCCACGTTGGCAATGCCGTCGCCATCGCCCGAGCACGACGCGTTTCGCTCAATCCCGTCCGTGGTTTGGAAACGTCCGCGATGATCAACTGGAACCGGGAACGTCGTGCCGTCGAAGTAGGTGCTGATGGGGAAGCCCAGATCTTCGACCAGCCGGAAGAAGCGGTCGCAGAGGTAATAGGCGTTCACGGCCGCGAAGTTGTTAGTGCGGGTGGCGTAGTTGAAATCGGTGCCGGGTGCCTCCGTGGGAGACGCAGCCGTTGCCAGCTCGAAATCGGAGACCTGCACGAAGCTGCCCGTCAGGGCCTGGTTGCTTCCGGGCGCTGGAGCCGTCAGGCCCAGCAGCGTGACGCTGCTTCGTAACGGGTTCAGCGTGGCGGCCGTAGCCGCCGGCGAGTTCGCGGCGTCGCCAGTGGCGGTGATGGGATCGGCGACGAACACGAGCCCGTTCACGTTCGATGTCAGCACGCGCAGGTAAAGCACCACGTTGGTCTCCACCTCGACCAGCATGCGCCAGTTCACCTGGCGGCCGTCGTGCGGCAGGCGACAGATGAGTTCCGCGACGAGGTACCAGCGCCCCTCCTGAATCGACTTGGGCACCGGCGGCAGCGGCAGCGTCGGCGGCGTGCCGCACATCGGCTGCTCATCGCCCTGCGCCGCGCCTGGCTGCGGCGCGTCTCCCCCGTGCGCGGAATGCCCGTGATCCGTGGTCCGACTGGCGGGGTCGTACCGGTAGACGAAGAAGCGTCCACGGATCAGCCGCGGGTTCCTCTTGCCCTCGTCGGCCCCTTTGGAGGCCTTACCGCCCTTGCCGACGATGTCGGCCAGCAGCTCGGAGTCGGCGGCGTTGGCCGCGTCGAGCTGCTCGGTCGTGAGCCGCTCGGTGAGCCGCCGGGGCGGGCCGTCGATCTTCTCTCCGGTCGCAAAGAGCGCCCGATAGCGCTTGATGGCTGCAGCCGACGGCATCTTCGCGTCGATGCCGCGCACGCTCGTGTTTGTTGCCGCGACAACGCGCACCGGCGCCTGCTTGATCGTGGCCGTCACGCCCGCCGCCCAGACCGGGGCGTTCAGGTAGGTCTGATAGTAAACGTAGGTGGCCGAATCGAAGAGGGTCTTCTCCTCGCTGAAGCGGTACTCGACCGCCTGCTCCTGGGGATCGAGGTACGACACCGCCTGATCGAGGCGGCGCACCGCTGCCGGCGCGATACTGAGCTTCCCGGCGATGTCGCGGAGGTATGCCGCAGCGGCGGCGCGACCGCGAAGGTGCTCGATCTCGCGGTACTCGTCGAGGTGGTTGATTCCCCGCAGCTCGCCGGAGTCGTCGAGTGTAACGGTAGCTTTGAGGCTTGGATCGTAGATTCTTCGCATCAGTCGTCTCTCCTTTCGCTTGTAGATCTGTGTGCTTTCCGTCGCCTAACGTCACTAGCGCTGAGACCGCGCAAATGGAATGAAATTGAACAGTTATGGAAGGTTCTCAGCCGCGAATGGTTCGGCAATTTTGTTTGTTGAATTCGGATTCCGTTGGCGGGAATCGCCGCTGGGCACCGGGGCAAAGGTGGCCGCAAACGCCCGGGATGTCGAGCCAGAACTTTGGAGGGGCCCGGAAAATTCCCGGGGTGCCCTCGCGGCACGACCGGGTCTTGCCGGGAACAAGTCTGGGTAAGGAATTCTTAAGCTCCCTGCCGGAACCTGCGGCGGAATGCGGGTCCGTAGTAGGAAAGCGACCATGTAAGACGCTCTATCAAAGCCCTCAGCCGCGACCTCATCAAACTGCGCAACCTCATCGCCAAAGGCAAACCCAAGGACGAAGAATCCTTCCGCTCCGTCTGGGATTGCACCCATCGGCGGCTTGGCGGGTCCAACGCTTTCGATCATTGCCCCGGAGACGAAGCAGCCGGTGGCTCGCGCCACCGGCTGATCGGGATGGATGGCTGAACCGGTGCTTGGTTCAGACTTCACGGTTTGGGGTCAGGTCATGGCTGACAGGTGGATTTCACGGGGTAGTGAAGGTGGCATCAAGTCCTACGCCCTCTCCCTCGCTGTTCTTTGCGGTCAAGCGGTAATGGTAGGTGCTCTTGGGCGCTAATCCGTCAAGGTTTCCAGTCACAGGCTGCGCACCCCAACCACTGACCGGCGGAAGCGACAGGTTGTTGCCGTATGAGGTGGTCCGGCCCCATTGGAACGTCGTCGGGTTCGTTGTAAGTCCGTTCGGGTTCACCGTGCCATGCAGGACCGCCGTGTTGCCGGAGACCACAGCGGTGCCTGTGACAACCACCGGTTTGGCCATGCAGAGCGTCGGTTGGACAGCCGGGCACTGGGTGGGGATCAGCGGGCAAGCCGTCGGTGTCTGGCCGGTGCATTCGGTGGCTTTCTCCGGACAAGTCGTGGGCACGGTGCCGGCGCAGGTGGTGCTGATCGCCGGACAAACCGTGAACGGGGTGTTCGGGCATTGGGTGAAGCCGCGCGGGCAGACCGTAGGTGGTTCGGCCGGGCACTGAGTCGAGACCGCCGGGCACTGGGTCTGGGTCGCCGGATAGATCGTCGGTTCGCATTGGCCGGGAATCACCGGACACGCCGTTAAGGTACTCGGGCACTGGGTCTGCACCGCCGGATAGATCGTCGGTCCGCACTTGCCGTCAGCCGTCGGGCACTCGGTGGTGTAAGTCGCACAGACAGTGGGTTGGCTGGCCGGGCAGATCGTGGGCACCTGAGCCGGGCATACGGTGGTCACCTGCGGGAAGAACGTCGGTCCGCATTGGCCGGGAACCACCGGGCACTCGGTGGACTTGGTCGGGCAGACAGTTGTCTCTTGCACGCACTCGGTCACCGTGGCCGGACAGTGGGTATAGACGACCCAGCATTCAGTCATCGGCTTCGGGCACTCGGTCGGGACCACCGGATAGATCGTGGGTCCGCACTGGCCGTCAGCCGTCGGGCACTCGGTGGGGAAGGTCGCACAGACGGTGGGTTGGCTCGCCGGGCACAGGGTCTGTACGGTCGGGCAATTGGTCAGGTCGAATGGGCATCTCGTCAGGTCGAGCGGGCATCTCGTCAGGTCGAGGTCCGGACAGGTGGTGGTCGATACCGGGCATACCGTGGACGCCTCAGGACACTGGGTGTCGAGCACCGGGCATTGCGTCGTTTGTCGCGGGCACTCGGTGGGTAGGGTCGGGGTCATGGTCGTCCCGCAAGTGGCCGGATCGAGCGGGCACTGGGTCGGGACCACCGGATAAATCGTCGGCTCACATGAGCCAGCGACGGTCGGGCACTGGGTCTGTACCACCGGGCACTGGGTGGGAGTTTCCGGGAATACGGTGGCTTGTCCGCAGGTGGCTGGATCAAGCGGGCACTGGGTTTGGACAACCGGGCACTGGGTTTGGGTCACCGGGCACTCAGTGAGCCACACCACCGGGCACTGGGTGGGGATTTGCGGGTACATCGTGGGTCCGCATTTCACGGAGTCCAGCGGGCATTGGGTCTGGATTGTCGGGCACTGGGTCTGGACCACCGGACAAACCGTACTCAGAGTCTGCGGACAGTGCGTCTGCTGGATCGGGCATTGCGTTTGCTGGACCGGGCACTTGGTGACGCCGGTCGCGCCTGAGCAGACGGTCGGATTACTTGAGATCGGGCAGGTCGTGGTCTGTGTTGCGCAAACGGTGACAGCAGCGCTCCCGAGGTGAGGACATTGGGTCTGGGTCGCTGTAGTTGCGCACGCCGTGGCTGCCGTGACGGCCGTCGAGCACTGGGTGATCAACATCGGGCAGGTCGTGGCGGGACTAATCACCGGGCACTCGGTCGGCTTCTGCGGGCAAGTGGTGGGCACGACCGGGCACTGCGTTGTCCCGGACGGGCACAAGGTCGCCGCGACCGGACAAGCGGTGGTGGTGCGCGGGCAATCCGTGGCAGCACTCGGGCAGACCGTTGCGTTGGTCGGGCAGACCGTTGCAGTACTTGGGCACTGGGTCGGGGTCTGCGGGCAGTAGGTGGGTGCCGGGCAAGTGGTGGTGGTTCCCGAACAATTCGTGGGCTGGCTCCCGGTACACTGGGTGGGCATGCTCACGCACTGGGTTGCCGGCCGCGGGCAGTAGGTCGTGACCTGTGGACAGGTGGTCGTGGCTTCCGGGCAGATGGTTGAGGTCTGCGGGCAGGTCGTCGAGGCCACGGGGCACACGGTCGGTTGGTCCACGCACACGGTCACGGTCGTCGGGCATAGGGTTGCCGCCGTCGGAGGCGGGCAATGCGTCTGCTCCAGGGGGCACAGGGTGGGCTGAGTTGGGCAGCTTGTCGAGACCGGCGGGCACGCGGTGACCGCAAGCGGGCATTGCGTGGAGACGGTGGTGTCAGGACATTGAGTAGGAGTTCCCGAGCAGGTGGTGACGGTGGTAACCGGGCAGATGGTCTGCTCGATCGGGCATTGGGTAACGACCGGCGGGCAGCGGGTGGGTTCACTGCCGGCACAGACCGTGATGATTTGCGAGCACTGGGTAAAGGTCGCCGCGCAGACGGTCACACTGCCCGCAGCACATTGGGTGGTGGTCCCGTTGCATTGGGTCGGCGTCGTCGGATCCGGGCAAACCGTCGGGAGCAGCGGACACTTGGTCGGTTCCTGCGGGCACATCGTCGGCCCGGTCGGGCACTGCGTTTGCGCTTGCGGGCACTGGGTAGGTACCTGCGGGAACACCGTGGCCACATCGCACAGGCCGGTTGTGGCCGGGCAACTTGTCGGGATAACCGGGCACTCGGTGTGGAGTGGGGTGGTCGGACAAGTGGTCGTTTCAACCGGGCAGCGGGTGTTGCTCGCCGGGCACTGGGTGCTGATAGCCGGGCACTGGGTGGGTCCCTGCGGGCAGGCGGTTTCGGCCACCGGACACGTCGTTGTCAGTTCCGGACAAACCGTGAGCTGGCTCGGGCAGGTGGTGGGTCCGTTCGGGCACACGCTCGGGAGCGCCGGGCACAGGGTGAAGACCTGCGGGCATTGGGTCGGGACATCCGGGCAGATGGTGGGCCCCGTCGGGCAGGTCGTGGCCTGCACCGGGCACGCGGTCGGGGTGGTCGGGGCGGTCGGACAGACCGTATCGACCACCGGGCAGGAGGTAGGCTGCCGCGGACATTGGGTCGTGACCGGATCGGGCGTACAGATGGTCGGATCGCTCGGGCACTTCGTCGCATCGCGCGGGCAATTGGTCAACTGGGTCGGGCAAGTGGTTGGCACCACCGGGCAGACGGTGGCGGTAGCCGGACAGTGGGTGAGATCCTGGGGGCAATTCGTGGGGCTCTTCGGGCACCATGTGTCACCACTCGGGCACTGCGTGGAAATGATCGGGCACTGGGTCGCTTCGCGGATGCACTCGGTCGGCCGACCCGGGCACCCGGTGATTTGCACTGGGCATTCGGTCAACGCTCGCGGGCAGAAGGTGACCACGCTCGGGCATTCAGTCGCCTTTTCCGGGCATTGGGTCACGGTGGCCGCCATCGGACAGATCGTCTGGTACTCGGGACACTGCGTCGGCACGCTTGGGCAGAAGGTCGGCCGCGTCGGGCATTGGGTGGGAGATTCCGGGCACATGGTGGCGGCCCCGGTGGGGTCCGGGCACAGGGTCTGCTGACCGCCACAGCTCGTCAGTTGCTGCGTGCAGATGGTCGGATCCGGCGGGCATTGCGTGGAGCGCTGCGGGCAACTGGTGAACAAGCTCGGGCACACAGTGTTCTGGATCGTCGGGCACTGGGTGCTGTAGGCCGGGCACTGCGTCTGCAGATACGGGCAGGTGGTGTCGGAGACCGGGCAAGCGGTCGGCTGGAGCGGGCAGTTCGTGACCCCTCCCGTGCAGATGGTGGTCTGCGGCGGGCACTGCGTGGCGGTGGAGATGGCGGGGCAGACGGTCGGTTGGTCGACGCACTGGGTCGCACCGCCCGGGCACCGGGTTACGATCTGCGGGCATTGGGTCGGGACTTGCGGGAATTCCGTGACCACGTCGGTGCAACCGGCCACGCCTCCCGGGCAACGGGTCAGCATTTGCGGGCAAACCGTGACGACCCGCGGACACTGGGTGGAGAGGCTCACCTGCGGGCAAACCGTCGTGGTGATCGGGCACCCGGTGACTGTGAGCGGACAGAGCGTCATCGATTGTGGGCACGCGGTCGCCACCAGTGAACATTGGGTGCTGTTGGTGAGTCCGCCTGCGCATGCGGTCACTATGCGGCTGCATTGGGTGACTGCGGTTTGCAAACACTGCGTCTCGCCGCCAGCCGGGCAGACCGTGAGAACCCGCGGGCATTCGGTTTGTTTGGTCGGGCACTCGGTCTGCACGGGGGCCACCGGGCAGGCGGTGGGCGTCCGCGGGCAGGCGGTGCTGCTAACCGGGCATGTGGTGGTGGTCACCGCGCTGGGGCACAAGGTGGGCCGCACCGGGCATTGGGTGTCCTTGCGAGGGCAGGTCGTGGGCTGCTGCGGGCAGAAAGTGGCACCAAGCGGACAGGCCGTGAGTTGGGTCACACAAGTGGTGATCCGGGCGGGACACCGGGTCATGGCCTGTGGACAACTGGTGACCGGTTGGGCGGGACAAACGGTCGCACTCACGGGGCAAACCGTGGCCACCGTGGGCGGACAGGCCGTGGCTTGGGTCGGGCATTGCGTGTGGCTGGCCGGGCAGGCGGTGGGTCTGACCGGGCAGGTGGTCACTACCGGACTGCAGGCCGTGGGCTGGATGGGACAGGTGGTGGCGCTCAAGCCCACGCAGAAAGTGGGCCGTGCCGGGCAGGTGGTGGCACGCACCGGGCAGTTGGTAGCCACCGTCGGGCACTGGGTGCGAGCGGAGACGCATTGGGTCAATTGCACCGGGCAAGCGGTCACTTGGATGCCGCCGTCCGGGCAGGTGGTGGCCTGCGGGCATCGGGTCGGCGCAACCCCGGGGCAAGTGGTTAGAACCGAGGGACACGAGGTGGGGCCTGCCGGGCAGGCGGTGATCACCGGAGTGGTCGAACAGGCAGTAACGACGACCGGGAAAATCGTCGGTCGCACCTGAGCGTCCACCCTGACCATCCGCAGCATCAGGTTTTTCGGCATGGGATCCACCGGGATTTGAACAAACACGCGGTGTACCCCCGCGTTCAGGAATTGCTCGTTGTTCGGAATGGCAATCCACTCTTTCTTCTTTTCGTCGTAATACTCCGGGTAGTAATAGCCATCTTCCGCAGAGGTGAAGCTGAGTTCGGCTGATGGTGGGGACGCATCATCAATGGCGAGCTTGAAATCCGGATTTCCGTCCGGGAGTGCGTAGGATTGGAGCCAGAACAAGCCGCCGATGCAGACGCCCAGAATGAGGGCGACGCGAGTCATGAGAGGACGCAGTCCCCTCAGATTTTGTTGAAATGACATGGCTGGGGTTGCTTTCTAATGATTGGTGTTAGGAGTCGGGACGGGGCAGCGGGCAATACCCGCTTCCATCGATACAGGTGGCAACTACTCCGATTTCGACCGCAACGCAAGAAAAAAAGCCCAACATTTTCAATATATTAGATATGGTCCCGAAATCCCCGCCCTGCGCAGCGTTGGTTCCGGCACTTTCCACGGCAGCGCTGCGCGGCTGGAATCGAACCGCACGGGCGGGCCTACCGGACATCCGTCATGCCTCCCCCCGGACATGCGCGTCAAGTCAACCCGTTGATGAGACCTCCCGGATCGTCAATCCCGCGTGCCTTCCCCCGGGCGTGCATGTCCCCAGGGACGGATCAGCCGGCGGCTTGCGCCACCGGCTGATCGTCGTGGTTTCGTTAGTCAGGCCGGGTGGCGGGCCGCCGGGTGCTTGTCAGTCAGGGGTGGCAGGTCGCATCAACCGGGCAGACCGTGGTGTGGTGCGGGCACAGGGTGGGCTGGAACGGGCAAACCGTGTTTTGTTGGGTCGGGCACTGGGTGGGCTGCGGGGACGGGCAAACCGTCTGTGATATTGGGACGCCCGGGCACTCGGTGAGTTTCCGCGGGCACTCGGTCGTGGACGAACTGCACCGGGTGGCAACCGATCCACAGACTGTGAACTGGTTCGCCGGGCACTGAGTTGGGGACACGCCGCAGGTGGTGGACAGCGCCGGACAGACTGTGAACTGGGTCGTCGGGCACTGGGTCATGCCCATCGGGCAGGTGGTCGATTGCGCCGGACATTCGGTCTGGACTCTCGGACACTGGGTCGGTGTCTGCGGGAACATCGTGGTTTGTCCACAGGTGGTCGGATCAAACGGGCATTGGGTCAGGACTACCGGGCACTGGGTGTCAATCACCGGACAGATCGTGGATTGATTCCCCGTACACTCGGTGACGGTCGCAGGGCAAACCGTGGGATGATTCCCCGGGCACTCGGTGAAGATCTCCGGACAGACCGTGGCTTGATTTCCCGTGCATTCGGTGAGGATCGCCGGACAGATGGTGCGGTTGAGTGCCGGGCATTCAGTCCATTGCTCCGGACATTGGGTGGAAACCGCCGGATAGATGGTCGGTTCGCATTGGCCGGCGACCACCGGGCATTCGGTGCTAACCGCCGGGCACTGTGTCAATGTTGGCAGACACTCGGTGGGTGTGGTCGGGGTCATCGTCGGTCCGCCGCAGCCGGCCTGATCGGCCGGGCACTGGGTGGTGATGATCGGGCACTGCGTCTGCTGGATCGGGCATTGCGTGTGCTCGATCGGGCACTTGGTCAGGTCGCTCGCGGCTGGGCAGACGGTCGGCTGGGTGGCGATCGGGCAGGTCGTGACCTGTGTCGCGCAAACCGTGACCCCTGGCGTGCATGCGGTGTCGCTGGTTGCGCAGGTCGTGGCTTCACCCGAGCATTGGGTGGCCAGCAGCGGGCAGGTCGTCGGAGAATCCGCCGGGCACTCGGTCGGCGTCTGCGGGCACTGGGTGGTCACCACCGGGCATTGCGTGGATTGAGACGGACACATGGTCGCCCCGAGCGGGCACGCGGTCGTGGTCTGCGGGCAGGTCGTGGTGGCACTCGGGCACTCCGTTGCAATGGTCGGGCAGGCCGTTGCCGCAGCCGGGCATTCGGTCGGCGTTTGCGGGCAGTAGGTGGGTGCCGGGCAAGTGGTGGTGGTCGCCGTGCAGGTCGTGGGCTGGTTCCCGCTGCACTGGGTGGGCGCGATCATGCACTGAGTTGCCGGTTGCGGGCAGATGGTCGTGACCTGCGGACAGGTGGTCGTGACTTCCGGGCAGGCGGTCCCGGCCTGCGGGCAGGTCGTCGAGGCCACCGGGCACACGGTCGCTTGGTCCACGCATTCGGTCACGGTGGCCGGACATTGGGTCTGCACGGTCGGGCACTCGGTGGTCTGCTCTGGACACAGGGTGGGCTGGGTCGGGCAGCTTGTCGCGACCGTCGGGCACGCGGTGGTTGATACCGGGCATAGCGTGGTAACGGTGCCGTCAGGACACTGGGTGGCGATTGCCGAGCAGGTGGTCACGGCACCAACCGGACAGCGGGTCTGCTCGATCGGGCATTGGGTGGCTACCGGCGGACAGCGCGTGGGTTCGTCGGGTCCACAGACCGTGGCGATTTGCGAGCACTGGGTGAAGGTCCCCGTGCAGACGGTCACCCCGCCCGCCGCACATTCGGTGGCGCTCCCGGTGCATTGGGTCGCCGCCGTAAGAGCCGGGCACACCGTCGCGATCACCGGGCAGGTGGTCGGTTCCTGCGGGCACATCGTCGGTCCACTCGGGCACTGCGTCTGCACCTGCGGGCATACGGTTCCCTGTTGTGGGCACTGGGTGGCGGAGCCGTCAGGCGGCGGGCACACCGTCGGCGTGGCCGGGCAAGTGGTGAGGGCGTCGGCCGGGCAATTCGTCGGTTCCACCGGGCACTGGGTACTGCTCGCCGGGCACCAGGTTGGCTGATCCTGCGGGCACTGGGTGGGTGCTTGCGGGCAGGTGGTTTCAGCCACCGGGCACGTCGTTGATAGTTGCGGACAGTCCGTCGGCTGGCTCGGACAGGTGGTGGTTCCGTTCGGGCAGCGGGTCGGATCGGCCGGGCATTGGGTGAAAACCTGCGGGCATTGGGTCGGGTTATCCGGGCAGATGGTGGGTCCGGTCGGGCAGTTGGTGGCCTGCAGCGGGCAGGCGGTTGACGTTTGCGGACAGACCGTATCGACCGCCGGGCAGTTGGTGGCCTGCCGCGGACATTCGGTCGAGACCGGATCCGCCGAGCAGAGGGTCGGATCGCTCGGGCATTTCGTGGGTTCGCTCGGGCAATTGGTCAACTGAGTCGGGCAAGTCGTGGTCGCCACCGGGCAGACGGTGGACTTGGTTGCCGGACAGCGGGTGAGATCCTCCGGGCAATTCGTGGAGTCCTGTGGGCACCAGGTGGCTCCGACCGGGCACTTGGTGGTGTCAACCGGGCACTGCGTCGCTTCGTTGACGCATTGGGTTGCCTGCACCGGGCAGCCGGTGATCCGTTCGGGACATTGGGTCAACGTTTGCGGGCAGAAGGTAAGCACGCTGGGGCAGGCGGTCACCGTTGCGGGGCATTGGGTCACGGTGGGTGCCGTCGGACAAACCGTCTCTAACACGGGGCACTGCGTCTGGTTGCCAGGGCACAAGGTTGACTTGGACGGGCATTGGGTGGGGGCTTCCGGGCACATGGTGGCGCCGATGGCCGGACACAGGGTCTGTTGGCCGGCACAGTTCGTCAGGATTTGGGCGCATTCCGTCGGCGTGCCCTGCGGGCATTGCGTGGAGCGCTGCGGGCAACTGGTGAACAAGCTCGGGCACACCGTGTTTTGGATCGTCGGGCACTGGGTGCTGTAAGCCGGGCACTGCGTCTGCACGTGCGGGCAGGTGGTGTCGGAGACCGGGCAAGTGGTCGCTCGGAGCGGACAGTTCGTGACCCCACTCATGCAGATGGTGAGCTGCGGCGGGCACTGCGTGGCAATGGCCTTGGAGTGGCAAATGGTCGGGTAGTCGAGGCACTGGGTCGGACCGCCCGGGCACTTGGTCACGATCTGCGGGCATTGGGTCGGGACTTGTGGGAATTCCGTGACCACGTCCGTGCATCCAGCCACGCCGCCCGGGCAACGAGTCACCACTTGCGGGCAAACGGTGATGACCCGCGGACATTGGGTGGCGACCCCCAACTGCGGGCAAACCGTGGTCGTGATCGGACACGTCGAGACTCCGCGCGGGCAGAGGGTCATTCGCAGCGGGCACTCGGTCGCGGTCAACGCGCATTGGGTGGGACCGGAGGCGCATGCGGTCACCACATGCAGGCATTGAGTGGCAGCGGGTTGGAAACACTGCGTCAACAAACCACCCGGGCAGGCCGTTAGGACTCGCGGGCATTCGGTGTGCTTGGTCGGGCAGGTGGTCAGCAGGGCAAGCTCCGGGCAGGTGGTGGGAACCCGCGGACAGGCAGTGGTCCTAACCGGGCAGACGGTGCTCGCCACCGCACTCGGACACAAGGTCGGCCGCACCGGGCACTGGGTGTCTTTGCGGGGGCACATCGTGGGCAGTTGCGGGCACCAAGTGACCCCAAGCGGACAGACCGTGAGTTGGGTCACACAGGTGGTGATAGCGGCGGGGCACTTGGTTGGGAGCCGTGGGCACTTGGTAACGGGCTGGGCGGGACAGACGGTCGGATTCACCGGGCAGACCGTGCTCACCTTGGCCGGGCAGTACGTGGATTTGGTTGGGCACTGCGTGAGGTTCGGCGGACAGATGGTGGGCCGCACCGGGCAGGTGCTCACCACCGCGCCGCACTGCGTGGGGGGCGACGGGCAGGTGGTGGTTTGCAGCGGGCAGAATGTCGGTCGGATCGGGCAGGTCGTGGCACGCACCGGGCAGTTGGTTAGGACGGTCGGACACTGGGTGCGGGCGGCGATGCACCGGGTCAATTGCACCGGGCAAGTGGTGATCTGGCTGATCGGGCAGGTGGTTGCCGACGCCGTACAACGGGTCGGTGCAACCCCAGGACAAGTGGTTGGCACGCCGGTACAGAAGGTGGCACCGGCCGGGCAGGAGGTGACCACCGGAGTGGTCGAGCAGGCAGTGATGACGGTCGGGAAGATCGTCGGTCGCACCTGGGCTTGCACCCGGACCATCCGCAGCATCAGATTCTTCGGGGTAGGATTACCGGGGATCTGGACAAACACCCGGTGTACTCCCGCATGGTAGAATTGCTCGTTGTTCGGAATGGGGATCCATTGGCCCGGCGTGGCACCGGTGTCCGGCGAGGTACCCATCTGGAAGTATTCCGGGTAGTAGTAACCTTCTTCCTCAGCGTTGAAACTGAGTTCGGCTGATGGCGGAGACGCGTCATCAATGGCGACCTTGAAGTCCGGATCGCTATTGCCGTAGGACTGGAACCAGACCAAACCGCCGATGCAGACGCCCACGATAAGGGCGACGCGAGTAATGAGGGGTCGCAGACCTCTCAGGTATTGTTGAAATGACATGGCTAGTTGCTTTCTATCAGTTGGGGTTGGAGTTTTGAGGTGAAACTGCCCACTCGGGCAGACCCATCCCATCAATGCAATAGCACGGCTATACCCGATTTCTGCCATAACGCAAGAAAAAAGTTCGGAAAATTTCAAATAAATCATTTCGTTGGATTTTCCCTGTAACTACAAGGGAAATCTCACCGTGGGCCACCCTTGACCGGGTGAGATTCGCCCGCCTGGCTGCGAACGGCACGGTAATCTGCGCCCGCCGGGATGGATTGTCGGCGGCATCCCGGTGCGGCCGGATTCGCCAAGAAACAAATCCTTCCGCGCATGACGCTAGGAGAATGCTCTTATGAAACACTGCCCAACCCTTCTGGCCAGCCTCGCCCTGGCACTCCCGGCCATCGCCATCGACACGCCCGCAGACACTGCGCCGCCCCCGCCCAACGCGGCGGCCCCGGAAGCCGACACTCAAGTCCCCGAGGCTCAAGCACCAAGCAACGCCGCAGCCAACGTGGAGGCCACCCCCTACCTTGGCCTGGGCACCAGCACTCTGCCGCGCTTTCTCGGCAAACATCTCAACCTGCCGGCAGACAGCGGCGTGCTCGTCCGCTCGCTCGATCCCGCCGGACCCGCCGCCAAGGCCGGCTTCACGGAAGACGACGTGATCACCAAGGTCGAGGGCCAAGCGGTTACCTCGCACCGCGAGATGGTGGACCTGATCCGCGACAAAAAGCCCGGCGACGAGGTCAACCTCGATTTCATCCACGAGGGCAAACCTGGCCAGCGCAGCGTGGTTCTCGGGAAGCGCCCGGCACCCATGCCAGAGGGGCGGCTCGAAGGCGAGGGTGCAGGCCTCATTCCCGGCATGGACAACCTGGGCGCAGGCATGCGCGAGGCGCTTGAGAAAGCACTCAAAGATGGGGCCAACGGCATGGGCATCCAAATCATCCCCGGCGGTGCAGGCGGGGTCCAAATCATTCCCCGTGGTGAAGCTGGCGGTGACGGCCGCAGGCCCGGCATCCATTTCAGCACTGCCTCCAGCATTCACATGATGGATCAGGACGGTTCCATCGAATTGAAAAAGGTCGATGGCGGCAGTGAGGTTCGCGTGCTCGACAAGGGCGGCAAGGAAGTCTGGAGTGGGCCGTGGGATACCGCGCAAGACAAAGCCGCCGCCCCCCAGAAGGTCCGCCAACGCCTTGAGAACCTGCACCTCGACATGGATTTGAGGAAAGGCATCCAGCGCGACATGAACCCGGGTGACAATCCTCCTGAAGCTCCAGCCAAGCCGGAAAAGCCCGCGAGACCGGCCCAACCCTGACCGTTACAGTGCCGCTTCGCCAAGGCGGGTGCGTGGCTGGCGCAAGGGTGGTGAGTGGGGGGGCATGATAGAGGAGGGACGAGGCATTGGCTTGCCCCGCACCTCCCTCCGAACCGGACTTGCGGATCTTCCGCATCCGGCTCCCCAGTCAGTGGTTTGCTCCAATATGGAGACTGGCGAGTTCTGCGTGCTTGGTCTCCATCAGGGGGCTTGACTTAGGCCATGAAGCCTTCTTACCATCCTCACTCCACCCACCCTGACATCTCCCCCAGTCAGCATGTAATGTGCGATGTCGCTGCTGGGGGTGTGGCCGTGGCCACAGGCATCGCACGGGACCCACCCTCGCGGGCGCAGCCCTCCTCTCCGCCTGCTCGCCAGATGCCCCGGCCGTATCGAGTGTACTTAGAAACCACGGATTGCTCCCATCACCATCACCTGCCAGATCGCAGAGGGGGCCACGGGCAATGTCAGGGCGGCGATGGCGGATTTGGAGATGTGGCTGGGGTGATGACTGATGGAAATTAGCCTTCGACCCGATCTTACCCGATCCCTTTGTGCAAATCCCTCGCGCTCCATAGTGTCCCAGCCGCTGCCGCACCACTGCCTCGCAACTTCCGCGCCCCGTCCTTGCGCGTCCCACCGAACCGACCCCGACACAATCGGAACACCTCATCCACAAATCCCCGGCTCCCGATCACCGCCCCGTCCGTGAAATATCTCACCCGGCAGCGCAGCATCTTCCCCATCGCCACATCCCGGCTCCGCTGCAGTTGCTCCAACACCGCATCCACCGCGACTTGCTTCATCCCCTTGCGCACCACCTTCACCTCAAGCTCACCACCCTCGCTCACCACCTCCTTGAGCCTCTCCGCCCCCTCTTCCAACAATCTCAGCCGGTATTCCCGCGAAACCTCGCCAGCCCAATGCCGCGCATCCGCCTCGTAGCCTTGGTGTGCCATAATCGCCCGCACCAAGCCGGCCCGCGCCTTCTTGCCATTGCCTTTTTGTCCGCCACCCATCGCTTCGCCATAACT
>JAPLUI010000413.1 GCA_026397725.1 Verrucomicrobiota bacterium | reverse complement strand
TCAATGATGTGAGGCGTAGCCGTCGTCTGTGCAAGGTGGTGGCCGCCTTGGCCCAAGCCCCTGGCCCAGCATCTGCGCGGCCACCGGCGGATGGAATGAAACCATGGCGGCTTATCGCCTGTTGAAGTGAAGCGAGTCCGGTGGGTTGAGGCGGCCTTTTCCAGCCGCCGGCTTGGTGCTGCCCGGATTCCAGGCTGTTGCCAGGATATCTATTTGTTAGCTACCGTGTCCAGTCCCGGCCATATCTAACATATTATACCGACATCCGATTTGTGTATAAAGACCAGGGGCGGACCGGAGGGCGGGGAAATGGGGGTTGTTCCTGTAGCCGCATTCGTTAGAATGCGGACGTGGAGGCGGCTGTCAGGACGAAGACGAACTTTCCCGCTGAGCCATGGGTTCTCAACCCGTGGAGCGACCCGGCGCTCTGGATGGCAGCGGGAAAGTGGTGGGAGATTGGGACGACTTGAAGTTGGGCATGCCGGGCTGCCCTTGAAGCTCATGCGGTTTGGGTCCAGGGGCCTGGACGTTTCCGCTCATGGGCCGGTGACCTTGAGACGAACAAACTTCTTCTCGCCGAGCGGCGTGGGGAAGGTGTAGGTCACGTTGCTGCCGACGATGGTGACAGTGCCGCCTTCGCTCTCGGGGTTCCAGACTCCTGTTAGAGTTTCGGACGTTTCCACGGAGAAGTTGGTGCCGTAAACACCCGTGTAGCCGGGGCCCATGGTCCAGGTGACGCTGAGGGTGCCGCCGGTGTTGGTGACGCCGGGCAGGGCGGTAAAGCCGTTGGTGTGGCCGTTGGGTCCGCCGAGGAAGTACTCGATGCCGTTGGCGACGCCGTCGCCATCATGGTCTTGATCGAGCGTCTCGCCGGTGGCACCGTTGGCGGATTGCCAGGCGGGGTAACCGGCGACTTCCATGATCTGGAAACCGTTCGGGCCGAGGTGGTTGAAACCGGTGGGACCAGTGCCCCATGTCTGGGTCGTGAACGAAGCACCCGTCACGCCCTTGTAGATCAGATAGTTGCCGGGAGTGGTCGCGTCGACCATCTCGGTGAACGTGCCGTCAAAGGCTCCCGGCTTGACGGTGAACTCCCGCTCGGGGCCGCCGTTGAACACGATCTTCCCCGTGCCGGTACCGTATTGCGCCGCGTTGGCGCCCATGTAAAAGATCACATCGTAAACGGCGAAGGGAATACTTGTCACCTCCATATCGAACAAGTTGGATCCGTCACCGGGATCAAGAGTGGAGTTGACGTGAGCATCCATCATGTTGCCGTTGCCGTCACCCAGCAACGTGGTGCGCGCGCCGTTCTGGGTCCAGCCATTGCGGCAATCCTTGAAGGTGAATGTCGCCGTGCTCCCCTGATTGCTGGTCAGCGTCACCGGAGCCAGCGGCGCGGTCGGCGCCCAGGGCACCAGGAAGTTCAGCCAGCCGGAGGTATACCAGTCACCGAGACCGGCGGGCATCCCCGGGGCCACCTTCACGTTGGCCTTCTGTTCGTCCGTGGTCAACCCGCCATATGGCCAGTCCGGACCGACATAGAAATTGACGCTGAACATATTGGCCACAACCGCAACGGTCAGGGTGCCGTTCACCAGCGTGAAACTGTAGTTGGACGCAGCCAGGCTGCCCAGGGCGCAAGTGATGTCGTAGTTCCCGGCGGGCGACGAGAGGGTCGCGTCGGTGGTCAGGGCCGGTGTGCCGGTCACCCCCGACGTGGCGAAACTCTCACCATTCTGATAGCCGGTGATTTGATAGGGAAGCGGATCCGGGTTGGCGGTATTCGGGGCGCGGAGCGTATTCAACGCCTTCACCGTCAGTGGCGCCATGTTCACCGTCTGGGTCACGGCCGCGGCGGTGCTGGCAAGGTGAACGCCATAGCCACTGAAATCCGCGGTGATCGAATTGGGGCCGACGACCGGCAGTGCACTGGTGCTGTAGCTTGCGGTGCCGTTGGTGGTATTGACTGCCACCGGGGCGCCGAGGTTCACGTCATCGGCTTTGAACTGCACCGTGCCGCCCGCGGGCGTCGGCGCAACCGTGGCGGTGAAGGTCACGGACTGGCCATACGTCGAGGGACTGGTCGCACCAAGCGTGGTGGTGGTGGATTGAGGGGGGGACACCGTGAATGTGTGGGTCGGCGAGATGGCGTTCCCGGGAGTGCTGTCATTGTTGGTGACCGTGGCATAGATCTCATAGGTGCCTGCGGGCAAGGTTCCCAAGACCGCCGTGAACGGCGAACTCGTGTCAGTCGAATCCGTATGGACAGTCGAACCTGCCGGACTGAGAGGTGTCGTGTGGAACGTGACGGTATCCGTGAGGGTTTCACTAGGTTCCAGAGCGGTGGCGGAGGCCGTAATGGACGTGCCGTCCGGATACGCTTGGCCATTGGCAGGCGTGTTGACTGTGACTGCCAGAGCTGCGATGTCATAGGTCAGGGTGATGGTCCCCGCCCAACCGCCGTCACCATAACAGTTTTCAAGAAACACGGTCTTGGGGCCGAGATCAATGGCAGGGACGCCATCGGCCGCCGTCAGGGTTGTTTGTGCCGTGGCACCGTGACTGTAGTTGCCACCCGCATTCCAAGGCAACTGGATGGGAGCCGTGAAGGGAGCGGCGGCGTCCACATAGTCTCCGACTGAGCCGACCTGCAGGACGGGATTGGAGCCGTCGTTGTCCGCGATGTAAACGGCTAGATCGCCAAGGTACGGGTCGCTCCACCAAAGTGAAACGTTCCAGGAGACCGCCCTGAGAATGGATCCGGCGGGCAAGGTGCCTGCGGGGATCTGGGTGTATAAACCGCCGCCTCTGGTGAATCGCGTGTAGTTGGGCGCTGTCCCCAGATTGATGACGGTGGTGGTGGTGTTCACCGCTTGGGCGCTGCCGGCTGCCAGGCCGGCAGCCAGCACAACGGCAAGGGCAAAATGTTTCAGATTATCCCTGGAGTTTTCGATCAGTTTCAGTAGCTTCATGGCGATTTGCTTTGCTGGTTTTCCATCGGACCGCTCGCACGCGCTCGCTTGCCGATGGCTGGGTTCATGTTGTTAGGTACGCTCCGTGTTGCCGCGAAATCGGGCCATGCCATCGCTGTTGCCTGCTACAGGCACCAGTCCGGAACCTGTGAAGAAGTGCGACGCGATGAAATGGGCTTCCGCGCTCAACGCGTAGGGTTCTACCCGAGCCCGAGCGGGGTGTCGAGAAAAAAGTCAAAAAAAGTCAAAAATCAAACGGGCTGCTGTCAAGATGATCAGTTTCGTGAGTTCAACCGGAAAACCGAGCTTGCGATCTAACAAACCCGGAAACCACGAATGACCGCGAATCAGCGCGAATAAGGACTTGATTGACGATGTGCGTCCCTTTGCGCCCTTGGCGGCTTTGGGGTGAATCCGCATGTTGCCGTGGGGCACCGGTGCTGAAGCGGTGCCCCACGGGGTTCTATTGTTAGACCGGTGTTGCCGGAGTGCTGGATCTCAGGGAACCGACACCTTCAGCTGGCTGCTAGGAAATTGCTTTCCCGGTGAAGCCCGATGAAAGAGCCGGTGGCCGGACCGGAGGGCGGGGAAAATGGTGGGACCGAGATTCATGGGAAAGCTCTTTGAATGCGTCATAACCCGTTGATTGTGAGGAGGAAATAGCTTTACACTTTTTTCACGTCGAAACCTGCTAGAAAACGGGCGATTTCCGAGGGGGTGATCCGGGCCGCATCGCAACAGCCATAAGGGCTAGAGGCGTTTCAGGCACGTCGGCCGGATGGGGTTTTGGCGATCTAACAGAGGTGGAAAGTTGGTAAAGCACCCCCCCGAAAAGTGTAAAGCGGCGGCGGTATTTGTGGCGGAAGATCCGTGGGCGACGGCGGTCAGGAAACCGGCCCGTCCGGGAAGAATATCCGTGGGGTCCAGCCAAGCGCCAGCCCTAGGCCGATAAGGGATAGAGGATTGCAGATAGTGGATAGTGGATAGTGGATGGCGGATTGTGGATAGAAGATGAAGAGTGCGCTCATTCATCCACGATCTTTGATCCTCGATCCGCTATCCCAAGACGTGGCGGCTGCCAGCATGTCCATGACCGAGTGGTTCCGGCCCGTCCCGACGTTCAGGA
>JAPLUI010000563.1 GCA_026397725.1 Verrucomicrobiota bacterium | reverse complement strand
CGCAGCCCGCTTGATTCCTGAAAGTAGGAGGGAGGACATGCCTGTCCACCAGCCATGCAGGTGCGCGTGTAATGCCGAATCTGCGGCACTAACGGACATGATCCCTCCCCAAGCCCCTGTAACGCACGCATACCCATTCCGCACCGGACCGGTCCCGGCATGGTTCTGTTCGCAGGGCCACCCCGGCTAGCCAGCCTCGAGCCTCCGGCGCCTACCCAAAAGCGTGATGCTGAAATTCCGGAAGAACACGCTTCCCCGTCGCAGAATTCCCTTGCGTCGGGGTTCGAAACCGTGCATCCTTCCCCCGTGCAGGCCACTTTTCGCAACGTAAGGCGACGCGTCGCGATCAATCACGACCAGTCGCAGAATACTCTGTTGGGCAGTACAAAACGGAGCGCAGAACGAATGGCAGGAAGGCGAATTTAAGGTTGCGCTTGGGCCACTTTTCGGGTAGCGTCCTCCGAAGAAAGAACAATCATGCCGGTCATTTCGATGTTTTATGGGATCATTGTGTCGATGTACTTCCTTGACAACAGGAGGCACAAACGACCGCATGTCCACGTCCGCTATCAAGAGCACGAAGTTGTCCTTGCAATTCCAGACGGGGAAATTTTGGAAGGGTCGATTCCCGGCAGCAAGCTAAAACTGGCGCTGGCGTGGATGGAGATTCACCGGGATGAACTTCTCGCTGACTGGGACCTCGCGGCGATTGGCCAGCAGCCTTACAAAATCGAACCGCTGAAATAAACGATGAATCCGCGCGTCGCCTCCATTCAAGCCGAGGAAAACTACCGGCTCCGCATTCTCTTCACGAATGGAGAGAGAGGAGTATTCGACTGTTCACATCTACTCGATTTCGGCGTGTTTCGCGAACTTCGTGATGTGGAGTATTTCGGCCGAGTCGCCGTGACATACGGCACGGCTTCATGGCCGCACGAACAGGACATCTGTCCCGACACGCTCTACGAGGAAGCAGTGCTGGAGCAAAGAATCGCCCAACAAGACATGGCTGGGCAACCGGCATAAGCATTTCGATTTCGTGGCAACCTCCATTCAATGTGCGCCGGTGCCAGCATATTGACGTTCGGAGAATATAACAAAGCCATGAGCGCCATGAAACATCTCCCGATCCTCGCAATCCTCGTTTGCTCACCGCTTCTCCTAGCGCAGGGCACAGTGCCAATTAACACCGCTATTCAGTTCGCCTCCTGCTGTTCCTAGGGGACTGAACTGCGGACCACCCGGAACCCGCGGTTGTTGCCGCTGCCGCCCGGGGCGTTGTCGTAGCGGTACGCGACACGGCAGTAGTTCGCGTAGTAGTCCCAACGGCCGCCCCGGATCACCCGGGACGAGCCCGAAGTCGCCCCGTGTGGATCGCTGCCACCTGCGTAAGGAGTCCCATACCAATCCCAACACCATTCCCCGACATTCCCGGCCATGTCATTCAGTCCATACCCGTTCGCCGCAAACGATCCCACCGGACTCGTCGCGGGCGAGGTACCTCCAATGCTCCCAGTGGCGTTTAAGCCGTTCGGTCCCAAATCGTAGCTGTAGCTGGCGGTTTCTGCATAGTAGTTGGCCAGGTTTTGAGTGATGGTGTTGCCCCACGGAAACCGTTGTTCGCTCAAGCCGCCACGCGCCGCCTTCTCCCACTCCGCTTCCGTCGGCAAGCGGTAGCCCTTGGCCGCCCAATTCACAAATACCGGCACCTCCCCGGATTTATAGATCAATGTCAACTCCGCATCCTTGTAGTACACCGGCGCTATCCCCGCTTGCTCCGAGCGGGCATTGCACCACTTCACGCAGTCATACCAATTCACCGTGTGCACCGGATGATTCACCCCCTTGCCAGCACCGACTCTGGTGAAGGTGTAGCCATGGCTTGTCGCCCAATAATAGACCGACTGCCAGAGACTGAGGGTCACCTCGTTCACGTCCATGTAGAACGCCGACACCGTCACGCTCACGGGCGCGGCGATTCCATCCAGACTGTCCCCCATCGTGAACGTCCCCGCCGGAATAAGCGCCATGCCCGGAGGAATGGCCACCGAGGCCGCCGTGATGCCGCTCAGGCCCGCACCGTTGCCGCTGAAGGTCCCGGTGGTCGTGCCAGCGAGCGTCACGTCCGGGGCCAGTTGCGAGCTGCCGACCGCCCCCGCCGCGATCTTTTCCGGCGTCACTGAAGCACTCGCCAAATCGACTGCCTGGATTGTATTGTCGGCGAGTTGCATGCTGGTGACCGCCCCGTCCTTGATTTTCTGCGTCGTGATCGACCGGTCTTGCACAGTCTCCGCAATCCCGGAAACCATGGCGAAGGGCACGGCAGTGAATTCCACATCCGGGCTGAGACGGGTGAAGGTGCCACCATCCGGGCTGAACCAAACGGCGAGCTTCACGCCGGAGCGCACGGAGTTGCTTGCGGCATCGAAAAACACGGTCGCCGGAATCTGCTCGTTGGTGTCCGAGCCCTCGCCCAGGCGAATGGAGAACACACCGCCAATGACCGGAAGTGTTAGAACCTGCCCGGCTCCGAGTGCGACCGTGTCGGGATCCGACGGACTGGTGATTCCATCCCAGTTGTTCCAAAGGACGGTCGCGCCCTGAACCAGGGCGAAAACAAAGTAGCCCTCGGTGCCGCTCCAAGCACCGCCAGCGGCCGTGGCGACACGCCCCTGGTATTGGATTTGTTGGGGAACCTGGAGAGAGGCATAGGGGGACTGGGCGTGGAGACTTGCAGCGGCTAGCAAACCTGCCCAAATGGATATCAAGTGTTGCATATCAGGATTTGCGGATGGATGGGAACTTCAGGAAGACAGGAGAGACCAGGACCAGCGAACTAACAACTCAGTCCGCCTGACCCTGGAGCATCTCTTGGACGCAGAGTAGCTCTTTCCACCAGGGGCACCAGCGGATAATCCATTTCGCAGCAATTGCTGCTCATGTCTGATACCTTGCGGGTTGCGGGTTGCGTTTCCAATCTCAAAGGGATTGTGATTATTTATTGAGCTGGCATTGTAGTTTGCACACGACCGCGAAGACATTCGGCGGCGCGGCCCCATGGTGGCACGGTGGATTTTCTCGTAACCGGCAACGAACCCCTCCCAGGCGGCAGTGACGATCTGCCAGAGCGGCGAGGCGCGGGGTCGGCGGGGGTGGTAGATGGTGGGCACGGCGATTGTTCATGGACTCCTGATGGTTGGTCTGACACATCATGCGTGCCATGAATGGCGAGGACATGGTCGCCTTGTTTCAGGCTTCCCGCCGCCAACGGGAAATCGATGTTTGCGAAACAAATCGGTTGCCGGGGGGAGCTATATGGGCGACAATGCTGCCAGTCCCCATGAGAACCACGACGCCATTCGCCACTGTGTTGGGCACCCTGCTGTGCTCGATGTTCGCCGTATCCGCCGCCACGCTTGAGGTGGACCAGACCCGCAGCAAGCTGCAGGTGGATGCCAAGGCCACCGGGCATGCCTTCTCGGGGACGCTTAAGAACTACACGGTCAAGGCCACCGGTGACACGAGCAAGCTCAAACCCGAGTCGCTCGAACTGAGTTGGAACTTCAGCGACCTGGATACCGACGATAAAGGGCGGGATGCGGAGATGCTCAAGTGGCTGGGCGGCGGCGCCCCCAAGGGCAACTTCAAGTTTGTGAAATTCTGGACCGACAAGGACGGGGTGGACCATGCCCAGGGGACGCTGACGATCCATGGAGTCGCCAAGACGGTCTATTTTCCCTTCACGGTGAAGAAGGACGGCGCATGGGTGACGGCCAGCGGCAAGGTGGAGCTGGATTACAAGGACTTTGGCCTGCCCCTGGTGCGGGCGATGCTGGTCATGACCGTGGACCCCAAGCTGGTGGTGAATTTCCAGTTGGTCGGCAAGGTGAAATGAGCCCAGTCCCACTGACGATGACCCCGGATTTATGGTGGCGGCGGCAGGCGGGATCCGCACGGGTCATGTTGGAGGACTGTTTTGCCAAGGGCTTTGGGCGCATGGAGCGGGTCGAACCGCGGCTGGCAGCAGCACTCGATGATATTCTGGTCCGGCCGGGCTCGATGGTGCGGGCAGTGACCTGCTATCTGCTCGGGATTGAAATGGGCGTGGCGGAGGAGCCGGCACGCTCGCTGGCATGCGGGATTGAGTATCTGCACACCGCGTCTCTCATCTTTGATGATCTGCCGGCGATGGATGACGCGCGGACGCGGCGCGGCGCGGCGTGTGTGCATGTGGTCCATGGCGAGGCGGTCGCCATGCTGGCCGCACTGGCACTGGTCAATCGCGGCTATGCCCTGCTGTGGCAGGGGCTTGGCCGGGCGGAGGCCAGCCGGCGGGAACTGGCCGGACAATGGGTGGACGCCCGCTTGGGGATTGCCGGCGTGATCGGCGGGCAGGCCTTTGACTTGCGGGGCTGGCGCGGCCAGCAGCACGCGGGGGAAGTGAGCGAAGTGGCGGCCCGCAAGACCGGCGAACTGCTGCGGCTCACGCTGGCGCTGCCGGCCATCAGCGGCCACGGCACGGCCCGCGAGATCAGCTTGTTGGACCGACTGGCCATGCTGCGCGGCCTCGCCTATCAGGCGGCGGATGATTTGAAAGACGTGCATGCCCACGATGAAAGCCATGGCAAGACCGGCGGCCGCGATGAGCAATTGGGCCGCCCCAACATGGTCGCGGCCGAAGGCATTCATGCCACCCTCCGGAGGTTCCAACGGCTGCAACAAATGGGCGACCGGGTCGTGAGCGCCTTGCCCGGCACCGCGGCACGCTGGGAAATGCTGCATTTGCTACGCGTGCCGGTGCCCGTTGGCGTGACCGAGGGACTGCTGGCAATGCCACCCGCAGCCGGGTGACGCAAATCATCAATCATCAATCATGGATTTCAAATCCAAGACCCAACCAGCATGAGTTTGTGGCGGATGATACTAACCAACCTGCGGCGGCACCGGGTGCGCACGGTGATCGGGGCGACGGGGATCGCGCTGGGAGTGGCCACGATGCTGAGCGTGGTTGGATTGTTAGGCGGGGCGGTGAAGATGTTCGAGCAGATCTTGCGGAACGATTCGCAGATGGTGGTGTTTGAGAAAAACGTTTCGGATTTGTTTTTCAGCAATGTGCCGGTGGGTTTGGTGGCGGAACTGGAGGGGCAGGCCTGTGTGAAGGAGGCCCAGCCGGTGTTGTTTGCGATCATCGCGGCACCGGGCCGCTCAATCATCACCTGCTTCGGCATCCAGGCGTCTGACGGGCGCTTGAGGCGGGGCAAGTGGCTGGCGGGAAGTGCGACGGCCTTCAAGGATGATGCGGAGGCGGTGGTGTTAGGGGAGCGGGCGGCGGGTTTTCTCAACGCCACTGCAGGCGGCACGATCAAGCTGGGACAGGGGACCTACGGCGTGGCCGGGGTGGTGCGGATGGAGAACGGCTTTGAGAATGGCGGGGTGTTCATGCCGCTCGCCGCCTGCCAACAGGCGTTCCATAAGGAAGGCTTGTGCTCGGTGATTACCGTGGCACTGGCCGACGGCCATTCATTGTCCGAGGTGAAGGACTGGATTGCCGGCCACCGCGAACGCTACTCCGCCATGGACAATGACGAATTCAGCCGGAGCTATTCCCAGTTCCAAATCATCAAGGTCACGGCGTGGGTGGTGGGCGGCTGCGCGTTTCTGTTAGGCGGACTGAGTGTGACCAACACGATGATTCTCTCGGTGTTCGGGCGGATCAAGGAACTGGCCATCGCACGGGTGTGCGGGTTTTCGCGCGGGCAGGTGGCGCGGATGATTTTCGGGGAATCCCTGATGATTTGTGCCATCGGCACCCTGTCCGGCTGGGTGCTGAGCTGGGGTGGCTTGTCCTTGTTGCGTGCCATCCCGCAGTTGCAGGGATACATCGAGCCGAACCTCGGCTGGGCGGAAGTGGCGAGTGCCACCGGCCTCTCGGCGCTCACCGCCCTGATCGGGGCCATGTATCCGGCTTGGTATGCGGCCCGTCTCAACCCGGCGCAGGCCTTGCGCTTCGAGTGAACCCAAATCATGGCCATGCAGACCCAGGTGATGGTAAAGGACGTGTGGAAAAGCTTTGATGGCGGACGCATTGAAGTGCTCAAGGGGGTGACCCTGGAGGTGGCGCAGGGCGAAGTGGTCGCCTTGTGCGGGACCTCGGGCTGCGGGAAATCCACGCTGCTCAATGTGATTTCCGGGCTGGAGGAAGTGGATCGCGGCATGGTGCGGGTGGCGGGGCGCGAGGTGGGCGAGGAAGCCACGCGGGTGGACTTGCTGCGGCATCATATAGGATATGTGTTTCAACTGCACCATTTGATGCCGGACCTGACCTTGGCGGAGAACTGCATGGTCCCGGTCATTGCGGCCGGTGGTGGCAGGTCGGCCGGCCTGGCACGCCTGCAGGAACTGGCGGCAGCCACCGGCGTGACGGCGCGGCTCGGCCAGCGGGTGCGCGAACTCTCCGGTGGGGAACGTCAGCGCGGGGCCTTGGTCCGCTCGCTGATGAATGATCCGGAGTTGCTGCTGTGTGACGAGCCAACCGGGGCCTTGGACGAAAGCAACCGGGAGAAGGTTTTCGAGTTGTTGTTAGAACTGGTGCGGGCCCGCGGCCGGACCCTGGTGATGGCCACGCACGATGTGGAGTTGGCCGGGCGCTGCGACCGCAAGGTGCGGATGCGCGACGGCCGAATCGAAGGGGAAGTACGATGATGGCTGAGGCTCCAACCGGCCGGGAACCGGATGCCGTGCTGCTGGCGGGGCGGCACGCGCTGGGTTGGTTGGTGGTTGGGAATGCCGTCGGGTTGTGGTTGGCGTGCTTGCTGGTGTGGCCGGGCATGCAGATGGGCGAGTGGACGTACGGCCGCTGGGTGCCGGTGCATCTGAATGTCCAGCTCTATGGCTGGACCTCGCTGCCGCTGGTGGCCTGGCTGTTTCACATCTACGAGGTGAATCGTAGCAAGGCCGCGGCATGGGCGCCCGCCGCAGTGTGGGCCTGGACGGCGGCGCTGGCACTCGGCACGCTGTGCTGGCTCGATGGCAGCACCTCGGGAAAAATCTTTCTCGACTGGAAGGGTGGCGCCTTGTGGGGATTGGTGGCGGCCATGGGCCTGCTGTGGGTGGTGCTGGCGCTGGCCTGGCGGGAGCGGGCCACGGGCTGGACCCGTGCGCGCCGGGCGGTTTCGTGGTGGGGCATGCTGGTGCTGGCCGCAGTGCCGGCCGCCATGGTTTATGCCGCCTCGCCGGCGGTGTATCCGCCAGTGGACGCCACCACCGGTGGGCCGAGCGGCGCGAGTTTGTTAGGTTCGACCTTGGTGGTGGTGACGCTGCTGATGTGGTTGCCGCGGGCAGGCGCGGCCACGGGCAAAGGTCGCGCCGGATGGGGGGTGTGGACGTATCTGGTGAATTGTTGGTTGATCTTCGGGGCGGCGGAGTGGATTGGCGGCACGCACTACCAGTTTCATCAAATCGGGGCGATGCTGATCCTGTTGCCGTGGGCATGGCTGGTGCCGTGGGATTGGGCGGCATTTTGCTGGCCGGCGGGATCGCGGGGGTGGCGGACTGCGGTGTTCGCGTGGTGGGGCTTGTTGGTGCTGAGCGGGGTGACCATGTACCTGCCGGGAGTGTTGGATCGCTTCAAATTCACGCAGGGCCTGGTGGGCCATGCACATTTGGCGATGGCGGGCTTCACCACTTCGTTTGGGGCCTTGCTGCTGGTGGCCTTGACCGGCCGGCCGCTCGGTGGTCCGCGCTCGGTGGCGGCGTGGCATGCGTCCGTGCTGGTGATGATCCTGGTGCTGGTGGCGATGGGTTGGCGCGAGGGCGGGGATTCGTCGTGGATGGAGGTGATGCCCGGGTGGCGCACTGCGGGCTTGCATTTGCGGGCGAGCTGCGGCACGGTCATGGCCGCCGTGTCGCTTATTTGGATCAACCGGTGGAGAATATCATGAACAAAAAGAAATTTGTCGTTGGCTGGAGTATCGCGGTGGGCTTGATGGACGTGTTGACCGGGGTGCTGCTGATGGCGGACCCTGCGCTGGTTTTGAGCACCCTGGGGATGGCACCGCTATCATCCGATGCGCTGGTGTTTCTGAGCTGGGTGGGGGTGTTTGTGACCGGGGTGGGCCTGAGTTATGCCATGGCGCTGACCGACCGTCGCCGGGGGCGGACGGTGTGGATGGTCACGGCCCTGATGCGGGCCTTGGTGGCGGTGTTTGTTGCATGGCGGGTTGCCGACGGCTCGCTGGTCCCGATGTGGGCGGCAGTCGCTCTAACAGACGCGGTGGTGACGGTGGTGCAGGTGGGGGTGTTGCGTTCCGGTTGGTGGCAGGAGCCTCACCGATGAATCCGAACACGCTGCGGGCGGTGGTGGTGATTGCGGCGGTTTACGGGCATTTCCTGATTTTCGCGCAGTTCTCATTTGTCGAGTTGTTGCGGGCGGCCGGGGTGAGTGCTGCCGGTGAACGGGCGGCCCTCGGCGTGATGGCGGTGGCAGGGATCGCCGGCGGGTTCATGGCGGCATGGCGCGGCGCGTCCCCCATGATTGTTAGAATCGCGCTCGGGGTGGCCGGGGTGAGCGCGGCGGTGGCACCGTATGCCGGCGGCATGCCCGGCGTGCTCGGAGTGGCGGTGGCAACGGGTGCGGCGCTGGGAGTGGCGACGGTGAGTTTGGCGGCGTTGCTACCGGGATGGTGCAAGGTGGCATGGGTGGGACTGGGCACGGGCTTGGGTTACGCCTGTTGCAATGTGCCGTGGGTTTTCAAGCAAGCCCCGTGTGGACAGGCGTGGGTGGGGGCCGGCTTTGCGCTGGTGGGTTGGTGGGCGGTGCCGCGCCACCGGGAATGGCGTGGCCGCAGCGATGCCGGGATCTTTCCGTGGTGGGGAGCGCTGGGTGTGTTTGGGGCGCTGGTCTGGCTGGATTCCGCGGCGTTTTTCATCATCCAGCATGTGGTTGATTTCAAGGCGGGCACTTGGGGAGACGGGCTGCTTTGGCGCAATGCCGGGGTCCACTTGGCGGTGGCGGCGGGCGCGGGTTGCTGGCTGGCCCGCTCTGGCGCGAGGGTGGTGCCGCTGGTGGCATGGGTGATGCTGGCACTGGCCGCGCTGGCGGTGAATGCGCCCGCCGCCCGGAGCCTCGCCGGGTGGTGGTATCCGGCGGGAGTATCGCTTTATTCAACGGCTTTGGTGGCGTGGCCGGGGTGGTATTCGGGAGCGGATGGAGCGCGACCCGCGGCATGGCGTGCCGCCGGCTTGTTTGCGGTGGCCGGCTGGTTGGCCTCGGCCAATGGCCTCGGCATGGCCCAGAGTTTGCAGCGGGTGCCGGCAGCGGTGGTGGCGGGTGCCGGGCTGGTGGTCATCGGCGTGGTCTTGTTTTCCAACCCTAACAACTGGCGTGCGGCGGCGGGGGTCGGCTTGGTGGTGTTGGCGGCGGGCGCGGGCGCGGCGCGGCATGGGCAGCCGCCGGCCCAAAGCGCGGCGGAACGGGGCCGGCGGGTTTATCTATCAGAAGGCTGCATTCACTGTCATTCACAATACCTCCGGCCGGGAACCATGGATGAAGTGCCATGGGGAGCGGCACGGGGCACGGCAGAGGCGCGAGCCGGGCAGCCGGTGCTCATCGGCAACCGTCGGCAGGGGCCGGATTTGTCAACGGTTGGAGCGCGGCGCTCGGCCGCATGGCTGCGGGCTCATTTCCGGCACCCGCAATGGCTCGTGCCGGGCACGTCGATGCCGTGCTATGCGCCGTTGTTTGACGATGTGCGAGGAGAGGATCTGGTGGCCTATCTGCGTGCCACGGCAGCGGGCTGGTCAAGCGCCAGCGCCGGGAATCCGTCGGAGTGGAGCCCTGGCAAGCCGGCCGCAGCGGCGGTGACTCGCGCGGACGGGCCGCGTTTGTTTGCGAAGTTATGCACCGCGTGTCATGGGGTGGCGGGACGCGGCGATGGGGCTTTGGCCGCAGGCTTGGTCAAGCCTCCGGTGAATCTGGTTGAGGGGCCGTGGCTGTGGACGGCGGGAACGGATGGGCTGGACGTGCGTGTCGCACGAGTCATCAAGTTCGGAATCCTCGGGACGGACATGCCCGGCCACGAGGTGCTCACCGATGCCGAGGTTCAGGCTTTGACCCTACAGGTGTTGCAACTCCGCGCCGGGCACGGCAACCCGCACTGAATGGCTCGGCAGATGGTGCGGTCTCAGACTGGCTTTTTGGCACTCAAGTTGAGGAATCCGACACCGACTTTCCTGAGGGCATAATTGCACTCGCGCAGATAATCGCCGTAGGACATCATCCAATGGAAGCCTTTCATTTGTTCCATCAACAGCTCGGAATCGCCGTCGATGCGCACGTCGATTTGTGACCGGCAAATCTCCAGGAACGGGTTGGCCATGATGGTGCCGGCAAAACCGAGCCATCGCTTGCTGGCGAAATCCGGAACCAGGTTGGTGCAAACCTGGCCGAGCTTCATTTCCACTTTGGGCGCCGCGCCGTAGTCGGACTCGAAGTGCGTTAGAATCTTGGCGGGTTCGCAGCTCTTGCCATCCATTTTGCGCGGGGCCGTGCAGTGGGCCAGGGTAACCACGTTGGCGTGGGGATAGGTGGGATCGTTGAGAAACACCGGCAGCCCGGAAATGGAGTGCAGCAGCACCCCGGAAGGAATGACGACAAAGTCCGACTCGCAGTAGGCCTGGTAACCCGCGTCATTGAGGAGGCTCAAGGGCAGGCACGCCGTGGTTTCTGACATGGGCATGATGGTGCCCATGCAGGAATTGATGGTCATGGCATCGGTCTTCAGCTCGTCCATCACATCCTGGAACACCTCCGTTAGAACGAAGGCGTTGTGGACGAACTGGCGGGTGGTGTGCAGGGAGATGCCGGACTCCTTGAGGAAGCCGGCCGCCTTGTCATTGCAGGCACTGACGAGCGCCGCGTTGGCGCGTGCCGCCGTGATGCGAGGCGCGAGTTCCTGATAGGGATAATCCACCAATGTCATCTTCCACAGATTTTTCGCGATGGCGGGGGCCTGTTGCCCGCCCTCGCCCCAACCTGCGGCGCCACCGATGCAGACCATGCGCTTGCCCAAGGTGTTCTTCAAGCCGCCCAGCGCCCGCAGGCGCCAGAGGATTTCGGCATGCTCATCGACCACCACATCCTGCGGCGTCCAGCCGGGTTGGCCGTATGCATCGACGGTTTTGCGGAGGAACCGCGGGGAGACAATCTCATACCACAGATAGGCCGGACCCGGGCTGTGCCGGAGGAACATCAGGTTCGCCTTGCCCGGAACGGTTAGGGTTTCCAGCAAATCGCCGCCGCCGCCAGCACCATAAATCAACATCACGTCAAAGTCGCCTTTGGCGGCCGCAGCCGCTTCCTGACCGGTCTTGACCAAGGCCACCGGCAGGAATTCCAGCGGAAAATCCGCCTGCTGCTTGAGTTTCTCCAATTCACCGGTGATCCAGGATTTTTCCGCAAGCGCATCCTCCTCCTTTTGAATTCCGCCCCAACTGCGCCAACTGGTTGCTTCCCGGCGGTGGGGGATTTCATAGGTCAATACGGGCTGGACTTTGAGGGATTGACGGATGATCGGCCGGCGCTGCGGCGCATACTCGGCGGCCCCGGCCGATTTCGCCGCAGCCAGCATGAATCCGCCGACCGTCAATGCGCCCATGCCGGTTAGAAAATCCCGGCGCTTGACCGCAAACGGATCGATGGCGGGTGGCTCCTTGGCAATCGGGGTGCGGTGATGGGGGCATTGGCAGCAACTGCCGGGGTGTTGGTGACTATTCATAATAAGCAGCTCGTTTCAGTTTCATTGGCACATTTCGGTGAATCGATCACCCGGGCAGGGCCGAGCCGACTGTGATCGGGTGATGAGCCGGAGTCAACTCGAATGGTAGTTTTTCAGCAGTCGGAACGGAATACTTCCATGGTGATCGTGGAGGGGAAATCGATTCTGCGGTCCAAGCCATGATGAATCCGCTCCGTTGCACGTGCGGCGAAAGCTTCCGCACCAGGCTCTTGGTGCATACGGGGGCAAGGAATACCAAGGACTTGGCACGATGCGCACGCCAAATCTGGACGCCCTTGCCAAGGACGGCATGCGGTTCGGAAATTGTTTCGCCACCCCGGTGTGTTCGCCGGCGCGATCTGAGGTCATGACGGGTAAATACAACTTCCGCACCGGGTTCAGGGATATGGCAAGCCGCAAGGGCGCGGTGTCAAGCCTGGATCCCAAAGCGCATCCCACAATCCCACAATTGCCGCAGCCTTGAAGTCGGCAGGGTATGTGACGGCCGTGGCTGGGAAGTGGCATCTTGGTCCGCCGCACAGCCTTCCGCATTTTCCGGTGTTGCCCACACCGCTCAACCCTGATGCCATGAAAAAGAACCGCTCGAATTTCCCATTCCTGATCGAAGATCTGGACCGGCAGGTCGGTGAAATCGTGCGGCAGCTCGATGAGCTTGGAATGCGCAAGAAATAGTTTCGCGATTGCACCAGTCCCCATATCGCTGAAAAAGGACCGCTGGAATTTCCCATTCCTGATCGAAGACCTGGACCGGCAGGTCGGTGAAATCGTGCGGCAGCTCGATGAGCTTGGAATGCGCAAGAAATAGTTTCGCGATTGCACCAGTCCCCATATCGCTGAGCGGATTTCCTCCACTCATTGGCTCAACATGGACCACGGCGGCTGGGAACCCGCCGCTCCTTGAAACGCCCGCCAGTTTTCGGCAGCACGGGATCGTTCTGACTTTTTTGTTTTTGTCATGCGTGCAGCTCGATCGCTTGGCAAAAATCGCACCTTGACTCCGGAGGATGACTCCTCTACGCTGGCTCCCGCATGGGATTTGAAACACTTGGGCTCACCGCAGCCGTCCTGAAAGCCGTTGAGGAATCCGGTTACACCATACCTACACCGATTCAGGTGCAGGTCATTCCGCTTATCCTCGAAGGGAAGGACGTCATCGGCGCGTCCCAGACCGGCACCGGGAAAACCGCAGCCTTCGCACTGCCCACCCTCTCGAAACTCGAGAAGCTGGGAAAGCCGCAGATTCTCGTCCTCGAACCCACCCGCGAGCTGGCCCACCAAGTCGCCGAGTCCTTTGAGAAATACGGCAAACACACCGGCCTCAAGGTTGCCCTGCTCTACGGTGGTGTCGGTCTCGGCACCCAAGCCGACCAACTCGCCGCCGGGGCCGACATCGTGGTTGCCACCCCCGGCCGCCTCGTCGATCACTTCTACCGAGCCGCCATGCGCTTTGGCGAAATCAAAACCCTCATCCTGGATGAAGTGGACCGCATGCTCGACATGGGTTTCCTCCCCCAGGTCCGCAAGATCGTCAACCTTTGCCCCTGGGAAGGCCGCCAGACGCTGTTTTTCTCGGCCACCATGCCCCCGGCGATTCAGACTTTCGCCCAGTGGTGCCTCCACGAGCCCCATACCATCGAAATCGCCCGCCGCTCGATTCCCATCACCGTCACCCACGCCTTTTACCCGGTGGCCATGGACCAGCGCGACGAACTGCTGCTCGATCTGCTCAAGCAAACCGATTACCACTCGGTCATGATCTTCACCCGCACCCGCAAGGAAGCCGATGAAATCACCTCGCTCATCAAAACCACCGGCCAGAAAAAGGTGGCTGCCATGCACTCGGACATCAACCAGGTGGACCGCATGAAAGCCCTCGCCGGCTTCAAGGCCGGCATCTATGAAATCCTGGTCGCCACCGATGTCGCCGCCCGTGGCATCGATATTTCCAACGTCTCCCACGTCATCAACTACCGGGTCCCGGAAAACGCCGAGGATTACGTTCACCGCATCGGCCGCACCGGCCGTGCCGAAGCCGAGGGCGACGCCTTCACCATTCTAACCGCCGATGAACTCGACTACGCCAAAGCCGTCGAGTTTTTCATCAGTCAGAAAATCCCCCGGCGCAAGCTCGACAATTTCCCCTACATTTACACGGCCCTGCTCGATGACACCCCGATCAAGTCCGTCCGCCGCAAGAAAACCGGGGGTGGTGGGAAGAAGCGGCGGTAACCCCGCCCGGTAGCATGAAAAGCATTTGCCGGTTGTTACCTCTTTGCGTGCTGTGCCTGTTGAGCCTGGACTGCCAACCGATCGGTCCCCCCGGCGGCAAACCCGACCCCTGGCTGCAACGCCAGGCCAAAGCTCCCGCCGGGGTCCCGTCCCGCACTCCGGTTGCCACCAAGCAGGGTGGCAGCGTCTCCGCCGCCGCCCTGCTGCGCGAGGTGCATTTGAAAACCGACATGGTGCCGCGCGGCACGTACGGCCGCAAGGTGGTCAGGCCGATGACCCCGCGCTACCTCACCATCCACAGCACCGAAAACCAAAGCGCCGGTGCCGAGCGTCATGCGCTGGCGTTGAAACGCGGCGCACTCCGCTCCGCAAAACGCCCGGGTGGCAATCGGATCGGCTACCTCATCTGGCATTTCACCGTGGATGACGGCGTGGCGATCCAGCACATGCCCACCAGCGAGCAAGGCGAGCACGCCGATTTTGATGGGCCCGGCAACCGCTATTCCATCGGCATCGAAATGTGCGAGCAACGCGGCAACAACTGGCAAGCCACCCTTGATCGCACGGCGAAACTGACCGCCTATCTGATGCTGCGGCATCACATCCCGCTGCGCAACGTCGTCCCGCACTACCACTGGCCGCGCCACGGCAAACACCCGCCTAACAAGAATTGTCCGCACCTCCTGCTGGACCACGGCCGCCCTGGTGCCAAGTGGCAGGCCTTCCTCAGGCGCGTCAACAGCCATTACCGACGGCTCACCGCCCCCCGCTGATCCGATGTTCCAGGACCCTGGCAGCCCGGATCACCCCGGAGCCCAACTCGAACCGGCGGTTGGCTACGTTTGCCAGCGCTGCACCGCCTGCTGCAAGTGGCCGGGCGAGGTGCGCTTGGATGACCATGAAATCCCCCGCCTCGCCGCCGCCCTCAACCTAACGGAATTGGAGTTCATCGAGCGCTACACCCGCCTGCGCACCAACCGCCAGGGACTGTCGCTGGTGGAAAAGCCGGGTCACGAGTGCATCATGCTCGATGGCCAGGCCTGCCGCATCCATCCGGTCAAGCCGGCCCAATGCGGCGGTTTTCCCACGCGCTGGAATTTCCCCGGTTGGCGCGAAATCTGCCAGGCGGTGCCCGCCGCCGGGGGCCGCGTTGGGTAGGCACGGCAAGCAGTGGCCAATCCCCGCACACCACGGCAGCCTTGACCGGCCCTGGCGATGCCGCTAGATACCCCCCGTGTCCGATGCCCCTGATCGCCTGACGGAAGCTGCGCTGCGCCCGCTGGCGGAAAATGCGGCATGGCGCCTGGCCGGGCTTGGATTGTTAGCAGGAATGGTGCCAGCGTCCCGGCCGGGTGCGGACGCGATGCTGGCACGCTGGGATGCCGTGGATGGCGGAATCCGCCGTCCGCAGTGGCGCCGGATGTTGGGGGTGGCGTTGGGCTTGCTGTCGCTGTGGGTGTTGGCCGCCGCAGTGAATGAGGCATGGCGGTATCAGCGGGTGCTTGGATGGTTTGGGCACTACGGCACAGGGTGGCCGGCGCAACCGCATGAGGTGATCGGTGCGGGTCTGAGCGCACGGGATCGGTTCTTGTTGTTTGGCGATCTCTCCAAGCAACCGGAATCCGCCCAAATGCGGGCGCTCTGGGAAAGTGCCCCGGACAATCCTGCCGGTTACGCGCAATATGCCTTTGCTTGCCAAGCGGAGCAGCGGGCGTTTCCGCCGGACTTTCTGGCCACGGCACGGCGGCTGGACCCCGATAACTCGTGGTTCACCTATCATGCGGCGGGAGCCCTCGCCAAAGACTCTGTCAAGCGAGCAAGACCGACCAGCCAAGCCAAGCAGGCAGGGGAGGCACCGGCATGGACAATCGTGGACGGGGCAAAGCTCACGCAGGCCTTGGCACTGCTGCGGGAAGCACGCACGCAACCGCAATTTGTGAACCGCCACAAGGAATTTGTCGCCGCGCGGGTCTCCCTGCTGCCGCAGTCGGATCGAGTCTCGCGCTTGGCAGCGGAGGTTTATGCAAGCGGGCATTCCGGATCTGATTTCAACCTGCGCGGGCTGGCCGACGCCATCGCGGCGCAGGCATGGCTGTTAGGCGAAGCTGGGGATGCCGCGGAATTCGACTCCTTGCTTGGGGATGCCGAGGTCTTCATCCAAGCCTGGGCCGGGATGCCGCATCCGAGGCTGCTCGACGTGCTCATCCTGAAGGCAAGTTGTGTGACCCTGACCCGGAATCTGCATGCCGCCGCAGGGAAACTGGGGCTTCACGAAGCAGCCATGCGGATCAAGAGAATCAATGACCGCTTGGTCAAATGGTCCGAGGAACAGGAGGTGGTGGGAAGGAGCACCCGGGAGCTGGACCTGCGCTGCAGCCTGGGGGATGAAGCAGGCATCAGGAACCGGTGGCTGGTGAAGTCCCCGCCCCCGCTGACGGATGAGGACTTGAAGCCCGGCCGCATGGTGGAGCACTTGTTGGCCTCACGGGCTGGTTCGCTGGCAGTATGGGTGCTGCTGGGGCTGGGCATGCTGGCAGTCGCGCTGTTCCGTTATTGCCTGCCACCATGGATGTTGCGGCTGGCGCAGCGGATCAATGCTCTGCTGTTGCCGGTGGATTGGGCGTGGATGTTAGGTGCGGGGGTGCTGCTGCCATTCGGGTATGTGACGGCACTGACCCGCTGCACCCCGCTGGGCGGGCAGGAATGGGGTCTCGCCAAAGGTGGCGCGCTGATTCTGATAGCCGCGGATTTTCTGGCGCTGGCCTTGTTGATGCTGGTTATGCCGGTGCTGATCGCACGCTGGCGGTTCGGGCGGCGGGCGGCGGCCTTGGGGATTGGTGGTGGCACTGCGCTCCCCGGTTGGCTGGCGGTGGCGGCTGGGGCGGCGTTGGTGCCGGTGCTTGGGATGCTGGAGCCGCCGGTGGCCAACCTGGAGCATTTTCTGGCATGGAAGCTGGCCTTGCTGGCGCCGTTGGTGCTGGGAATTCTAACCAGCGTCGTGCGGGCCATGGCCGTGACCTTCATCCGCCAGTTTTCCCGGGCCGTGGTGGCGCTGGCCTTGCTCCCGGCTTATGCCTGCGGCATGCTGTTGATCATGGTCTCGATGCCGCTTTACACGGCTGCCCAGTCCTGCTGGCAACGGCACGAGCACCTGACCGAACTAACCGCTAACGGCATCGCCCGCCACGAAGCCGAGGTGGCCAATCAGTTGTTGCAGGAAGTCCGGGAGGTGCTGGAATGGCAAAGTGACCATGGAGTGCGGTAACTCGTCAGCAGGTCGGTGGACGTGGCAATGACGGGGCATGCAATGCCCAACGCGGCACATTCATTTCCCAAGAGTTTTCGCTGACTACGAGAGGATTTCAGGGTATGGTAACATTTCGCGTAAAGGGGTTGCCGAATGTTTGGGATCGAGTTGGCGGTTTGCCCTTGAGGGATCGCCAAGGCCACCGATGACCGGCGGTTGATGAAGGGGTTACCGTGGGATTTTTCGGTCATACGGGGTGTTGCCTTGGGCATTTGTGGCCGGGGCGCGCACTTGAATCTGCAGCTTGCCCTCTTGCTCTGGCTTGGTCGGATGTGATTCCAAATCCGACAGGCTGCTAGCGCAGCCGGTAGCAGAGCGGGATGAACTGAATGGCAGGTGAGCGGTAGCGAGCGCCGCAATGAAGTGACGGGAGCGCAGCGGTTTTTGAAATGACGAACGGCGAACGATGAAAACCACGCCGGGGTAAGGTAGCTTCGGGCCATGAGCGTACTCACCCAGCGCATCGTCAGTGAGATTGAATCCGCACCCGAGCCGATCCAAGCCGAGGTGCTGGATTTCTTGCTTTTTGTCAAGGCTCGGGCAGGCGGCACCCAGGAAACTGCCGCCGCCCCCATCCGGCACACGCCGGGCATCAGCGGCGGCGAGGCCTGCATCGGCGGGACGCGCATCGCCGTCTGGATGCTGGAGGACGCCCGGCGCGCGGGGGTGGGGGATCTCGATTTGCTCAAGGACTACCCCGGTCTTGGCGTCTATGATCTGGACGCCGCCTGGCGCTACGTGGAAACGCACCGCGACGAAAT
>JAPLUI010000415.1 GCA_026397725.1 Verrucomicrobiota bacterium | reverse complement strand
CTCATGGGAACCCCGCAGCTCTAACGGTTGAGCCACAGCGGGGTGGCGGGCGGTGCCCTTCCCACCGCACTCCAGACTTTGGCTCGCGCCCGGGCAGGTGAAGGTATGGAGTGCGGTGGGATGCGCAGCGCCACACCGCGGTGGCTAAGTCCCGGCACCGCCCGGAAGGTGCCAAGTCATTTTCCGGGATGCATGGCCAATTCCTTGTCAATTCAAGGTCCAGCTCAGGAAGTGTGAACTTGACGCGCATGCCCGCGTGGGGCGAAAGAATCGCACGTGCCCGGCCGTAGCTGAGTTCGATTTGCAAACCCGGCCGGTTTTCCATAATCCGCAGTTGGCATGGCGCGGACCATGCCGGATCGATGGGCGACCAAGCCAGGCCTGCCTCAGTTTCATCCAACCATCATGAACCATACCACCACCAGCCACCGCCGCAAGATCCACCTGATCCTGTCTGCCTCCACCCTTCTGAGCGCGATGCCCGCCACGGCGGACGTGCGCCTGCCGAAGATTTTCACCGACAACATGCTGCTGCAACGGGACCTGCCGGTGCGGGTCTGGGGATGGGCGGATGCCGACGAGGCGGTGAGCGTGACGCTGGCAGGCAAGAATGCCAAGACCAAGGCCAACCAGAAAGGCCAGTGGTTGCTCGAGCTGCCGGCCATCAAGACCGGCGAAAACCTGGAACTCACGGTGCAGGGCAACAACAGCCTGACCCTGAAGAATATCCTCATCGGCGACATCTGGGTCTGCTCCGGCCAATCCAACATGGAGATGGGCCTGGGCGGGTGCCTGGGATCAGAGGAAGACATCAAAGCCGCCGACCTGCCCAAGATCCGCCGCATCAAGTTTGATCATGTGCAGGCCGCCATGCCGTCCTTGGAAGCGCCGACCGCCACCCCGTGGCAGGTCTGTTCGCCGCAAACGGCGGCCGGGTTCAGCGCCGTGGGTTTCTATTTCGCCCGTGAGATCCTCCAGAAAACCGGCGTCCCCATCGGCATCGTGGACGACAACTGGGGCGGCACGCCGATCGAGCCCTGGGTGCCCACCGCGGGCCTCGAACTGGTGGCCGAACTCAAGCCACAGTTCACCGCCAGGCAGGAAGCGATCAATGCCTATCAAAGCACCCACTTGCCGAAGGCCCTAACTGAAATGGAGGCCTGGATCGCCAAGACCCGGGGCCAGTTGACCAATGGCGTGCCGACCAGCCCGCCACCGGCGATTCCGCCCCATCCGGGTGGTGAAGGTTGGAGCGGCATGTTCAACGCGATGATCCATCCCGTCGTGCATCTGCCGATCAAGGGCGCGCTGTGGTACCAGGGCGAATCCAACGGCGGTGAGGGCGAGACGTATTACGACAAGATGCGGGCCCTGATCGGTGGCTGGCGCCAACAATGGGGGCAGGGGGATTTCCCGTTCTATTATGTGCAACTCGCCAGTTTCCAGGCCCCTTCAGAGGATCCCGCCGGCGGCAATGGCTGGGCCAAACTCCGCGAGGCGCAAACCAAATCGCTCACCATCCCTAACACGGGAATGGCGGTCATCACCGATACCGTGCCGCTCGCGGAGCGCGATGACATTCATCCGCGTAACAAATACGACGTGGGCCTGCGCCTCGCTCTCTGGGCCCTCGGCCGGGACTATGGGCAGCAGCAACTGGAGGTTTCGGGACCGCTGTTCAAGGCGCTCAAGATCGAGGGCAACAAGGCCCGCCTGGCCTTCGAGCACACCGGCACGGGCCTGATGATTGGCAAGAAGGAAGGCCGCAACCCGGCCGCCGAAGCCAAGGGCGAGAAACTCAAGCGCTTCGCCATCGCCGGTGCCGACAAGAAATGGTTCTGGGCCGATGCCGTGCTCGAAAACAACACGGTCACCGTGTCCTCGCCCGACGTGAAGGAACCCGTCGCCGTGCGCTATGCCTTTCAGATGAATCCGGACGGTGCCAACCTCTACAACCGCGAGGGTCTGCCCGCCTCGCCTTTCCGCACCGATGCCTGGTGAGTTGCGGCTTGCGTGACCAACGGACGGCCATGAAAACCCACATTCTAGGTGGCACGCTGTTCGCACTGCTGGGTCTTCCGGCAGCCACCGGTGCTTCGCCCGCCAAGCCTAACATCCTGTTCATCGTCGGCGATGACATGGGTTACGGCGACGTGGGGTTCCATGGCTGCAAGGACATTCCCACGCCGAATCTGGATGCCCTCGCCGCAGCGGGCGTGCGCTTCACCAACGGCTACGTCAGCGGCCCGTATTGCTCGCCCACCCGGGCGGGCTTGATGACGGGTCGCTATCAGCAGCGCTTCGGCCACGAATTCAATGTGGTCGGGGGCAAGGACGGCTTGCCGCACACCGAAACCACGCTGGCCGAGCGCCTCAAGGCCGCCGGCTATGTCACTGGCCTGGTGGGCAAATGGCATCTCGGCAGTGCGCCCGCGATGCAGCCCCAGCGGCGCGGGTTTGACGAGTTCTTCGGTTTCCTTGGCGGCGCGCACAGTTATCTCGCGACGGCCGGCATGCTGCGCGGCACGACCCCGGTGACGGAGATGGACTACACCACCGATGCCTTCGGCAAAGAGGCGGAGTCCTTCATCGAACGGCACCGCGCCGCGCCGTGGTTCCTCTATCTCGCCTTCAATGCCGTACATACGCCGATGCAAGCCACCGATGAGCGCCTGGCGAAATTCTCCAACATCACCGACCAGCGACGGCGTACCTACGCAGCGATGATGCTGGCGATGGATGACGCGATTGGCGGCGTGCTCAGGAAACTGGCCGCCAGCGGACTGGCAGAACACACGCTGGTGGTTTTCATCAGCGACAACGGCGGCCCAACGATGCCCGGCACCACCGTCAATGGCTCCCGCAATGAGCCATTGCGCGGGTCGAAGCGCACGACCCTTGAGGGCGGCATCCGGGTGCCCTTCATCGTGTCCTGGAAAGGCAAGCTGACACCCGGCGTGTTTGACCAGGCCGCGATTCAGCTCGACCTAACCGCCACCGCCCTCGCCGCTGCCGGCGTGACCAGCAAGCCGGAGTGGCACCTCGACGGGGTGAACCTGCTGCCATTCCTAACCGGCGAGCAGACCGGCGCGCCGCACGACGCGCTCTATTGGCGGCTCGGCCGCCAAATGGCGATCCGGATGGGCGAGTACAAACTCGTGCGCTATGACAGCAACGCCGACACCCTGACCGGCCGCGACCAACCCGCCACCGCCGCCAGACTCTATAACCTCGCCGCCGACCTGGGCGAATCCCATGACCTGGCCGCCGCCCAGCCGGACAAGGTCAAGGAACTCCAAGCCAAGTGGGACGCCTGGAACGCCACCCTCGCAAAACCGCAGTGGGGCGGCGGCAAATTGGACGGCGACGGGCCTGAACCCGGCATTAAGGCTCAGCCGAACCCGTGAGGACCCGCCAGACCGGAAAGCTGCGTTGGGGGGCGGCGGCTGTCCACCAACCACACACCTCCTGGGCTGGACCTTGAATTGACAAGGAATTGGCAATGCATCCCGGAAAATGACTTGGCACCTTCCGGGGGGGTGCCGGGAGCGACATCCGGTCGGAGATGTTAGGCCATGGTTTGCTACAGTTGGCAGATGAGGGTGCCAGTTCCTTTCACCTGCCCAGCCGCGAGCCAAAGTCTGGAGTGCGGTGGGAAGGGCGCAGCCCGCCACCCCGCTGTGGCTAAACCGTTAGAGCTACGGGGTTCCCATGAGGCACGCCGAAGATTTCAACATTCAACATTCAACTTCCAACATTCAATGATCAAGTAGGACAAAGAATTGTCACAGCCGCGTCCATTCTTGTTCTTGATGACGGACCGGACGATGGTCTGGCCGCAGCGGTCGCCGGGACTTAGCCACAGCAGTGTGGCGCTGCGCTTCCCACCGCACTCCATACCTTCACCTTCCCAGGCGCGAGCCAAAGTCTGGAGTGCGGTGGGAAGGGCGCAGCCCGCCACCCCG
>JAPLUI010000283.1 GCA_026397725.1 Verrucomicrobiota bacterium | reverse complement strand
GCGAATGCATCGCGCATCTCTTTGGCATCGGCGCTCACAGAGCGCCGCTACAAGGCGATCCTGCGCCGGCCTTGTAGCGGCGGTCTGTGACCGTCGCGCCCATGCGCGGCTCATGACGAAACGGCGATCCATTCGCATCGACGCTCACAGAGCGCCGCTACAATTCCTCCCATTCGCATCGGCGCTCACAGAGCGCCGCTACAATTCCTCTCATTCGCAACGACGCCACCATTTCCAATCCCCGCCCTAACCAATATTATGAATGCTACCAAATTCCACCGCACCCTGGCCGCCCTCACGGTGGCATTGTTCCTCCACGCCCCGGCGGCCCGCGCCACCTGGGTGAGCGCCGAGTCATCCAACATCAACGTCGAGACCCGCTGGGTCCTGGCCGAATCCAGCAACGTGAGCGTCGATACCCGCGACTGGGCCTATCTGACGATCACCGCGTCCCACGACATCACGGACCCCGTCGCGGGCCAACATCAGTATGCTCCCAACGCCACCGTCCAACTCAGCGCCGGCGACCCTGACCTGGGCTACCTGTTCAGCAAATGGACCGGCGACGCCAGCGGCAACGCCAACCCGTTGGCGGTCCTGCTGGACACCAACAAGACCATCAACGCCATCTTCGCGCCGGACGGACGCGACCCCGATGCCGACGGCCTGACGAACTATCAGGAACTCGTCGTTTACCACAGCAACCCGGACGTCTGGGACACGGACGCGGACGGGTTCAGCGACGGCTACGAGGTCACCAGCGGCTTCATCCCGACCGACCCGAACAGTTCACCGGACACGCAACTGGTGATCTACACGGCGGTGGAGGTGCGCTTCGGCGCGGGCCTCGGCAAGAGTTATCGGGTCGAGTCGTCCATGGATTTGCTGAACTGGACGCCGGTGGAAGAACACATCGCCGGCACCGGCGGCACGATCGCCAGGTTGTATTCCGTGCAGGAGATTCCCAAGCGGTATTTCAGGTCGGTGCGGGAGTGAGGGGGGGTGTTTACGGAGCGTGGGCGTCCACGCCCAACTGCCAATGAGGTGAGAAAACATGATGGCCAAAGCCGCTGCCCTTTCAATCCTCATTGGCCAATGTGGGCGAGACGCCCACGCTCCTTGAGGCGGGAGTGAGCCGGGGTGTTCAAGGAGCGTGGGCGTCCACGCCCACCTGCCAATGAGATGAGAAAACATGAGTGCCAATGCCGCTTCACTTTCGCTCCTCATTGGCCAATGTGGGCGAGACGCCCACGCTCCTTGAGGCGGGAGTGAGCCGGGGTGGATCGAGGATAGCGGATCGAGGATCGCCATTGCCACCGTTGCTTCTTGGGATTAGAGTCACGCCATGATCAAGATCACCATCGACCAAGCCGCCAGCCGCTTTGCCCACTGGCTCACTCTGATCGCCAAGGGGGAGGACGTGGTGGTGCTGGACCACGAGCGTCCCGTGGCCCGCATCACCCGTTGTGAATCGGCCGCCGGCACCCGTCCCAAAGTCGGGACCCTGACCTCGGCACCCGTGCGCTACGCGGCGGATTGCTTCGCGCCGCTCACAGCTAAGGAACTCAAGGACTGGGGACTCTAAGCCCATGACTTTACTGCTCGATACCTGCGCGTTCATCTGGCTCACCCAAGAGCCGGAAAGGCTCAGCGCTGCCGCCCAGGCAGCCATCAATGATCCCGCCAACCATTTGGTTTTCAGCCACGCCAGTGCCTGGGAGATGCACCTCAAACACAACGCCGGGAAGCTGATCCTGCCTGAGCCGCCGCGGCAGTGGATACCGCAGCAACTGGCGGCATGGACGATTTCAGAAATGGCGATCCAGTTGAACGCCATTCAAAGGACCTCGGATCTGCCGCCCATCCATCGCGATCCCTTTGACCGCCTGCTGGCCGCGCAGGCGCTGGAGGAAGGCTTTGTCATCGTCTCTCCAGATCACTTCTTCCCCGACTGTGGTGTGCCGGTGGTGTGGTAAACGCGTCGTCTTCCCCAATACCCCCCCGCCGTGCAGGAAATTCCGAAGCGGTATTTCAGGTCGGTGCGGGAGCGAGCCGGGGTGTTCAAGGAGCGTGGGCGTCCACGCCCACCTGCCAATGAGGTGAGAAAACATGAGGGCCAAAGCCGCTGCCCTTTCGCTCCTCATTGGCCAATGTGGGCGAGACGCCCACGCTCCTTGAGGCGGGAGTGAGCCGGGGTGTTCACGGAGCGTGGGCGTCCACGCCCACCTGCCAATGAGGTGAGATAACATGAGTGCCAATGCCGCTTCGCTTTCGCTCCTCATTGGCCAATGTGGGCGAGACGCCCACGCTCCTTGAGCGGGCGGGGGACGCCCACCCCGCTTGACCTCCCGGATCGAACTGGCTGCCGTGGCGTCTTCTCCCCTGTGGCATCTTCTCCCTTGCATCTTGCAGGCGGGTCGGCTAGCCTCTGCCCATGCATCGTGGAACGAAGACGAACCGGACCATGGCTCGGCTGCAGCGAGCGCCGGGCTTTAGCCAAAGCGGTGTGGCGCTACGCTTCCCACCGCACTCCATGCTTGCGCCTGTTCATGCGCGAGCCAAAGTATGGAGTGCGGCGGGAAGGACGCAGCCCGCCCTCATCACCCTGCGGAGCCAGTCAGAATTACCCCCAATATGTCAACAATGCACAAGCTACTGAAAATCAGCAAACACACGTTCGGGATGGGCGACCGTTTCGCCCATCAGGGACTGGCGCAACTTCGCGCCATCATGCTCGCCCGCGAGGCCGGCTATCCGGTGTCTCCCGTCTGGAACAAGTCCAACCGCGAGCACACCATCGTCCACAGCCAGCCGGACGACCTGCGGGCGGAAGCGGACGCGGCGGTGGCAGCGCTAGGCTGGCAAGACGACTACTATGTGGACGCCGATCACATCGGACTGCAAACGGTGGACCGGTTTCTCGCGAGTAGCAACTTCTTCACCCTCGATGTGGCTGACTTCACCGGCAAGCCGGCGGACGCCGCGAGCCTGAGCGCCTTTGCGGACAGCATGGCAGCATACCTCGGGGAACTGGCCATCCCCGGCATCGCCCCGGCGCTCGTGCTCACGGCGGATGCCGTGGGTGCGGCGGCGGCCAAGTTTCTGCTCGCGATGCAGGAAGCCGGCCGCATCTACCGGTACCTTGCGGAGCACAAGGGCGCGGACAACTTTGTCACCGAGGTGTCGGTGGATGAGACCGACTCGCCACAGACGCCGGTGGAGTTGTTGTTGATTCTGGCGATGCTCGCGCGGGAGGGGGTGCCGGTCCAGACGATCGCGCCGAAGTTCACCGGGCGCTTCAACAAGGGCGTGGATTATGTCGGCAACCTCGCGCAGTTCGAGCGGGAGTTCGATGAGGATCTGTCTGTCATTGCCTATGCCATCGGTGAGTTCGGACTGCCCGCCTCACTCAAACTCAGCATCCATTCCGGCAGCGACAAGTTCTCGCTCTATCCGATCATCAATCGCCTGGTCAAGCAGCACGCCGCGGGCTTGCACGTCAAGACCGCCGGCACCACTTGGTTGGAGGAAGTCATCGGCCTCGCCGAAGCCGGCGGCGAGGGCCTGGCCCTGGCCAAGGCCGTTTATGCCGGTGCCTGCGCCCGCTTCGATGAACTGACCGGCCCGTACGCGACGGTCATTGACATCGACCGGGCCCAACTCCCGGACCCGGACGCGGTGGCCGGCTGGTCGTCGGATCAATTCGCGGCAGCGCTCCGCCACGAGGCGAACTGTGCGGAGTACAACCGGCATTTCCGCCAGCTCATCCACGTCGGTTTCAAAGTTGCGGCGGAACTGGGCAGCCGTTACACCGACGCGCTGGTTGCCAACGCTGACATCATCGCCCGCAACGTGACGGACAACCTCTTCGAGCGCCACCTCACCCCGCTTTACTCATGCAATACCGTCAGTTAGGCAACACCGGCCTGAAGGTTTCCATCCTCGGTTTCGGCGGCTCCTCCCTGGGCTCGGTGTTTCGCGACATCGACGAGGCTGCGGGCGTGCGCTGTGTGCATACCGCCATCGAACACGGCATCAACCTGATCGACACGGCACCCTACTACGGACGCACCCGGGCGGAGACGGTGCTGGGCAAGGCGCTGCGCGAAATCCCCCGCGACAACTATCTGCTGGCGACCAAGGTGGCGCGTTACGGGCCTGACCTGCGCGATTGTGATTACTCGGCGGAGCGCGTGATTCGCAGTGTGGATGAAAGCCTCGCCCGGTTGGGTGTGGCGCATGTGGACTTCATCCAGGTCCACGACATGGAATTCGGCGACATCAACCAAATCATCACCGAAACCATCCCGGCGTTACGCCGGGTCCAGGCGGCTGGCAAAGCGCGGTGGGTGGGCATCACCGGGCTGCCGCTGCATCTGTTTCAGGTGGTGATGGAGCGCGTCGAGGTCGATCAGATCCAGTCGTATTGCCATTACTGCCTGAACGACACGGCCCTCGCCGGAGTGCTCCCGTACTTGCTGGAAAAGGGCGTCGGCATCTTCAACTCCGCGCCGCTCGCCATGCGCTTGCTGAGCGTGGACGGTCCGCTCGCCTGGCATCCCGCCCCGGCCGCACTGCGGGCGAAATGCGCGGCGGCGGCACAACTCTGCGCCTCGCGTGGCAGCGACCTCAGCCGGCTCGCGCTCCAGTTTGCGGTGTCCTGCGAGAGCATCCCGACCACCATCGTCGGCACGGCCAGTCCTGCACGCATCGTGCAAAACATCCGGGAGATTGCGGAACCCATCGATCACGAATTGCTGAGCGAGGTCCTGGCACTCCTGCAACCGGTGCATAACACCACCTGGCCCCAGGGCCGCCCCGAAAACAATTCCGACTCCCGGTCACAGCCATGCGCTCGGATCAACCCGGAGACTCCATCGCCGGCCGGTTCACAATAGATCCTGCGGCCGACCTCGTTTGCCCGGGGGTGGCTTCTTGGTCGGTTCTGCCTTTGGCGCTGACAGGGCCGGCACGTTCCGCGGGCGGCCTTTGACGAGGTCGGGCCCGCTGGGCTGTTCCATCATCCCGGTGATGCCCCAATCCGCCGCGCGTTTTCCATACTCGGCGAACAAGACCCGCAGGTTGGCATTGGCGATGAATTCGGGATGCTCGACGAGCACATCATAGGGCCCGGCCCGGCTGAAGATCTTGGTCATGATAGGCACCAAATCCAAAATGAAGAGGGTGCCGAAGATGACGAGGAACTGGAACAACCCGGCGATCCATTTCTGGTCCTTCTCACCGACCTCCACAGGGTCCGCATCCGGCGCGGGGACAAAGATCACCCGGTAGAGCCCGATGGTTTCCTCCATCGGATCCAGGACGCCGTTCATCTTGCGTTCGATCCGCTGGATTTGCGGCAGATAGCGCTCGTCATGGCGCTTGGCGTTGCTGGTGTGCGCGGTTTCCAGGGTGGCGGTTTGCTCGGCCAGCCGGGCGAGTCGCTGCGGATACTCGGCCTCCACGGCCTCGATTTCCGCATTGAGTTTGGCCAGGCGTTCCTTGCGGAGACGTTCCTTTTCCTTCGCCTCCTCGATGAAGGCTTCCCGCTTCCCAACCAGCCCGTCGATGAATGCGTTGCGATCCGCCAGCCGCGCGGCGGCGAGTTGCTTGTCGCTGGAGATGAGCGCATCCTGCTGGGCATCGAGCGCCGCTTTCAAGCGCTTGATATCCGCGCTCACCTCCTTGTCCCGCTCCTTCATGTCCTTGGTCCGCGGACCGACCCCGGATTTTTTCGGCTCGGGATAGAATTCATTCGGCAGGCCGGCGGTTTCCCGCGCGATGGCCTCGACCAGCCGACCATGCAAGTCCTGCTTCTCTTCGAGTTCCGCCTTGGTCTTGGTCCGGGTTTCCTTTTGCGCCTCGATGGCCGCCAGCACGTTGCGCGTCTCGCCACTCGCCGGTGCCACAAAATCCGGGTCGGCGGCCTTCACCCGCTCCTCCTCGGTGCGTTTGTCCGCTTCTTCTTCCGGATTGAGGGCCGCCGTCTCCAAGGCCGGCAACTGGGCGGCGAGCGCATCGCGCTGGGTGGTGTAAGTGGCGACGATCTGCTTGCGGGCGGCGGTTTCATCCTCGCGGATTTTTTGCAGTTCTGCGGCCAGCTCCACCCGTTTGAGCGACTCTTCCTCACGGATGGTATTGAGTTTCCCCTGCAACTCGGTTTGCATGCGGTACTTGATGGCGGGGCGATACTGATCCAGGCAGAACGGGAAACCGATTGCCACGCTGATCACCGCCGAGAGACCAAAGCGGAAAATCACCTGCATGCACCGCCGCCACCACGGCTGGAAGGGCCGGTAAGTCGCCAGCAAAATGCGATCCGTGTTCATGATCACGAACGCCCACGCCATGGCAATGGCCACCACCGCCAGCCATGGCGGCTCTGCAAAGCGGCTCTTGGCATAAAAAATCATCCCCAGAAAGGACATGACAGTGGGAATCAACACGGTGCTGCCGATCACCGCGATCCGCTCACGCTCGCTCGGCGGACAATGGCGCAACGTCTCCCACCGCGCCCCGGCCAACCAGTAAAACGGGCGCATCCATCGATCCCAGGAGGCAACTTGATTGGGATCTGGAAGGGAATCGGAAGACGGCGACAGAAGCATTTCGAGCACAAACTAGACGCTTTACCGCGCAATGCCAGCCCAATGTTCCAAGCGGGACGGATTTGGGAAAAGAATGGTGATGTTTGCGGGCTCGGATTTGACCAGGTTCAGTCCGTCTCGCGGGTGGTCACGCCTCGGTGGGCGGGAGAACGCCGAGTCCTGGTGACGGGCCGGACGATGGTCCGGCCGCAGCGAGCGCCGGGATTTAGCCACAGCGGTGTGGCGCTGCGCTTCGCACCGCACTCCATACTCTCACCGCACAGGCGCGAGCCAAAGTCTGGAGTGCGGTGGGAAGGGCGCAGCCCGCCACCCCGCTGTGGCTAAACCGGGAGAGCCGCGGCTACACCATTCCTCATGCCGAAGATTTCAACATTCAACATTCAATGATCAAGTAAGAGCAAGGCACCGCATCGGCACTGCTGCCACCCGAAACCCATGCGCGGATGATTCACGAATTCGTCGGAAACGCCAGAAAAGTGCCAACTCATTTTCCGCCGGGATCAGGAAAATGTGCACTCATGTTTTCT
>JAPLUI010000484.1 GCA_026397725.1 Verrucomicrobiota bacterium | reverse complement strand
TTGGCGGAGGCGGCGCAGATCGAGAAGGGAGAGGAGATGGAATGGCTGGTGGAAGACCGGAACACGTTCGTTCTCCGCCGCGTGAAGCCGAAAAAGCCCGTGGTTAAAGGGAATAAGCCCTTAACTTGACGCGCATGCCCACCGGGGTTGTGGCCTGTGGCGGGACACAACCCCGGTGGGCATGCCCGTCAAGTTAAGGGAAATGTGATCCCTGTTACCGACAGTGACCCGCAACAGCAGTCCCTAACTGGACATCCTGCGGTCCGATCGGACCTCAGGATGTCCAGTTAGGGTGGAGATTGTGACGAGGTTGATACAGAAATTCGCGAGGAACTTACCGGTACAAGGCGTCAGGTCCTTAACCTGACGCGCATGCCCAACGGGGTTGCATCCGAAATGGGAAGACCGGCCACCACCCCGTTGAGGCAAGGCGGCTTCCTTCGCTCCCACCTGCCTGCTGCCGAAGCCCAATGCCATACCCGATCCGCGGATGCCTATTCCCCTAACACCACCAGGCGGTAGAACGCCTTGGCGGACGGCGCCACCTCGGTATCGGTCACCGTGTTGAGCGGAGGCGTGCCCTCGACGTTGGCACTGAACACCACCCAGTGGCTCAGGTCATACGAGCGCTCCAGATTATAGCGTCGGCCCGCCACCGAGGCCCATGAAATGGCGACGCCGCCGCCCGCCGCCAGGCTTTGTTGCGCGACCTCGCCGATCCGCAGATAGGACGCCGCGTCGCGCGGGTCGGTCGCCGCCAGGTATTCCTGCTTGTTGGAGAAGCCATCGCCGTCGGCATCCAGCGCCGCGTCGGCCGCGTTGCTGTCGCTCATGCCGTTGGCCACCTCCCATTCGTGCGGGATGCCGTCGCCATCGTCGTCGATCCACAGGTTGAGGCTGAACAAGACCTCGTTGTTGGTCGGATCGATGTCGCCGGCCAGGGCTTCCTCATCGACCGTCAGACGATAGGCCCGGGTGCCCTCGGGCTGAGTTCCGGCGGGCAAATCGAGCGGGATTTCCACCGAGTCGCCCGGTGCCAGTTGGCTGACGTTGATCTCCGCCAGGGTCGTCGTGGCATCCTGTTGTTTGAGCCGCAGCATCGTCACCGGGGCTTCCGGGGCTGACAGGTTTTTCACCCGCGCCACCACCCGCGCCGAGCCATCGCGCAGCACCGAACCGGACCCGTATTCGAGTTGCAGGTTCACTCCGTTGAGCGGCAGTGACAGCGTGTTGTTAGTCTCATCGGACTCCGTGACGCCGCCCGCCGGGTCCACCGTGGCGAAGATCGTGCGGGCGATGGCGGGGGCGGGAATCGTCCAGTTCGCCGTGACCTCCGCCTCGTCCGCCGCCTTGAGCCAACCGGGCACGGTGACCGCCTGGAGCAAGCTGCCGCCCGCCGCCGGGTCGCCGTTATAGAATGCCACCGCCACATCCTGCACCGCCACGTTGCCGGAGTTCTTCACCCTGGCTTTTAGGGTGATCGCATCGCCGGGCAGAAAGGTCGTGCCAGAAGCGGTTAGACCGTTGGCGGAGAGCGTGAGATCCTTGACCAGCGCCCGCTTGGCCAGGAACAAATCCACGCGGCCCGGTTGCGGCACGCCATCCACGGTGACGGTGCCGCCGCCATCGAGCACGACGGTCATGGTTTGCTTGGTCACCGTCACGTTGTCGTAGGCGAGGACCAGGTTGCCCGTGGCATCCCAGGCCGTGGCGAAGGAGCGTTCCAAATCGGAATCTTGCGACAGCAGCGTGTCCAGGCCCCAGGTGTTGGAGGCCGGATCAAACACCCGGTAGTGCGCCTCCGAGCCGAAATCGGTCATTTCCTGCCACAGCGCCACCACGTTGCCGCCGGGGGAAAGCGTGAGCGCGAAGTCGGAAAAGCCGGCGGTGGCCGCATCGGCGCGGACGGCAACCGGCGTTCCGGTTAGATCGCGGTCCATCACCAACTCGTCGCCGCGTTGCCAGAGGGCGTAGCTTTGGCCGCTGGCATCGAGCGCGACCTTGGCATTGCGGTCGGCGATGGCGTCGGTGGTGTGGCGGGTCAGGGCGCTCCAGGTGCTGGCGGCTTCGTTCCAGACGCGATGGAACAACTCGGTGTCACTGGTCGTGGCAAAGTCCCCGTCCAGGTCCCGGCTTAGCAGCAGCACGGCCTTGTTTCCCGCCGCCGCGAGGGCGCAGGACTGCTCGCCGGTTAGATCCGCCACCAGCACTTGCACCGCGCCCCAGGTGGCGGTGGCCGCATCCCAGCGCCGGGTGAGCACGCTGCTGTTGTCGGCGCTGCCCGCCGCCCCGCTGCCGATGAGCAGATTGGACCGGTTCTCCCGCCAGGTCAGGAGCAGATCGCCATCCGTTAGGGGACCGGCAAGTTGCGGGTCGTGATCGAGCCAGGTGTTTTCCGTTAGAGCGCTGGCCGCGCCCCAGGTGCCGGTGGCCGGATTCCACTTGGCCGTGACCAGTTCCATCTGGGCGGCGGCCAGGCCGACGTCCGCGGTGGAGAAGGCCGCGTCCTTGATCCGTTCCCACACCGCCACGGCGGCCCCATTGCCATCGAAAGCCACGCGCGGGGCGAACTGTCCGCGCGGATCGGCGGCCAGTGCGGCCGGCGTGCTCCAGGTCGTGCCATCGAAGCGCGTCCAGGCGATTTCGGTGAAATGGATCGGATCGGCTGCGCCGGTGTCGCGCACATAGAGGAGCATCTGGGTGTTGGCGAGGGCGGCGAGGGCGGGCTCTGAATTCGGAAACACGTTCTGCAACAGCGGCAGCCCGCTTTGCGCGGGCAGCGCCGGATCGCTGACGATGAGGCGGCTGGGGCCCGCAGCAGGCACCTGGCTCACGCTCGGCGAGGGGATCTTCCCCATGCGGGCGAAAACATCCAGGTTCGGGTCGGCGGCCTGGGGCAGAAACACCTCTCCGCCTTGCTCGCGCCATGGCCGGGCCATGGGTTTCCAGGTGGCGCTCCGGTTCCCGGCCGCCTCTATCAGATAGCCGGTGCCGGTGTCATGCATGGCGCTTGGCGACGGGCTTCCCGAGGGCGTCCAGGTGTATTCGAGCAACACCCATTCCCGCTCGATCGTGAAGACCCAGGCTTCCACCGACACCCCGCCGTAAACCTTGAAGCCCGCCTCCCGGAAAATCGGGGCCGGCACGCCGACCTTCAGACTGCCCTCCCCGCCCACATAGATCTTCGCCTTCAGGTTCTCGGAAATCTTCGGCTCGTAGGCCGCCTCAAGCCCGACGTTCGCTTCCAGCGTCGCCTCCTGGAATTCCACCGGCCAGACCGGCTTGAAGCCCACCACGCCCTCGCCGTCCACCTTCAGCCACAGGATAATGCTGAAGTTCTTCAGCAACTCATCGGCGCCCGGCGCAAAGCTCAGTGCCGTGGTTAGGCCGGGCAGCAAGGCGTCCGCCACGCTGTAGCGGGTCAGCTCGCCCTTCCAGCCCACGGCGAGATCGACGGCGAACTGATCGATCACAAAGGGATCCATCAGCGAGCTGCCGCTGGCCACGCCGTAGAGGCTGCCCTCGATCACCTGATTGCCGATGTAGAGCTTTGGCTTGGCATAACGCGTCAGGCCGGGAAGGGTCGGCCGCCGCCCGGGCTTCCCCTTCGGTTTTCCATCGGCTGAGACGCCAAGCCCGAGTTCCCATGAACCATCCTCGATGGTGTAATCAAAGCTGCCGCCCAGGGCAAATTCACAGCCGTATTTCCCCAGCACCGGCAAGGTCACCGTCTGGCTTTTCACCGGAAACGAAAAATCCACCGCCAGCGTCCCCGGCCCGGTCTCCGCCGCACTGAGCAGGTTCCTGAGAAAGTAGGGCAGGCTCACCACCTGCACCTCCAACAATTTCGGGTCCGACCACTTCTCGGGCGCCACGGGTTTCGCCACCACCTTGACTTGATGGGGGCCTGCGGACGGAAAAAAGCAGGTGTCCACCGGCATCGCCAGGCTGTAACTCGGTCCGCTGCCGGTCCGGGTTCCTATCAACACCCCGTCGGCCCAGAACTCAACGGTGCCCGGTGGATTGCTGTTCCAATTGACACTGGCCGTTGCCGTCGGGCGCGACAGCACGCCCTTGAGCGCCTCCGGCAGGCCGCGCAGATAGATGCCTTTGGGGTTCTACAGTTTCAGCGAGTCCACCACCGCCTTGCTCGTGTTCGGGGCCAGCGCGAGGTCGCCCATGTTCACCGCCTTCACGCCCGCCGCCGCCGTGACCGTCCGCGTCTGCGACAGGTAGCCGGTGGCGCTGGCCGTGAGAGTGGTGCCGGAGGTCAGGCTCACGTTCGCCAGGGTGAAGGTGCCGATTGAACCGGTGGTCGTGCTCAATCCGGCCAGGGTCACGGTGGCTCCGGCCAACGGGGCTTTCGTCTGGCTGTTGAGCACGCGGCCGGTGACTGTCAGGTCGCCGGTGCCGCGGGTGTCGAGCGTGATGATGTTGGTTAGGGTGAAGGCGCTCTCCGCCAGGGCGGGCGTGAGCAGGGCGGCGGCCAGGGCGAGGAGGGCGGCGAGGGAGGAAATGATCGGTGTTTTCATGGGATCAGAGTTGTCGGGGAGTGAAGCGAAAGGAAAGGATTGTAGCGGCACTCTATGAGTGTCGTAAGCGAATGGCTCGTGCGGCTGCGCGTCTTGTAGCGGCACTCTATGAGTGTCGATGCCCATGCGTGGCGCGGGTGGCGCGTGATGCGCCTGGCAGGCGAATGGCTCGCGCAAGAATCCGCCACGCCATGGCAGCGACGGTCACAGACCGCCGCTACAAACCCCGCGGGTGCTGGCAGCGTCCTGCCAATCCCAACGGGATTGCGTCCCACAGCCCAGGGTTGCGAAGCTACCCTGGGTCCCCTGGGTCCATGGCCCCACATTTCAACTAACCCCACCGGGGTTGCATCCGATGTTGGGAACCACGGCAACCCGTGATCCGGGCGGCATCCCAAGGCCACTGGCCGCAATGGCATGGCGTGGCCTCGACGAGAGCAACACTGGGGTCTACGAATGTCGTTGGTGGCTCCGGTGGACGGTTCATTCGCGGAAGAGTGTTCGGCAGGATGCCGAACACAGCCGGCGGGACGCCGGCGCTCCCCGCCCTGCCGGTTGGCAGGGATCTGGATAAACTCAAATGGCATGGCTCGTTCTTTCAAGAAAATCGTTAGGGTCCTTGCCCCTGAACCCCATCGCTGCTTCTTCAATTCATAATTCATCCTTCAAAATTCATCCTTTCTTCCTCCTGCGCTCCCGTCACTTCATTGCTGCGTTCGCTGCCGCTCACTTGCTATTCCGTTCCTCTCGCTCCGCTTCCCGCCGTGCTAGGGGACTGAACTGCGGGCGGCCCGGAACCCCATGCTACTGCCCGAGTAGTCCGGGTAGCCGAAGTAGCGGAGCGCGACGCGGCACAAGCCCGCGAGGCCGTACCAACCGCCGCCCCGGACCACCCGGACCGAGCCCGGAGAAGGACCACGCGGGTCGGTCTGTGATCCGGCGGTGTAAGAGCCGTACCAATCCCAGCACCACTCCCACACGTTCCCCGCCATGTCATACAGCCCATAGCCATTCGCCGCAAAACTCCCCACCGGAGACGTGTAGGGAAAAACCCCGTCGTTGTAGGTCGGATGATAGCCAACATCCCCGCTCAGGTTGCCATAGGAGGTGCCAGATGCATTATAGTTCGCCTGGCTCTGGCTGATCGTGTTCGTCCCCCACGGATACCGCGCCCCGGCCACACCACCACGTGCCGCCTTCTCCCACTCCGCCTCCGTCGGCAGGCGGTAGCCATTCGCACTCCAATTGCACACCGGGGCGCTGCTGCCTGTCCGATACACCAGCCCGGAGACGGTGTAGCATGGCGTCAGCCCTTCCTTTTCACTCCGGGCGTTACACCACTTCACCATCGCATACCAATTGATCGAGTGCACCGGGTGATTGGTCGCCTTGCCGCCGCCAGCGGGTAGGTCCGTGTAGCCATGGGTCAAACCCCACGTCCTGACACTGTCCCACAGCGCCTTCGTCACCAAATACTTCTCCATGAAGAACGCGCTCACATAGACGCTGTGGACCGGCACATATTCCCCGTCCACCGAATCCCCCATCGAGAAGCTCCCCGCCGGGATCAGCGCGAAGCCCGTCGGGGTGGGTGGCGTGTCGCTGGCATTCACGCGGAAGCGCACGTTCGTCGAGAGCTGCCCCGCCCAGTCCGTGCCCGCGTTCCAGGTCACCAACCGGTTGGTGCCCGCCGTCACCCCGGCGCCCACGTTGCCGCTGACCGTGGTGACCGGCAGCGTCCAGGTCGTGCCGCCGTCCAGCGAGCCCTGGAGCGTGACGGTGTAGGGTGGCGTGCCGCCGCCAATGTCGTAATACACATCCACCAGTCGCGTCCCCGCCCGCTGCGAGGCGCGGCCCTGGCTCACGGACAACGGGGACGCCGGTGCGGCCATCACCAAGGCCAGCCAAGCACTCACGAGAGCGGAGAAGAGGTGCGATGTTTTCATGGCGTTCCAGGGGGCCGTCGGTTTTTCCGTTAGGTTGTGAATCGACTCAGCGTGAGTCGGCTGACGGGTTAGTGATGGAAAAAGCCGCAGGGCGTGGCAAGCGCATTCTGGCGGCACATTCTTGCAGCAAGGGTGCCTGACAAAAAGATCCAAACGATCCCGTGACACCGAAAACAGGCGGGCGGCGGACTCCGATCCGCCGTCGTCCATGGTGAGCCAATGAGAAGAGGGAATCCGCTTGCCATTGCCCGCTCATGGTCGAGGGCGATTCGGAGATCGCCCCTCCGTGACTTTCTTGTCATGCACCCTTGCAGCAACGGTGTTTTGCCTGGCGAGGCGGCGGCTCAGACCTGGCGAAATGCGAAGAGGATTTATGATTCTTGATAGTTGTTTTTGATATTTGAACTGAGCTTCAAAATGAGCGGCCGCGCCAGGCAAGCTCACTTCAGCAATCAAAAATCATAAATCATAAATCGTAAATCAATCCGGAACGCGGTTCCGTCACTCCGGGGCTGGTGGTTGCGCTCCTTGAATACTCGCCGGCTGAAGCCGGCGCTCCGGCGCTACAGCCCCCGCACTTGCTCTGCGGACAAACCGGCCACCGCGGCGATTTGTTCGGCGGTGAGCAACCCCGCCTGCTTCAGGGCGGCGGCCACTGCCAGCCTGCCTTTCAATTCGCCTTCCTGTCTGCCTTTCAATTCGCCTTCCTGTCTGCCTTTCGACTCGCCCTTGTGAAACGAACCTTCCACCAGCGTGACCTCGCAGCGAATGCTGTCCCAGTAGCGGTCATAGGCATCCAGCTCGGCGCGGGTGAAACCGCTTTCCGCCACGCATTCGAGCGCCTCGCGGGTCGCCGGGTCTTCTAACAACTCCGGCGCGGCCGCCGGCGTGTCACCGCCGGTCTCGGTCAGAAACCGCAACCACAACTTGCGCATCCGGTCGCTGGCGATGGCTTCCGGCCGGAACTTGGGCAGCTCCACGAAGACGAATTCCAGGCCTTCGATCCGACGGTGGGTTTGTTCCATCTCCACGATCGCGTAGTGGTGGTAGTACTCGGGATTGTCCCGCTCGAAGACCTGGTTGACCAGATTGAGCGAGAACACCGGCTGCAGCTCTGCGTAACCGGCGGCCCGGTCGGCCTGGCGGACGTAGGCTTTGGCGGCATTGAACAGCACCCGGCTCTTGAACCCGGTGGTCCAGAACATCTGCATTTCCACGATGAACTGCCGGCCACTCCGATCCACGCAGCGCACATCCACCACCGAATGTTTCAACTCCGCCAAATCCGGCACCAACTCCACGGGCAGGTATTCCAGCGCTTCCACCGGCTCTTTGAGCGGCAGCAGCGCGTTCAGGAAGCTCTTCAGCAGCCGCGGCCGACTGAAGACTTTCTTGAACACCAGGTCGTTCTTGGGATCGAGGTAACGCACGGGCACAGCATCGCCGTGAGCGCCGGAATGTCAAGCCCCGACAGCTCCCACAGGGAGCCGCGCGGTGAGCGGGTGCATGAAAAAATCAGCACGATCCCGTGACACCGAAATCATGCGGGCGGGCGCTTCAAGGAGCGGCGGTCTCCGAACCGCCGTGGTCCATGGTGAGCCAATGAGTGGAGGGAATCCGCTTGCCATTGCCATCCCATGGTCGAGGGCGATTCGGAGATCGCCCCTCCGTGACTTTCTTGTCATGCACCCTTGCAGCAAGGGTGTTTTGCCTGGCGAGGCGGCACCTCAGACCTGGCTGAATACGAAGAGGATTTGTGATTCTTCGGACCAACCATCCCAGGGTAGTCCCTGCGAGCCAACCCTGGGCTGAGGGATGCAATCCCGTTGGGATTGGAAACCCAACCCGCGACTTGCCACCCACAACATCCGACCTTCAACCCGCGTTCAAACCGGAAACGCGTCCCATACTGCCACGCAGCAGGTTTTTGGAAAGGCGCTCGTCTAATCAAATCCAGAACATCAGCGTGCCCGAAATCCGCAGTTGAACTCCTCCCGAGCAACTTGGCTCCGATGGTGCCTCAAGTGAGGAGCGCCGACATGTTGTCGGTTGTCGGCGAGGCGACATTCTGTCGCCTGTTTCGAGCCAGCGGACAACCTGTCCGCTGGCCGTCAGCGTGCAGCATGCAAGCGCTCCTGATGGCGCCCACGTTACTCCTCGTTCCACACCCAAAGCGCGGGCCGGGTGCTGGTGCTGAGATGGAGATGGCAACCACGGATTGCGCGGATTAATTGGCCGCCGCAGAGACAATGGGATGAGCAAGGTTGTGGGGCTGCGGCGCTCGTGCTTTCTCGGCTCATTGGCAAATGTGGGCGGGACGCCCACGCTCCCCGCTTCCCGGGAATGCTCTCACCTCCGGAGTTGACCAAGCCGCCAACTCTCCCCCATACTCCGCGCCGCCCGCCAACCATGACCATTGACCGCTGCCCCATGAGTTCATCCTCAACACCTCCCGCCCCGATTTTTTCCTTTGCCCTGATCGCCGATCCCATCTAACTGACAACCCGCACCCTCCCATGTCCGACCGCAAGACTCTCGACGAACGCCAGCAAATGACTGATTTGGAACGGCTCCGCCATTCCTGCGCCCACGTCATGGCCACCGCCATCTGCCGCCTCTGGCCGGAGGTCCAACTCGCCGCCGGCCCACCGGTCGAAAACGGCTTCTATTACGACCTGGCCCTGAGCCACCGCATCACCCCCGATGATTTTCCCCGCCTCGAGGAGGAAATGAAGCGGGTGGTGAAGGATAACGACCCGTTTGAGCGCGTGATCATCTCCCGCGACGAGGCCCTCGCGCTGGCCATGGCCGGGCGTCTCGGCGCCGTCGCCGAACGCTCGGTGGAAAGCATCTTCAAGGTCGATCTCCTCGACTCCATCCCCGAGGGTGAGGAAATCTCCATCTTCAAGAACGGCGAGTTCTGGGACCTTTGCGCCGGCCCGCACGTCGGCCGCACCGGCAATTGCAAGGCCTTCAAGTTGATGAGCATCGCCAGCGCCTTTTACAAGGGCGACAAGGACCGCGAGTCGCTCCAGCGCATCTACGGCACTTGCTTCAAGAACTCCACCGAACTCCAGGACCACCTGACCCGCCTCGAAGAAGCGAAAAAACGCGACCACCGCCGCCTCGGCAAGGACCTCGGGCTCTTCGCCATCGATGAAGCCGTCGGCCAGGGCCTCATCCTGTGGAAACCGAAAGGCGCGCTGGTCCGCCGCGCCCTCCAGGAATTCATCACCGCAGAACTCGACCAACAAGGGTACTCGCAAGTCTTCACCCCGCACATCGGCAAGCTCGATCTCTATCGCACGTCCGGCCATTTCCCATACTATCAGGAAAAACAATACCCGCCCATTGCCGAGCGTGAGGTGCTGGAGCGGCTCGCCGATGAAAACGCCACCTGTGGCCAGCTCCTCAACGGCCTCGCCAGCGGTGCCTACGAAGGCTACCTGCTCAAGCCGATGAATTGTCCGCATCACATCAAGATCTATGCGAGCGACCCCCATTCCTATCGCGATCTGCCCGTGCGCCTCGCCGAATTCGGCACCGTCTATCGCTGGGAACAATCCGGCGAACTCGGCGGCATGACCCGCGTGCGCGGCTTCACCCAGGACGACGCCCATCTGTTCTGCACGCCCGACCAGGTGGCCGCCGAAGTCGCCGGGTGCCTCGGTCTGGTGAAAAAAGTCCTCGGCACCCTCGGCATGAACGATTACCGCGTCCGCCTCTCGCTGCGTGATCCGGACTCCGACAAATACGTCGGCGACGCCGAAAACTGGGACCAGGCCGAAGCCGCCCTCCGCGCCGCCGTGCAAACCCTCGGCGTCGAATACTCCGAGGAACTCGGCGAAGCCGCCTTCTACGGCCCCAAGATCGACTTCGTCGTCAAGGACGTCATCGGTCGCGAATGGCAGCTTGGCACCGTCCAGGTCGATTACAACCTGCCCGCACGCTTTGATCTAACCTATGTGGGAGCGGACAACCAGCCGCATCGCCCGGTGATGATCCACCGCGCGCCGTTTGGTTCGTTAGAGCGTTTCACCGGCCTGCTCATCGAGCATTTCGAGGGCAAGTTCCCGACCTGGCTCGCCCCCGAGCAAGTCCGCGTCATCCCCATCTCGGAAAAGACCCTCGATGCCGCCGAAGCCACCGCCGCCCAACTCGCCGATGTCGGCATCCGCGTCAGCGTGGACCGCACTAACGACAAGATCGGCGCGAAAATCCGCCTCGCCCGCCTCGACCGCGTCCCCTACATGCTCGTTCTCGGGGCCCGCGAAGTCGAGGACGCCACCGTGTCCATCCGCCACCGCGATCACGAGGATCTCAGCACCCGGACCCTGCCGGACTTCATCGCCGCCATCCAAGAGGAAATCCGCAGCCGGCGCCTGTAGGCGGCAAGCTCCTGATCCACCACTCATGTTGCCGGGATTTCCTGACGGCGCGATTCGATTCGGTCCGACACTCGGCATCGTGAAACAGGATGAGGGGCTCGGTTGCGGCAGCGGCCCGCCAGGCGGGCGTGAATGAATCGACGTTGCGCAAGGCCTTGCGCGGCGGACGTGCCTCCGAGAACCGGGACGCCGGGCCCCCGGCGACGGACCGGACGATTGCCCGGCCGCAGCGAGCGCCCTGATTTAGCCACAGCGGTGTGGCGCTGCGCTTCCCACCGCACTCCATACCTTCACCTGCCCAGGCGCGAGCCAAAGTCTGGAGTGCGGTGGGAAGGGCGCAGCCCGCCACCCCGCTGTGGCTGAACCGTTAGAGCCGCGGGGTTCCCATGAGGCACGCCGAAGATTTCAACATTCAACATTCAACTTCCAACCTTCAATGATCAAGCAAGCGCAAGACATGACACCGCATCGGCACTGCCGCCACCCGCAAACCCATGCGCGGATGATTCACGAATTCGTCTGCAACGCCAACAAGTGCCAACTCATTTTCCGCCGGGATCAGGAACTGTGTGCTTGCCGGAGGGAACCTGTCACGGCCTCGGGCGGGTCGCGGGCGGCGGCGGCCCCGTTACCTGATCAGCGATTCTCGGCAGGGGCCTCGCGGAAATCGGAGAAGGCCATCACGCGCGGGCTGCGGCGGCCTGCCTGCGCGATGATGAAGACCAAGCTGCGGCCGCGCGGGTCGTGACGCCAGCGGGTTTCGCACAAGGGATATAGTTGCTGGTCGCCGGGCATGCGGAAGCTGAGGCTCACCGGATATTCCTCGCTGCGCCCGGCCGGCGCATCCACGACCGCACGCGTGCCGGGCGCGATGGCGAGGTTGCTGGTGCCAAGGGTGCCGCCGACCGCATTGGCAGTCAGGTTGAACCAGAGCATCTGGCCGCGCTTGAGCTTGTCATCCCCGACGTTGATGACCTGCATGCGGACCGGCGCGATCGGATTGGCCGGATCACTGGAGACTAACAGATAGAAATCCGCCAGCGTCGCGGGCACGGTCACGGCTGGGGCGGCGGCCGGGATTTGCGTTGGATCCGGCGGCGGCGCGGGCAAGAGGTAGAGTTTGAGTGGCCCGGCGGGCAGTTCATAGACGCGCGAAAAGTTCATGCGTGGCAATTCCACCTCGCGCGACTCCGTGCCATCGAAGAGCTGGAGGGTTTCCGGCGCCTTGGGGGGGGGCTCCAAAAACAGGATGCGACAGGTGCGTGGCTTGGCCTGCTGCCCGAATGCAGTGGCAGGGATGAGGAGGAGGAAGATATAGAGGAGGAGTTTCAAGGATGCCGTGGTCTGTCGTCTGTGGCCTGTGGTCGGTGAAAGAGGATCCGTCCGATCCGTCCGATCCGTCCGATCTGTTCTGTCATTCTCATTTCTTCGTCTGTCTGATAGGCTTCCGTCCTTTTCTCACACTTCACTCGCCGCGAGCCAGCGGAAGGCGATGACTTCAAAGCGGCGCCCGAAGGCCTTGTTGACAGGGCGGGTCGGCGAGGTGGTGAGGTCCGCCTGCTCGGCGGGATCCACGAATTCGCGGGTCCGGCGCACGACGGCCTCGCAGACGCTGTGGGCAAGGATCCGGCCCTGGGCATCGCGGGCGTCGCCGTAGGCGCGGATGGTGAAGGTATCGTCACGGACGGCAAGGATCGGGGCAAGCGGACGCAGGATGTCGGCCTGCCGGGTCCAACCGGGCAGCCCGTAGGAGTTGTAGCCAACGGCAGCCTCGGGAAACTTGTAGCCGCTCTGGTCTTCGGGGTTGGCACCACTCGGCGGGTTGGCCAGCGACTGGGTCGAGGCCCCCTGAATCACGGCCAGCGGGTTGTTCGACCCGCCCGCCTTGGTCAGGGTGTTGAGCGCGGCTTGCAGGGTCCCGGCCAGCGCCAATTCCTGGTCGGACGTCAACTGCCGGTTGACAAATTCAGAGAGCGACAGGAAGGGTCCGCGCTTGCGGACCTGAACCACGACCTCCTCGGCCAGGGCGTCAAGGAACTTGGCGTCCAGCTTGCGGTAGCCGGTGAATTCGTTGGTCTCGGGAAACTCACCTGCCTGGGCCGGCGAGCCGGCCTCCACATCGCCGGGGATGCTGAAGCGCGAGGTCGCGTGATCGGTCTCGGCCGACAGCGTGACCTCCCATCCCTCGCCGATCTTGCGGAGGTACGGAATGCGTTGGTTGCGGGCGTGGCCGAGCAGGGCACGCCAGGCGGTGACGGAAGTTGAGTTCACGTTGAACATGCCCTCGACCTCCAGGCGCGAGGCGATGTTGCGATACGAGGCGATCTTCAGGACCCGGTCATTGTATATTTTGGTGGCGGCGGCACTGTCGGCGATGGCCCCGGCACTGTCTTCCGGCAGTGGCCGATAGGCTCGGTTAGGCAGCGGCGTCACGCCCTTGATGAAGTCGATGAAAGTCGTTTTCCGGTCTCTCGTGCTGCTGCCGAACGTGCTCGGATCCGGCGCAATCCCCGAGCAGAACCAATCGTCGAAGAGCAGATGGTTGGCGCAGTAAGAATCGTCGAAGCGGAGGTTCTTGGTCCCCTTGATGTCATCACTGGCAACGACCACGGCATTGGCAGGCAGCAAGGGGGTGGCATCGGAGTTGCCCACCAGGTTGAATGCGAAGGGCGGACACGGGTTCTCGTAACGCAGGTCCCAGTTGACCAATTCTCCAATCGAGCTGAGCGGCCGGGATGGCAGCTCGGCAACCACGCAGCGTGGCACGCCGTCACTGCTGTTGACGCCGGTGATGATGTAGCCGCTGTTGCTGGTGTTGCTGGCATTGGGCAGGTTGCTCCCCCCGCCTGACGGATGAGCGACGAAGCTGTAATCAAAGCGGGAATTGATCGGATGCCCGGTGCCATCGTATTGGTAGGACTGATTCGCATCCCGAAAATAAGTGGGCGAAAAGTTCCCGAAGGGACTGCACTGGACGAAGCCTTTGGTGGCATCATGGGCCTTGGTGGTCATCCGCGGGCCAAACAGGGTCGATAGGAAAGGCATCGGACTGTTCTGCACTCCGGCCAGCGTGGTCTGGAGCATTTCGCTACCCCTGATCGGCGGGTGCAGCGCACTGGCAACCCACTCCGAGTAGCGCGTGCGGTAGGCGAGGGAGTAGGTGCTGCCGGTGCCCGCTGGTGACATCTCCAGGTAAACGCCAACCCCATCTCCGCTGATCCATTGGTTGCCAGCATAAACGGAGTCAAACCTCGCGTTCGCCTTGATGGAGGTACCCGATGGCAACGGACCGACTTCGCCGGTCTGGTCCCTAACCGGATAGAGATGGCCACCGGTGGCGCGATAGCCGGGGATGAGGGGCACGCAATGACTGCTTCCCCACGGCCCCCCACTCCCGTCGGCCACCCTGCGGTCGTTGTCACCGGGGCTGAAGACGCGGGTCTCGCCCGGCTTGAAGGCCCCGGTGGTGTTGATTCGATAGGTCACGTAACCCATATCACCACCGCCCGTAGGGTTGGCCAGCGACGGCACATTGGTCATCGGCCTGGCATAGTCATTCACATACACCACACAGTTGTAGCTCGGATTGGTGTTCGAACCGAGCTGGTAACTGAAGGCCACGGGCAGGATCTTGAGTTCGAACAGCAAGTCCTGCAGGTTCTTGATCTCGAGATCGTAGGGGTTCCACAAGGTGATCACCGGGGTCATCAACAGGCGCGGCTTGAGTTTCGCAGGGTCGCTGGGCACGGGCTCGGCCCAGTGGGAGAACACCCACTGGATGCGCGCAACCACCGGATAAATCCGCACCTTGTGGAGGTGGTCGTAGAAGTCGCTGAGGGGCATCCCACCATAATGTGACACTGACGAGGCGGTCGCGCTCCGCTTGCCGTCGGCGGAGACGGTGACATCACCGCTCCTCCGGTAGAAGGTCGCGTAATCGATCAGATTCTGCCAACTGACCACAGCTTGCTCCAGCCCACCATGATAGTCCATACTATAGTCCGCCCACGGATAGAACATGGAACGGGCCACGAACGGGGTGCTTGCGGAGGGGCGGCTTACCGTGACTTCCTTGTCCGGGTCCGAGGACACCCGGAACAAGGGCAGCCCCGCGTTCGGCTGGCTGGCCCAGCTCTCCGCGAGCAGCGAGAGGTCCTTGCGCCAGCCGCCGGTGGCGGGGTTGGTCAACAAGCCGACCGAAACGGCCGACAGGTCGTGGAAGAACTCGCGCGACGCCTTGGCGGCTGCCGACGGTGCAATCAGATCGGCTTGTTGCAGGCTGATCGCCTGGTCGGCGAGCGCGGGCCGGTCTAGCAACCTATCCAGCCGGAACGGCTTGGGATCGGCGATGCTGTGCGATTTGCCCTGCGTCGCCCACCGCGCCACCGAGGTGATGGGGTCGGCTTGATAGGGCCGGGGCAGCCGGGCCTTCTGGTTTTCGCCGCCGATCCACCAGGCGAGGCTGCCCTGGTGGCCGTCGGTGCGGACCGGCGTCGGGAGCAGATGGACCTGCAGGTTGGTGTGATCGTCGCCGTTGCCCACGGTCCCCGCGCCAAGCACGGTCACCTTGCCGTCGCCGGCCGCAGTGTCCGGCAAGGTGGCGCGATCCTTCTGGCTGGCCGAGGTCAGCCAGGCGACGAAGCGCGATTGCTTTACCGAGCGGTAGTTGTAGCCCGGCGATTTCGGTCGTCCGGTGAAAATCCCGGTGGTTTCGTGGTCGGTGCCATCCCAGCTTTGCCAGACGCCGAGGACCGGCGGGTTTTCCTCGGCGAGGACATCGGCGCGGGCGGTGACCCGGGTGTCGCGTCCGGCTTGCGACTGCAGCTCGCCGATGGCCAACAACAGGGCCACGCGGGCGTTGGCCCGGGCCCGGGAAATGCCGTCACGCTGAGCCGTGGTACGCAGTGCGATGCTCGACAGCGACAGCAGGCCGACGGCGAGGACCGTTAGGAGCAACATCAGCGAGAGGGTGATCACCAAGGCAAAGCCAGGCTGGCAGCGCCGAAGCGGCGCCGCCAAGGACTGCCGATGCCTTGGAATAAGTGATCGCATACAGTTCAATGCCGGACAGACGCTAACAGATGACCTTGACTCATCAGTCGCTCACCGGGCAGCCACCCGCACGAAGAGCGTGCCTCCCGCCGGGGGCGAGGTGAGCGTGACCTGCACCGTCACGACGCCTTTGCTATCGGGCGTACTGACGATCTCGGTTAGGGCGGCCGGGCCGTTCCACGTCTGCAGGTCCACGGAGGTCCACACCTGGTAGCTCAGACCGCTGGCCGCGTAGCGGGTGTAAGTGAATTGGTGGGTTCCCTGCTTGAGCGGCACCGTGACCGGGTTGGCCGAGCTGCCGGTGGTCGGATCGAGGCCGAAGGCGAATTCCTGTTGGTTGCTCAGGCCGTCGCCGTCCGGGTCGTGGGCGGGGTCCGTATCGGTGAAGGGCTTGGCGAAGGTGCGAGCCGCCCAGGTCGCGTAGGGGCTCGGGCCGCCGACCGTGTAAACGAGTTCCAGCGTCGTGGCATCGGCCGGATTCGGGCGCACCAGCCAGGTGCCGGTACCGGGACCGGTGACGCTCGGAGCGGTGACCCCGCCAAGGCCGCCGGTTGCCGTTAGAAATGGAACCGTCTGGTCGGCCTCGGTGAACCCACTGACATTCACCTCGACTGTCCATGTGGCAGGCAGGCTGAGTGAAGCGACGGTGAGGAGGCTGCAAGTGCCGGCGCTCCAGTCGGTGATGTCGGCAAGCAGCTTGCCCCCGGAATCGATCGTGACCGCTGAGGTGGTGCTGCCGTTGCCGCCGAGGCGGGCGTTGTTAGCCACGGTGACCGCGCCGCTGCCGGTGTTGGTGCCATCGAGGATGAGCGTGCCGACATTGACCTGGGTCGCGCCCGTATAGGTGTTGTTGCCGGCGAGCACCTGGGTGCCCGCCCCGGTCTTGGTCAGGGTCATGCCTGCCATGCCGTTGGCGATGGCACCAGAGTAAGTGCAGGTGCCGCTTTGCGGGTTGAGGGTCAGCGCGGTGACCTTGTCGTAATTTCCAGCAGTCCATGCGGTCGGGTTGTCGGCGAACGCCAAAGCCAGATCCGTGCTGCCCTTGAGGCCGCCGATGGTCGGCCTGGTGACGCCGGCACCGCACCAGGCGACCTTCTGGGCGGTCAAGACGAGCGCGCTGTTTTGCAGGGCGAGATTGTCGCCGATGCCCACACTCAGATGGGCGCCGGGATTGATTGTGGTGTCTCCGCTATAGGTGTTCGCCGCAGTGAGATACAACTTGGCCGCACCGCTGGCGCTGTTCACGGCCACTCCATAACCATTGCCGCCATCCCCGATCGCGCCGGAAACCGTCAACACGGACCACATCGGGCCCCAACCATTGATCGTGGCAACCTGGTTGCCACGCAGGGTGATGGGTGCTTTGAACTCGCCGCCAGTCCCTATGCCATTGGGGACTGCGTAGGTAAGATCAAAAGCATTGAGCCCGCCGGGGCCGGTGATGACGCCGCCGAGGGTCACGCTGCCAGCAACCGTGATGCCGGCAGTGCTGAGCGTGATCGGACCGGTGCCGGAATGAAAGCCATAGTGCGATTTGAAGTCCCCGTTCACGATGATCGCGTTGCCATTCGCCAACGGAGCATAAGAACTCATGTTAATCTCCCCACCGTTGATGGTCAGCGGGCCGGTGCCGATGGAATCGGTGGTCATGTGGAACCAGCCGCTGCTCACCGTCGTGCCGCCGGTGTAGGTGTTCGCGCCGGTGAGGGCCACGGCGCCACTGCCGCTCGCGGTCACGCTTCTGCCCTCTCCGCTGATCGCGCCCGAGAGTTCCAGGTAATACGGCTGGCCGTCGTTTTCCCATCCGTTGGCATCGGATACGATCAGATTGTCGCTGAGCGCGATGTCGGCGGTGATCCTGTCCTTGACCCCTTTGCTGTTCGTTCTGGCGATGGTCGCGCTGCCGGAACTGCCATCCATGATCAAGGACCCGCCGTTACCGACAACGGTCACCCCGTAATACGTGCTGCCCGCATCGCCAAGGTTGATGGCACCTACCGTGGTCACCTGGTTGAGGTTGATGGTCTGGGCCCCGGCGAGATTGAGGTTCAAATTGGCGATCTCGCCAGCCACATTCGGAATGCCGTCGGTCCAATTCAAGGGATCGTCCCACTCGTAGGTTCCCGCCGTGGTTGGGATCCAAGTGCTGCTAACTAGCAGGGTGATCTGACCATTGCCACCCGGCTGCAGCCCTGACAAGTCCCACGTTCCGGGGGGCAGCGTCAAGCTGCCGTAGCGGCCCTCCAAAGTGCTGCCGCCGCTGAGGTCAAACAACGTGAAGGTGTCGCCCGGAGCGAGGGTGCCGTTGAGCAAGACCACGTCAAGGGTGGCACTGTTGAGGTTGATGGGCACGCCCGGCGTGCTTGGCACGAAGCGGTCCGCCGTGTTGGCATCCGCATCGAGTTCGAAGCGGCAGAGGTCCACCCCGGCATAGGTCCATGGGTTTGGCATTCCCACGTCGCTGGCGACCGAAAACCCTCCGGCACCCTCAAGCAAACTGACGTTGAGCAGGGCGGTGTCGGCCGCATCACGCACATCCACCGACGCGATCTCCCAGCCGGGAGAGCCCTGATTGGTACCTTCGTCCCACCCCCCGCGGAAAGTGATCGCAAGGGTATCTCCCATGGCAAAGGCACCGAGATTGGCCATGCTTTCCACATGCGCGGAGGTACTCCAACCGGCGGATTCACCGTTAAAGACGTTCATCCCGGCATAGATACTACTGTTGCCGAGATTCGGGACAACATTGTAGCCGTTGGCGCTAAAGGCACTTGCTGGCACATAGGTGGGCGCAGCCCCATTCCTGCTGACATATACCGCCCCACCATCCCACTCATTCTCCATGTTATAGCGGTGTTGAAACCTGAGGGTCACGTCACCGGCCGTTGGAACGGTTAGGGTCCGACTGGTCAGATTGGTGTAATAGGCAATATATGGCGGCCCTGTCCAACCGGGCGCCGCCCAGTTGGCACCCGTGTTAGGCACCATCGCGATACCATCGGCTACGGTCAGGGTGGTGTCGCCAATGGCAATTTCCCCGCCGACGTGAATGATGTCCGCCTGCGCGTTGGTGGCGAAGCCCGCGAGGGCGGCCATGGCGAGGTGCCAAAGCAGCCTGCCGGGCGGAGTCGCCGGCTTGTTGGCAACGGGCTGGTCACCCGTGGTCTGGATCTCATTGGTCTTTGTTGTTTTCATAGGATTCAGTGGTTGTTGGTGGATTGGTGGGCGGTCCCACGGCCATGCCCTGGCGGTTGCCAAGGCGATCTTGCGTTTCACATGTTGCGGGTTGACGGATGGAGTGCTGGTGGTGGTTCTTGCCGGCTGGGAAATTCTCTTGCGGGCAAGCGTGCATGGGAACGAGGTGGCAAGCCCCGCACGCCTGACTCAGGTGCAATATCGCGCAGCCGTGGCATCTCCGAAAGCACTTTCCGCCTGTAAGTGAAACTTACAGGTTGGGCGTCCGGGCGCAGCGGTCCAATCCGGTTCGCCAAAGTCTGGAGTGCGGTGGGAAGGGCGCAGCCCGCCACCCCGTTGTGGCTGAACCGGGAGAGCGGCGGGGTTCCCATGAGGCCCGGTCCGTCTCGCGGCAGGCACACCTCTCCCGAGTAACTTGGCTCCGAGGATGCCCGTTAGGGAGCGACGACATTCCTGTCGTCGAGCGGAAGGAACGTCCATGAACAGAGCCTTCGGCACGCACTCATGGGCCGCCCTTCCGCTACCACCACAAGAATGTGG
>JAPLUI010000381.1 GCA_026397725.1 Verrucomicrobiota bacterium | reverse complement strand
GCCATGACCTTCGCAAAGTGGAGTACCAAGGGTTACAGACTGCCGACCGAGGCGGAGTGGGAAAAGGGGGCGCGTGGCGGCTTGAGTGGAAAGCTGTTCCCATGGGGAGACACCATCAGCCACCAGCAGTCAAATCCATCTCTTCATGGATCATTGGGCTAACATCCGCCTGAATTGAACATTCAATCTTCAAGTATAAGAATGGACGCGGCGGTGACAATTCTTGGTCTTACTTGACCATTGAATGTTGGAAGTTGAATGTTGAATGTTGAATGTTGAAATCCTCGGCGTGAAGCATGGTGTAGCAGCCGCTCTAACGGTTTAGCCACAGCGGGGTGGCGGGCTGCGCCCTTTCCACCGCACTCCAGACTTTGGCTCGCGCCTGGGCAGGTGAAGGTATGAAGCTCGTTCCATCCGCGCTCCGCATCATGCTATCCATTGGCACTGCGGCCGGAGGCACGCAGCCACGGCCTGCGGCCGGAGGCACGCAGCCACGACGCATTCCTGCGGCCGGCCCGCCGCACCGGGGCCACCGGAGAAGGTATGAAGCTCGTTCCATTTGCGCTCCGCATCATGCTATCCATTGGCACTGCGGCCGGAGGCACGCAGCCACGGCCTGCGGCCGGAGGCACGCAGCTACGGCGCATTCCTGCGGCCGGCCCGCCGCACCGGGGCCACCGGAGGCAAGCGCAAACACCGCACTCCGGGAGGCTGGGACTGGCATCGGTCAGTCTGCTGCCGCTGCCGCTTCCAGCGTCACCGGGCCGAGCAAACCTGAGGTCAGGTCGCCGCGGTAGTTGGTCGGAATGGTTAGGTAGTGGTTGGCGAGGGTGTTGAAGACCAGCACCTCAATGCGGTTCTCGCCGGGCTTCACCTGTGGCGAAATGTCCACGCGCCATGGCGGGGCGATGCGGATGCCAGCGACCTGGCCATTCACGCGAACTTCCGCCGTCGAGACCACCTGGCCGAGGTCGAGCAAAATGCCGCCGCGGGCCTGCGCCGGCGTGAGCGTCACGGTCTTGCGATACCACGCGCCGCCGGAGTAGCACTCCAGCGCACCCGCCTTCGACCAATCGCCTAACTGGATCCGCCCCGCCGCGCACTCGAGCGTGAGCGGATCGGTTAGCGCCGCGCCGCCATAACTGCCGCGGGCTTGATCGATGCGCAGCGCGACTTTCGCCATGGCCGGCACCGGCGCGGGCAACTCAAAGCGGCTGCCCGCAGCTTGCAGCTCGTTGCCATCGGCCCAGACCCGCACCTTGCCGCAGGCCTTGACCGTCATCGCCCGCAAGCCGGGCGGTGCCGTGAAGCGGTACCAGCCAGCCGGCTGCGCGACCTGCGGGCGGGTGTCGAATGGCAGCACCGAGTCGTCCGCCAACCATTTCATCGCCAGCGGCGCGGGCTGGGCTCCAGCGGGCGGTGGCTCGGGCACGCGGAGGACGACATCGAGCTGTGGCGGGCCCATCGGGTGTTTCGCCCACAGGCTGTCGGGAAAATTGGAGACGACCCGTGCCGGGACCCAGTCGCGCTCGGGTGCCTTCGCGGCTTTCGCGCAGCGCCAGGTGGCGTCCGTGCCCATGCGCAGGCCCTCGCCAACCAACTCGGCGATCAAGCCGGCCTCGTCGCCGGTGTTAGATGCGCGGACCACCAGTTCGTTGCGCCCGGCCCGCAGGGGCTTGGTCACCACGTATTCCTGGACCTTTTCCCAGCGCTCACCCTGGCCGATGGCTTGGCCGTTGAGGGCGACCTCGTAGCCGTTGTCGCAGGTGATGCGCAACCGGGCCTGCGGCGGCAGTTTCGTTAGATCGAAGGTTTTCCTGAACCAGCGTTCGCCATTGGTCGGTTGTTCCGGGTACCACACCCACGCAGCGGCGTCTGAAAACGGCTCGGTGGCGGCATCGGGAGAGGCGTCGTCGGCGGCCGGCCCCGGGCGGGTGCTGACCACGAAGTAGCCGCGGCCGGGTGCGTCATAGCGCAGCAGCAAGGGATTCGCGCCGCGCCTAACAGTGAGGGTGTGCTTGGTGCTGCGCTGATGGTTGAGCCAGACGGCGGCGGGGCGCATGCCGCCGACCAGGGCCTGGGCCTCGCCATCGCGGGTGGCGGCGACGCTGCTCCAGAGATAGTAGCGGGTGCCGCCGGCTTCGGGGCCATAGACGAATTCGTTGTGCCCGCCCTTGCGTGCGCCGAGGGCAAGGAACATGTCAGTAACATTCTCCTTGAGCCCGTGGTAACCCTGATGGCCGGGATCGCCTTCGAGGCCCCATTGCCACGAGAAGTCATACGGCTGCCACTGCAGCTTCTTGCCGCCGATCTCGACCGGCACCGCCGGATCCACCGCAGTGAGCGCCGCGAGCTGCGCGTCGAGGTCCGCATCCGCCGGCAGCGGGCCGAGTTTCCAGAATTTCGGGCCGAACGAATGGGTCACCCGCGGCCACTTCGAATCATCCAACTCAGGTGCCTGCCAGCCGGGGTTGGCCGCGGTTTCCTCGGCGTAGCGGAACAACCGCGCCTCGGCCCCGATGAGCGCCTGGGTCGGCGGCCAGTGGAAATCGCCGAAGCGGTTGTCCATCGTCGGCTGCAACTCGAAGTCCCAGTCGCCATCTAACGAAATCCTGGATTTGGGTTTTTCGGTCGCGGGCTTGGCGGCGATGATCGGCTGGCCCGGGCTGAAGACGATGAGTTGGGCCTCGGCAGCAACGAGCGGCAGGCGCAAGCGCGTGCCCCCGGCGTTTTGGGCGAGCACTGCCAGTGGCCGGGTCGCGCCGGTCCAGGCGTCCCACAGCTCGACCTTGCCGGTGGCACGGAACCAACACTCGGCGTCCTGCGGCGCGTTGTGGACCATGAAGACGTCGCGCGGGCCGACGCGCCGGTGCATGAAGTTCGGTGAAACGTTCGCGGGCGAGAGCACGGCGAAATCCCGCGGAAATGCTTTGGTGACCACGGCGGCGACCTCGTCCGGCTTCGCCACGCGGGTGGTGAGTTGTGCCACCAGCGCGGTGAGTTCCGCATCCTCACGGCCGACGCGGTCGCTGGCTTCCGGCAGGGCCCCTAACATCACCACCAGCCCGCCGCCGCGTTGAAACTCGAGGGCCTTTTGCAGCGTGTTCCAGCGCACCGCCCGCATCGCCGGCAACACTAACACCCGATACTGCTCGCCGCTGACGCGCAGTTGCCGGTCCGCGACTTTCGCCCGGGCCAGCGACTCGAAATCCATGAAGTCGAAATCGATTCCCTGCGCGTAGAGTTGTTCGCCCGCCCTGAACGCGGCGTCCACCGACTCTTGCCCGCCGAGGCCGGCCTCCATCGGGGCGACGGGATACATCACCGCCACGTCGCAGCGGTGATCGCCCTGGCTCAGCAGGTAACTGAGCCGCTGCGCCGACGCCATGAAGCGCTCCATGTGGGCCCAGTAGGGCATGCGGAAATGGTTGCATGGCGGTGCCCATTCCCAAAACCCGCCGTGAGTTGCGTAGTAGAGCCCGTGCAGTGTCAGCAGGTTCTGGCCCTGCGCGAAGTTGGCGAACGTCGCGTCTGTCAGACGGGCGGTGTTGGTGCCCCAGCCGCTGCTATGATAGCCCTCCAGCCAGACGCGCGGCCGTTGGTAGAGGTGCGCGATGGAACTGGCCACTTTGTTCTTGATAACGTCGCGCGCCAGGCCTGGCTGGTCACAACCGGGGCCCTGGTTCCAACGTTGCGTGCGGAAGTAATCGCCGAACTCGGTGACATCCCGCCCGCGCCCGCCATGGTCGCAGCCGAAGATCATGCCCCGCTGCTGGTGCCAGTCGTAGCACGGCTTGAAGAAGCCTTCCTCGGTGAGGGCAACCATCACGTCGCGGTAGTCCAGCCGCACCTTGGGCGTGCGCGGGCCGAGGTCCTGAAACAGCGCCGCCAGTTCCGTCAACAGGTCGTAGCCCTTGCGTTTCCTGAACTCCCCGGCGAAGCGCGGCGTCCACAGATTGCCGCCCACGCCGAATCCGAGTTCATCGGAAAAGAAAAAGTTCAAGCCCTTGCCGCCTTCGCCCGGATTGCGATCCTCAAACTGCCCGAAAAACTTTTTCGCATAGACCGGACCGGACTGCGGGTTCATCGGATCGAGCGACGGCTTGGGTTGCGTCGCCACCACCGCCACGATCCGGTGGCGCGGCCCCGGTGCCCGCCATTTCAAGACGCCGTTGACGAGGTTGCCTAACAAGTCCACCGCCGTGCCTGGCACGATCCGGTCACCCTCCAGCCGATACGCGGCCACCGCCACCGTTTGTGGCGGCAACTGCCACTCGACCTCGCCCGCCGCCACCTCGCGGGTCTGTGCTTGCAGCACCGATCCCGTTAGATCCGGTTGCTCCCTGATGATTTCGTCGGCGACCCAGCCCTGGCCGAAACCCAGGGTGTAATCGCTGAGGCTGACCGCCATGCCATGTTGTTTTGCCTCCTGCATGAACCAGCCGACGAGATTCCACCACGGTTCCGAGAACAAGGGCGGTTCGCTCGGAAAGGTCAGCCCGTAGCTGTTCCCACCGCGGTCGGTGTGGGCGTAGTTGATTTGCAGGCCCATGACGCCCTTGACCTTGTCGAGTTGATCGATCTGCCACGCGAGCCGTTCCTTGGTCAGCGGATCGCCGAGCCACCAGTAAAATGCCACCTCGCCGTAGCCCGGCGGCGGCTGCTGGAAACCCGGCAGCACGTCGAGATTCGCATCGCGGCTCGGAAAGCCGATGGCGTATGGTGGCGGTGGTGTGACATTGGCTGGATCGCTGAATGCGAGATCGCCGGCGTGGGCACTCAAAGGTGCCAGCAGCAGGACAACGAGGGTCGGTGGATGCAGTTTCATGATGGGGAAATCCGGCAGCCAGCCAAGGTGGACAACGGCTGGCCGCTCCGAGCGTGGCGGCCAGCCGTTCGCTTGGCAAGGCGCGAGTTGCGCCGCGTTCCGGCGGGGGTGCATGACAAGAATGTCAGAACGCTCCCGTGACGGAAAAGGTTTCACCTGCCCAGGCGCGAGCCAAAGTCTGGAGTGCGGTGGGAAGGGCGCAGCCCGCCACACCGCTTTGGCTAAACCGTTAGAGCGGCGGGGTTCCCATGAGGCGCAGTCCGTCTCGCGGCGGGCACGCCCCTCCCGAGTAACTTGGCTCCGAGGATGCCCGTTAGGGAGCGACGACATTCCTGTCGTCGAGCGGAAGGAACGTCCGTGAACAGAGCCTTCGGCACGCACACTCATGGGCCGCCCTTCCGCTACCACCACAAGAATGTGGTGGCTCCTTATCGCGCCCACGTTACTCCAGGTGCCACACCCGCCCACCGGGTTCTGATGCTGAGAACGGGAACGCCGAATCCTGGTGACGGACCGGAAGATGTTTGGGCCGCAGCGAGCGTCGGGACTTAGCCACAGCGGTGTTGCGCTGCGCTTCCCACCGCACTCCATACTCTCACCTGCCCAGGCGCGAGCCAAAGTCTGGAGTGCGGTGGGAAGGGCGCAGCCCGCCACAACGCTGTGGCTAAACCGGGTGCGCTGCGGGGTTCCCATGGAGCACGGCCCGTATCGGCTCCAGGAGCGGACGTGGTGGCTCAGCGACGGACCGGACCCTCGGTTTGACAGAGTACGTGCAGTGACATTGCCTTCTTTGTCATGCACCCTGCTGGCGGGGAACCGGAGGCTGCTGCGCCTCACTCCGCCCGGACGCGGACGGTGGTTTCGCTGGTGCGGCCGTGGTCGTCGATGACGCGGAGCAGGTGGTCGCCGGGTGTGGGGTTCCAGGGGAGCGCGGCGGTGGGGAGGCAGGTGCCGAGAAAGGCCTCGCCGCAAAACCAGTAGAGCTGGCGGACGCCGGGCGTGGCGCGGGCCTGGAGTTGGATTTCGGCGGCGGCGGGATCCTTGCCGATCTCATAAACGCGGCCGTGCAGCGGTGCGATGATGACGGGTGCCGGGCCGGGATCGAGGCCTAGCAAGGGGTCGGTGCCACTCTCTGGCGCGGGCGGGATGCGGCGGGGCAGCCCGGCCTTGCGGAACAACTCCAACATGTCCGGCGGCCAGAATTCATGGACTTCCCGCACCAGGCCGGGGCGGCCGTCATCGCGGGCCACCCGCTTGCCGGTGCGGCCATCAACGAGAATGCTGCGGTGCAATTGGCAGGGCGCGATCGGGGACACGCCGGGAATGAACCAACCGCCGCCGCGCTGCTGGCACCACTGGCCGGGCAGCTCGCCGGAGATGGCGCAGAGATCCACCCGCCGGACGCCCGCTGGCGGCGGGGTGCTTCGGTTAGCGAGCCGGAGCCGGAAGAACAGGTCAAACAACAAGGGGGCCGCACAGCGCCGCGCCACCAGCGCGTTGTTGCCACGCCCATCGAAATTGCCGAGCCACAGCACCAACACATAGTCGCCTCTAACACCCGCTGCCCAGGCGTCGCGGAACCCGTGTGAGGTGCCGGTCTTCCACGCGATGGCGGGATCGCCGCGGGCAAAGCCGTACTCCGCGCCGAGATCGGACCCGCCCCGCAGCATCTCGAGTGTTAGAAAACGGGCGGCGGCGGAGAGCAGGGGAGGGGAGCTTGGCGGCGGTACGGGCTGGTTCGTCTTTGAAAACACCAGGGGCCGGGGGTGGCCGTCATCAGCCAGACCGCAGTAGAGGGCCGCCAGTTGGACCGGCGAAATGCCAAAGCCGCCAAGGGTGAGGGCGAGCCCGTAATACTCCGCCGGCTTCGTTAGAGTCACGCCGCCGCGTTGCAACAGTCGATAGAGGCCGCCTTCACCAAGGCGCTTGGCCAGGGCCACGGCGGGGAGGTTGCGACTGCGGACCAGGGCGTCGCAGGCAGGGATCGGACCCATGAATTCGCCCTCAAAATTCTCGGGGTTGTAGTCGTTGAAAACCATCGGTCCGTCAATGAGCAGGCTGCGGGGGTGAATGAGTCCCTGATCGAGTGCCAGGCCATAGACAAAGGGTTTCACGGCGGAACCCGGCGAACGCCGCGCCCGCAAACCGTCCACCATGCCGTGAATCCCGCGGTCGGCATAGTCCGCCGACCCAACATAAGCGAGTACCTCGCGCGACGGCGCATGGACGAGCATGGCACAGGCATTGACGATGCCCGCCTCGCTGGTGCGCTGCAAGTGGGCCGTGAGGCCGCGCTCGAGTTCCTGCTGCATGCCGAGGTCAAGGGTGCTGGTGATCTCGCGCCCGGTGGTGGTCTGCATCAGGCGGCGGCAAAGATGGGGCGCGGCGTGGGGCGGCGGGCCGGGCGGGGTCAGGGTGAAGCCGGCACCGAGCGGGTCCGGCCGCAAGTCGGCCCGCTTCTCTAACATTCCGGCGAGCCGCCCCTGGGCGGCGGCGAGGTGGTCGGCATCGCGCGGGTGGCCGGGATGGCGGGTGGCGGGACTTTGCGGAATGACACTCAGGGCGATGGCCTCGCGGTGGCTGACCTGCGCGGCATTGCGGCCACACCACAACCAGGCGGCGGCCCCCGCGCCTTCGACGTTGCCGCCATAGGGGGCGAGGTTGAAGTAGGCCTCCAGGATTTCGTTTTTCGAGTAGTGGCGCTCGAGTTGGACGGCGCGGCACATCTGCCCGAGCTTGCCGGCCACACTGCGGGTTTCGAGCTGCCAGCGCAGCCGGGCGACTTGCATGGTCAGCGTTGACGCGCCACCGCCGGCGCGTCCTCTAACAGCCTCCCAGGCGGCCCGCGCGAGCGCCACCGGATTCACGCCGGGATGCCAGCGGAACCAGCGGTCCTCCTTGTGCAAGGTGGCTTGCACCCATTGCGGGCTCACGCCTGACAGCGGCGTCCACACGCGGTATCTGCCATCCGCGGCGGCGGCGATGTGCAACAAGGTTCCGTGGCGATCCAGCACCAGCCGCGACCAGCCGCCGGCCGTCGGATAGAGTTCCGGCTGCGGCAGGCACCACCATGTCAGCACGAGCAACAACCCGAGCCCACCGCCTGCCGCCAGCCAGCGGCGCTTGCGGCGCAGCGGTTGTTTGGGCTTGAGTGGTGGCTTGCTGGTCATGTTGAAAACCGGAACTCCTCGCGTCCGCTGGTCCGGGAAATCCTAGCCGGGGAAAACAAGGATTGCGACAGCTTGTCTGGAAAATGTTTCGCGGGCTGGCGATCCGGCTCCGTTTCTTGTTCGGGCAAATCCCGAATTTCCGATACTTTCGTTAGCCGATGGTCGGATTGCCCCACAGACAATTGGCAATGGAGGTTGCGAAAACTGGGATTGCCAACGGAGGGTTCCGCCCTGCATAGTCCGTTCGTGACGGTCTCATCACCGCAAGAGAATCTGGTGCGGCTCGACCGCGAGATAGATGGCGAGTTTGCCGCCATGGGGGTCGGTGTTTTCCCGACGCCGGCATGCAGGGACATGGCCCGCTGCCTTCCTCTTTCCCATGCGGTGACTTCAGAGACACTCGAACAAATTGCCAGTGACGGTAAGAAAATTGGCAGGGTGAGATGGTTCCCATCCTCAAGGAAGATGACGACGATTTTTCAGCTCTCCAACGCGCCTGCCTTGCATATTTCCGCAAGCAGGGCATTATTCCCCAGGACAACTCATGACGAACAACTCGCCCAAACTCGATCAGCTTGAGATCATCGGCTATGCCGATGTGCTCACGAATGGCAAGGGACCGGCGGTGGTTCCTCCCGTGTTTCGTGATCGCAACGAACCCACCCGGTGCTTCGTGCCCCCGTTCCGGCTTTGCGGAGACTGGTTGCTCGACCCGCAAGCCGTCTCCTTTCAAGAAGTTCAGGAACTCGCGCAGGACAGGCAAATCACGCTTTTTCCCGACGATACAAGCCACCCCGCCCGACCGGATTGGAGGCTCTGGGTTGACCTCGACGGCAATGTCCACTATGAACCCAGCACCCAAGGAAGGGAGAATCTCCAGCGGCTTTCGCATAAGCACCTCGCCGCCGCCACCGCCGCGCTTAGTGAAGGCAATCTCGATGAGGCAGACCGCGAAGCCGGCATCGCCCTGGCAGCAGACGAGCGCGCGTTGGAACCTCACGCGTTGATCACCGCCTGCCACGCCCTGCGCGGCGAAGTAAGGCACGTCGCCTTCATGCGCCGACAGGTGGAAGTCCTCGGGCATAACCTGGAGACGTTTGGATTGTTGGTTAGAAAATACGCGGAAATGATGCCGATGGAATCCCTGGACACCGACACGCTCGAAAGCGCTCATGCCGTCAGCGAAACGATGGGGGTGGAGATCCGCCGCATGTTTGTGTTACCGCTGGAGGTGTTTCCGTATGTTGCCCCGGTTCTCCAAGAAGCCGAGTCTCGCCAAACCGACACTTCGATTGAGATTCGGTGCTGTGGTCCGGATGCTGAGTTCTTGTTGGAGTTTGTGCGCTTGTTCCGCCACAACTCCGTTCCCACGTTATCAGGCGGGCAGGCCGCTGAGGTTGTTCGGAAGGACTTCTGGGGGCGCAGGCCAAGGCGTAGCCGACTAGTGCCACAAGACAATATTGAAAACTATTTTCATCGCTTGGAAGCAGTGCTTGTGGAAACGGGCGTTCTCGGCTTTGTTCTTCAGCGCTCTAGCAATCCCAGACAAGACTGACAAAGGCGGCAGACATGAAACCGCATCAATCCGCCGGGTTCGTCCGCGCCGTGACATCCATCACCGCCTTGTTCTCTTTGCTCACTTGCCATCCTGCTTGAGGAACTCGTCAATTTTTTGCAGAAGAGGTTCTATCGAATTTCCTTTGTGGACGTAGCCAGTCCGCTCGTCTGTATACTTCACGCATTCGATTGTCTTGTCTTCCAGCACAGTGAAGTAAATCCAAGGTACGCAACGCATGTCATCGCGTTGGCGAAACTGTTCCCAGCAGCGGAAGCCCGCGTTACGGAACGTACCTTCGACAACTGCCCGAGGTGGCGCAGGAGCGGCCGGATCCGGAAAAGCCCAAGGCATCATCACATCTGAAATGACCATCAAGGGTCTTGAACCGTCGGGAGTAATCCTATCGATCCGAGCGTAGAAGTCGCTCTCTGTTTCCAACAGTTCCACCTCTGCATTGGGACACTGGCGTTCGACCGCAGCCATAATGATTGCGGATTGCTGCGGGTCGTCTTCGAGCAGTAGTATGACGTCTTTCATCGTTTGGTTGATTCTCTGCCTTTCATGAAATCTTCGTAGGTAAATAGACTTTCCAAATCGCATTATTGGCCGTAAGAGTTTTTGGTAAAATGATGAAATGGTAAAATGATGAAGAAGGGAAATTTGGCCCAGAATCCTTGGTCTTTTCTTCCATCATTTTACCTCATCATGATTTTACCATAATGCTTCATTATCTTCTCTTCGAGTTACTAACATATAGTTGATATCTTTACAGCGCCTTGGCCAAGGCCAGGCGTTGCGCCTCGTAGAGCATCTCCGGGTGCAGCGCCAGCAAGGTATCGAGCATCCGGGCCACGGCCACCGGGTCGTTGGCCTCGTCGAGGAACTCCTCCCGCAACACCGCCTTGTCCGTGCTCTTGGGAGTGGAATCCACCTGCACTAACAACAATGGCGCGAGATCCACGCCATCCGCCGCCAGCCGCGCCTTGATGTGCCGATGCGTGGTCACCGCATCGCGCAAGGCCACTGGTTCGAGGTCCACCATCCTCGCCTTGTCGGCATCGACGAAATAGGCCGCGCAACGCACGCCGTCCTTGATCAAGCCCGCGTCCACCGCGTCTTGCCGGGCGATGCTGGTGCGCCGGAGTTCCGCCACGCCAAGGCGCTTTTGGAAATCCAAAATGTCGGCGTCGTCCGGGGTGGCGGTGATCAGAATCGTGTATTCGGGGGCCAGCACCTCGCGGAAGAAGCGCGCCGCCAGCGTCTCGCCATGAAAACTGTGGTGTGCCTCATCCACCACCACGCCGATCCGCAGCCCCTGCTTGCGCAGCTTCAAGACCATCGCGTCGATCGAGTCATGCTGTTCGCTGTCACGCCGCACGTTGCGCTTGTCCGTCACCCGGGTGGCCACTGTTTGCCAAGTGGTGACAAAGACCTTCTGCCAGATGCAATTGGCGATGAAATTGCTTTCGCCGAAGACCTTGTTCATGAGCAGGCCGAGATTGAAGACTTCGTTGTCGTCGATGTGGATGAAGGCGGCGCCGTCCTCGGCGAGCAGGTCGCGGGCGAGGGTGAGGCGGCGGGCCATGAATTCGAGCCACTTCGAGTGGCGCCAGAGGTCGTCCTTGTCGAGGAAGCGGTCGTTGTAGAGGAAATCGCGGTTGCCGGTGTTGTAAGGTGGGTCGGTGGCGAGGCAGCGGACTTTCCCCGCGAAGCCGGGACGCGGGGCGCGCAGGGCGTCGAGGTTGTGCCCTCGATGACCAGATGTCGCCATGGCGGTGGTCCGCAGCAGAGGTTCGGGACGAGATCGAGCGCCACGCAATCGGCGTTGAGCGCCCGCTCGCTCTCGATGCCGTCGGTTTCCCACACCAACCCGTAGCGGATCGCCTCGCGGCGGTCGCGGGCCTCCATCTGCCGGAGCAGCTCCTCTTTGGTTAGAGTGTCGTCTTTCCCCATGGTTGGCGGTTGGTGAAAGCAGCCACGCCAGGAGCCCCCACCAGGTTCCTGCCGTGACGCTGGAAACCCTACTTGCCCTCCCATTCGGGGGCGAGCGCAAAGAACGGGGAGCAAAGAGCGCAGTTCGTCAAGCGTCGTCCGTCTTTTGCCGGACCCAATTGAACGAGGCACTGCAGAGGGATTCGGGTGCAGGAATGCTGAGGGTAGTGATTCCGTGCTTCCCAAGGTGCGGGTCCGGGTTTAGGCTTTCACCCCGATGAGTGATCGCATTCATGACCTTCCGTTCGAGGAGCGCCCGCGCGAGAAGCTGGCGCTGTTAGGTCCGGCCGCGCTGAACAATGCCGAGTTGATGGCGCTGTTCATTTCCACCGGCACCAAGGGCCACAGTGCCATTGACATTGGCCGCGATCTCATCGCGAAATTCGGCTCGCTCGGCGCGCTGGGCGGCATGCCCGTGGCCGAGCTGGCAAAAGAGAAAGGTCTTGGCCTGGCCAAAGCCTCCAAGCTTGCCGCCGCCTTTGAACTCGGCGCCAGGGTCGCGCGGGAACAACTCCACTCCGCGCCGCTGGATACCCCCGAGCGCATCCTCGAATTCTTCGGCCCGCAAATGGCGCACCTGTCGCAGGAGCAGGTCGTCGTCGTCACGGTGGACACCCGCCTCAGGCACGGTGGCACCACCGTGGTGTCGGTTGGCACCGTCAATGAATCCAACGCCCACCCGCGGGAGATTCTGCGTCCGGTCATCACCCGCGGGGCGTATGGCTTCATCCTCGTGCACAATCATCCGTCAGGGGACCCGAGCCCCAGCCGCTCGGATGAAGCCACCACCCGGCGCTTGGTGGAGGCCGCCAATCTCATGCAGGTTCGGTTCATCGATCATATCATCATCGGCAGGCCGGCGCCCGGCCGAGCGGCATACTATTCATTCAAGGAAGCGGGCCTCGTGCCGTGAAAATCCCGCGTGCGGGCAAGTTGCGGATTGCATTTCCCGGGCCACGCGGCCGGTTCCTGTCCCCCAATGCGATTCGCCAATTTGGGCAATGCCCGTGAAGTCAAAAGACAGCGGTGGAATGTGTTTCATCACTGGCCAGCGCTTGCAGCCATCCCGGTGCGTCAAGGGAACTCAATTGAGGATTATGGGACTTTCTCGGATGCACCCTATATGGAGCGACTGACGTGTTTTGATGTCGCAGTAAGCCATGCTCTTCGCCAGCGAGCACTGAGCCGCAGGAAATGGGGGGGCGCCAGGGGCAAAGCCGGCATTTCTCCGACCGAATGCGGGGAGCAGGCAGTCCTCTTGAAGCGAATTGGAAGACCCTGCCGGGTTTTTCTGGTCGGGCAACCGGTGGCGTGTTATCCCTCATGCCGACCCATGGCCCGTCAGAATTACCGCGATCTCACCAAGGAGCAACTCATCGAGTTGCTGAAAGCCCGCGACGACCGCTTCGTGGACAAGGACCACGCCTGGCGGCATTCGATGTGGCTGGACTTCATGTTCCAACGCCTCACCCTCGCCAAAGCCTTCCGCGGCGAACTAGTCCCCCAAGACCCCAACGACGAACCGGCGTGTGTGTTGCTGGAGCGCGTCAGCACCGCCAAACCTGCCAAGAAGGACCATCGAAACAAAAATCAAGCCACCTGATAACCCACCACTCATCACCAAAAAGCAATGCCCGCGAAACCGACCAAAGACCATGTGATCAAGAAGTGTCCGAACTGCGGTGTTCGGAATCGAATCAGCCTTGATCCCTTGCCCAAGAGGATCCGATGCGGCGAGTGCAAGGAGGAGCTTGCGCTTCCCCGACGGATCAAGGCCAAGCCCGTGGAGGCGAAGCAAATCCCTTCGGAGGTTTCCCCGCGT
>JAPLUI010000016.1 GCA_026397725.1 Verrucomicrobiota bacterium | reverse complement strand
TTTGTGGCGGAAGATCCGTGGGCGGCGGCGGTCAGGAAACCGGCCCGTCCGGGAAGGAATATCCGTGGGGTCCAGCCAAGCGCCATCCGTACGCCGATAAGGGATAGAGGATTGCAGATAGTGGATAGTGGATTGTGGATTGTGGATTGTGGATTGTGGATTGTGGATTGTGGATTGTGGATTGAAGATGAAGAGTGCGCTCATTCATCCACGATCTTTGATCCTCGATCCGCTATCCCAAGACGTGGCGGCTGCCAGCATGTCCAGAACCGAGTGGTTTCGGCCCGTGCCCACGTTCAGGACCACCGCGCCGGGGCCCCGCCACCGGAGGGCCAGTTCAATCGCCCGGGCCACGTCTGCAACGTGGGTGAGGTCGCGGCGCTGGCTGCCGTCGCCGTTGATGATGACCGGCTGGCCCGCCTCAATCCGGCGGCGGGTAGGGTCGGACGGCCTCGGCCGACCCAGACTGCCCCCGAGGGTGGGATGTCATTGGCTGGCGATGCGCCGTGCTCTCGCGCCGCCCATCCGGGCGGACCAGTGGGCGTGCCGAGGCCGTCACGCCCTGCGCTCAGTTCTGCTCTCATTGTCCGGGGATTGCTATAACCGTGAAAGAATGCGCGGGGAATGTATAGGTGTCGGGCTTGCGCGCGATTTGGTGGGACCAAGTGGTGGTTTGCGGTTGGTACTTCGTGGGTGCCGTGAGCGTGTTGTAGCCGTTCAGGTCACCGGTGAGGGTCTGGACGACGGCGGCGGCGGCGGATGCGAAGCCGGAGATGGATAGAGTGGCGGTGACGGGGTGGTCGGCCATGTTGACCACGCGAAGCACCAGATGCTTGCCGTCGATGGATTTGGCGGCGACGACGTCGAGGGTGCGGTCGGGAGCCTGCGTTTGGCATGCGACCACATCGGGTGCCCAGATGCGGGCGATCATCTGATCGACGTAGTAGGCAGGCTGGAACCAGACCTTGTCCTGGGTATAGTAGATGTTGCCCTGGGTCCACAGGACGGCTTTCCAATCTGTCTGATAGACGGCCCATGGTTGCGAGACGTTTGGCGTGGCAACGGCCCGGACGCAGTCGCCAGCGCGGGCCACGACGTTCATTTCTACCGCATGAGAGAGTCCGCGGAGGAAATTGAAGCGGCCGGCATTGAACTCCAGACATGCGACCGGCACCACACCGCACTCGGGTGCCAGGCGGCTCAGCCATTGCGAGAACGCGATGCCGCCGGGCACCGCTCCACCCAGTGCCTGGCCGGGGTCGTCATTGGTGTTGAATGCGTGGAAATCCCAGAGTAGCTTTTTGCCGTTGTCATGCACAAAGCGGGTGATCTGCAGGTGTGGGTCCAGACGCTTGCGCATATCGGCTTCGTTCTCCTTGCCACTGCAGTTATACACATTGCCCGCCGGGACCAGTATGATGTCCGGGTCCACCTTCCAGATCGCGTTGGCGACTCTTTGGAAGTATCCGGCATAGTTGGCATTCACACCGCTTTCATTGGCGATCTGCAGATAGCGGATGGCAAAGGGCTGGGCATAGCCATCGGCCTTGCGGCGATCACCGGCGGGTGTGCCGTTGGGGGCGTTGCAGTAGGCGACGAAGTCGGCGACCTCCTCGGGCGACTGAGCCATCGGCAGACCGATAAGCGGCTCGAGGTTGGCCGCCCGACAAAACGCGAGGTGTTCGACGGGGCCGTAGCCGCTGGAGCAGTAGCGGTCGTAGAATCCGTTATAGGGTTTGCGCTCGTCGCGCGGCCCGCAGAGGTTGGCCCAACGGTAACCATCGACCTCGATCATTCCGCCGTTGAGGCGGAGGAGCTTGATCCCCTGAGCTATCAGCGCGTCTGCTAGATCCTTGCGGATCGGCAGCCCCTTGTAGCGTCCCCACTCGCCAGGTTGGAGGAAAGCGTAGCCGACCGTCATCTGACCCGGTTGTTTCAGGGTGATGGCAAACCGAGCATTCTTCGCGGCAGCCTTTGGCGCAAGGCGGAACGCGAGCCGTTCATAGCTGTTTGCGCCGGTGGTTTTGAGAATTTGCTCGGCCAGCACAACCCCTTCGTCCGTTCGCAGAGAGACGGCAATGGGTGTGATCTTATCGGTCTTCACACGTAGGTAGCCTTCGTAGTCGCGGCCACCTTGCACAGACAATCCCCAGCGTTTGAGTCCGGCATTGTCCATGCCGAACTCGCCCTGGCCCTCACGGCAGGTAACCTGTTGGCTGCGGAGGCCCGCATGCCAGCCATCGGGGTTGAAGGAGAACTCACCGGTGGCCTTGCCGGTCTGCACACGAGCCCAACGCAGGCTCAGGGCGTCCCCGGGTTGTTTGAGAAGAGGACTGGTGGCGAAGGGAATGGTGGTGATGCGGCCAGCGGCACTAACGAGAGCAAGATCGCGAACCTGGATGTTCTCGCGGGTAACTATCCCATAGAGACCGATGGCTAATGGATACGGCAATTCCTTGGTGATGACCTGTGCTCCATCCATATAGACAATTGCCTTGCCGGCTTCCACGCGCAGGCGGACCGGGATCCATTTCCCGGCGGCGATGGTGACTTTCGCGCGGGCGACTTCATCGTGGCTATTCGCCTTGCGGGCAACGCGCAGCACGACGGTGCCATCCAGAGGATTCAGTTCCACGGTGTATCCGGCATACCACTCCCAGCCGCTGTCGGAGTGGTTAGGGTCTATGTGTGAGATCAGGCTGGCGGTGTTCTGAGAGCCTGCGGGGAAGTGGAAGCTGGTGCTGATTTCGACCGTATCGGCAGGGGCAAGGGCAAGAGAGGTAAGTCGCGTTCCAATGCTCTGCTGGATAGACCCGACGGCAGCCACCACCGCCTGCTCCAGATCCGCTGCGGCGGGCTTTTGATCGACATTGTCACGGACGGACGAAAGCTCCCTGCCGCCTTGAATAAATCCGTCAATCCACCGTGTTGGCTTCACGCCGCCAAGGTTCACCCTCAGAATCCCATTGCCCGCCGTCCAACGTCCCTCGGTGTTGGCAAATCCTGCGATCCTGGCGAAATGCGGCGCCAGTTCCGTGGGTGAGTGTTCGAAGAACGACTCACCGTGAAGCATCTGGCTGTCGAAGCCGCCGACCATCTGATAGTGCAGGTCCTCCATGTTCGCTCCGACCATCATGTCGGAGAGACGGAACCGGACCTGCTCCGCCTGAACATGGATCATGGCGGGCGCATCGGCCGCAACCGCAAATTGAGTGGCAGCAGCCACGGTGAGCATCAGTATGGGTAAGGACGTCATGGTTTGCATTTTTGTCTCCAATTATTGTTGGTCTTCATTCTCTTCTTCTCATTGGCGATGCTAGCGTCCCGCTTGCCGGTGTCACAAACCCGGCCGGTCAACAAGTGGCAGATCTTCTCATCGGTTGGTTAGTATCCGCAGACGCGCAGCAGCCACTCCTTCAGTTTTGGCGGGGCGGTGCCGTCCACTTCCTCCTGCAGCCGGTAATCCCAGTCTGCGGTGGTGTGATATACCGCCATCTGCTGTAGACGCCCGCTTCAATCTTCTCCATGATCGCGTTGGAGGACGCCGCGAAGCGTGGCAGCATGGCCGCCAGCTTCTCCTGGGCGAGCAGGCCGTATTTTTCCGTCAGTGGGATGGGGACTTCCTGTTTCACGGGCAAGTCCAGGAATTTGTTGCCGTTGTTGCTGATGCCGTAGAGATCGTCGAAACTGCCCACATCGCCCTGCCTGCGGTGCGGCGCGCCGGGCCAGCATCCGGTCAGGGTCATCTCCCACGGATAGCGCGGGACGCGGTTGCCCGCCAGAAACAGGTCGCTGGCCGAGACGCGGCGTCCGCCGGATTCATAGTACGTCCACATATTCTCGATGTTTTCCATGGCGAACTTACGGTAGTGGTTCTGCCGCTCAAGGTCGTCCGGCCGTATCCAGTTCGCGGGGGTTGTCCACGGCCCACCCCAGAGATCAGGTTGAGCGATGATAAAGAAGTGCGGCGTTTCAAACACCAGGCAATAGCCGTCCCGGCCCCAACGCGGATACGTCGGATCTTTAGGGGGCTCCATGGCGTTGAATTTCGGAGAGGCTTCCGTCCAAAGTTTCATCTGCATTCCGCGTGCTTCAGGGGGAACAAACTCCTCCTTCGTCAAGGCTTCGCTCTGAGAGGTCGTCGCGTAGAGTTTCGGGAAAGCCTCTTCCCATGTCCTGTGGATGAACTCATGGTCCTCGCGGCTCACCATCGCTTGGTACAAAAGGGAATTGTGAACGCCCCGCAGCCGGCCGTCTTCCATGCGCAGTACGGCAATGGGTATGGGAGGGGTATCACGCCCGGGATTGTGTGCCGATGTGCCGTAACCCCTGAAGGCAACCAAGTGCGCCTTGAATGTCTCGGGATCCGAGGCCATCCATCCCCGGCTGATGCCGGCCAGGGCTTCCTTGTCGTCCTGCCCCTTGTTGCGGGTCCACGTGCGCAGCGGCGCGCCCTCGGGAATATCGATGATGTCCTGCCCCAGGCGCGGCCACCATTGCACGGTGCGGCGCTGGTAGCCCGCGGCGTCGGGGCCGCCCTCCTGCTCCACCTTGTCGACGCCAACGCCGGGCACGAGTTCTTTCGGATAGCGCAGGTACTTATAGTAGTCGAACTCGGCGGCAAGCGCGCTTGCACACAGGCAAGCCGTCGCAACTGTCGTTAGAACACATCTGGTTTTCATAGGGCTATATCCGGTCCCAATACCACGCGGAAGCCAATGATCGCATAGGGGTGGTTTCAAGAGTACGTGGCATGTGCGGGTTAATTCCGCTCCGGCCAATTCAGGATCTTCTCCCAGAGTGCGAAGCGGGCGGGCGAAAGGCTCTTGAGGGTGGCGAGATGTTCCGGACCGGCACCCAGGCAGACGGCGTACATCATGGAGAACTCCGCCAGATCTTCGGGGTGTGCGTGATCTCCGTAGTCGGAGATCGATATCTTGTCCGTCTTGGTGGCCTCCAGCCACTCGTCCAGGATCTTCGGATCCGATGTCCGGGCCACCTGCTCCAGCGTGTGGCCCGCCTCGTGGGCGACCACGAGGGCGTCGGCACGGGGAATCATGTTGATATAACCCTGACCGCCATGTGCCCTGGCTCCGCCCAAGTCCGCGTAGATCGCGATTCCGTCTTCCCCCTCGTCGGACACGGCCGTGCAGGCCTTGATGTACGAAGCGGGGAGCTTCTGAAGAAGTGCCACCAGATGGTCGGGTTTGACATCCGTCGAATCCTGAATGGTCAACTTGAAGCGATACTTCCCGCTCGTCGCGATCCACTGCTTGCCCGCCACGCCGCCATTTCTCATTTTGACTTCCGTGGGGCCGGAAACAATCTCCACTTTGGTGGTGCTGTTGCGGCCGAACTCCTTGCACAACGGCTCGAATTGGGCCTTCACCTTGACCTGCGCTGCGGGCACCTTGGGCTGCGTTCCCGCCGCCATTTCCGTTGGGGCATTCTTCCCTGCGACCAGCGATGCCCGATCCACCTGGACGACGGAGATTTTCTGGCAGTAGTCCTGCTTGCCGTTTTCGAAAACACAAAGGATCTTGCCATCCTTCGTCACCGCGATGTCGGAATAGCCCGCCAGACCTTCATTGAGAACCAGGGCGTGCGGCCAGGTGCGGCCGTCGTCACCGCTCATGCGCAGGGTCATATTCCGCCGGCTCCAGAGACTGAAACCGCCCGCGTGGGATACGGCCGGGTTGAGGAACAGGATTTCCCTTTCGTTCAGGCGGATGATGCTCCCCTGACAGGCCGGACAGGGCAGGTTCTTGTCCATCACGGGTATCGACCAGGTGATGCCGCCATCGGCACTGGTGGATACCACGCGGTAGCCGAGGGCGTAGGCTCCGCCGGGGCCGCCGGCGCGCATGTTCATCAATAAAGAGCCGTCGCTCCTCTCGACCACGGTGCATTCACCGGGGGAGAAGTCGGGCACGCTGGGGATCAATCCTCCGGCCACCCACGTCTTGCCGCCGTCGTCGGAATAGATGATGGCGGATCCGCCGCCCGGTTTCCCGTCCACGGTCCTGCCCACGCCGCACGGAGCCACCAGCCGTCCCTTGCGCGTCTGGATTCCGTGGACAGGGCCCACGCCGATTCCCACCGGCGAGCCGCCGAAGCCTTTCAGGAAGCTTTTGTCAGAGTATGCCTTGTCGGTCGGCGTATCCGACGTGACGACCATCGGGGACCACGTTTGCCCGTCATCGGTGCTCTTGGTATAGTATAATCCATTGCCGGTGGGCGACGCCATGACCGTGAAGAGCAGATGAACGGTCTTGCCGTCCCGCTCGACGATGGCGCAGGGATTGCCAACCCGGATCGGGGCATTGCCGCCTTCCTCGTGGATGACCACCTGTTTTGACCAGGTCTTGCCGCCGTCCTCACTGCGCTTCATGAGCTGATCGATGTCGCCGCTGTCCTTGCGGCTGTTTTTGCGGCCTTCGCAGAACAGGAGAACGGCCCCCTTGGCCGTGACCACCATGGCCGGTATGCGGTACGTGTGATATCCGTCCTGCTGCCCGACGAACGCGTCCGTTCGGAAATCCACATCCTTTTCGGCGGCATGCACGGGTGAAACCGCGATGGCAAACAACGCGGACAAACAACTGACAGTGGCAGGGCAGGGTCTCATGATATCTTGGGATGATTTTGTCGGCTTAATTCTTGCTGCCCCCTTGGCCGCCGTATTTCCCGAGGTACGGGGAATTGGCGTCGATCCAAGTGACGATTTTGATAAACTCCTCGCGGGTGAGATCCGCCTTGCACGGGTCATGGCGGATTTGATCGACCAGTTTGCTGAAGTGTGATCCGAAACTCAGCGGCGGTTCGGGCCGGAAACCGGCCCTGCCGTAGCGACAGTCCCGCATGCTGACCAGGGCCTTGCCGACAAGATTTTCGTAGGAGCGGCTCCACTCGTTAGTCGTCTCGCCGGTCAGGTCGAGCCGGCCCTTGGGGTTGGCACCGCTGTGACAACTGACACATCGCTTGTCCAGAACCGGTTGAACATACTCGGCGTAATGAACCATGAAAGGTCCGGTTTCGCCTGGCTGCGGGTCAAGCGCCTGAGCGGGCTGGCCCAAGGCCAGCGCCGGGATGCTGGCGATTTCCGGCGCATTCCTGCGCGGCTCATGGCAGCCGATGCACGATCTGTTTTCGCCCGGTCTCAGGTTGATGAAAGTGGGCATATGCTGTAACTGCATATAATTTTCATCCAGTGCCTGGAACAGGAGGTTTTCACCAGCCGGCACGGTAAAACAGGCCGATCCGTCGGCGTGGATTTTGGCAATGCCATAGACCTTCTTGCGATGGACATCTCCTGCCATGCTGACGCGGAAGACGCCATTCTCACTCCATGGCCAGGGCAGGGCCCCCATGACCCGCAAGTACTTGACCCTGCCGCGCTCGATGCCCGTCAGCCCCTGATAGACGTCCTGCAAAAACACCGTCCCGGTCTTTTCCTGTTTCTGCAGGGGGTCGATGTTCTCAAGCGAGGAGATCTCGCTGGGCTTGGCGCGCGGTCGCAGCGGAACCGGTTGGAAACAGGATATCTTCGGGTCCATGTAGAGCTCCGCCCGGTTGCCCCACCCGTCCAACACGTAGATACCGTAGTCCTTTGCAGATGGGCCGGGCCGGTGGGAAACAAGAAAGAACTTTTCCGAAAACGGATAGGGCTCGCGGAAAAAGCCCATATCGCTTCTGTTGATGTTCATGCACATATAACCGATTTCCGGGGTGATGCAGGTCATGGCTTCGGGCCCGCTGCGTGTGGCGCGATAGTCGACCAGAATCACAGGGCCTCCCACCCGGCCGTTACAGTGTGGTGCCCCGACCGTCACGAGCCGCTGGCTGTTAGGGATGCTGCGGGCGTTGAGCATCTGGGCCGGCCGGACGATGCTGTTCTTATACAGGTGCTCGACGTTGCTGCCGTCCGGGCGCATCGCCCAGAGGCTCTGTCCGTTGCCCAGTCCCTTGTCCACGTACTCCCAGCGCGTGTACACGACGCGGCCGTCGTCCAGCAGGCAAGGGTCGATTTCGTTGAGCGGGCTCCCTGAGAGGCAGTGCATGTTCTTGCCATCGGCGTCCATGAGGTACAGGGTGGTGACGACGGAAGGATTGCAGAAGACGTTGCGCATCGAGCGCGTGGAAGTGAAGATGATTTTTCCGTTAGGCAGATAGCACGGGTCCATATCGTCAAGGCCGTGATCCTTGGCGTTTTGTTTGCCGTATAAGCGGATTACCTCGGCCTCCTCGTCGCTGCTGAAGGTGAGTTGCCGCAAACTGCCGGGCACCATGATTCCGGCCGCGGGGTCGATGTCGATTTCATAGATGCGGAACGCCTTGTCTTGCTTCTTGTAACCGAAGATCACCTTGCTGGCGTCGAACGACAGGTCGAAGCGGCTGAAGATTCCGCCGTCGAGTTCCGGCACGAGCGTGGTGACCTTGCCGTCTGCGGTGACCGGTGAGATGATGCAGAGATTGCCGCCTTCCTGGTTGGCTTGGGAATCCTGATAGGTGTTGCCTGTGAAAGGTATTCGTTTGACGAACAGGAGTTTGTCAAACTTCAACTCCGGATGGGCCAGCATGGCTTCGCGCCGCAGCGACTTCAGGGCGTCTTCGATCTGCTGTTGCTCCTCGGCCGGACCACCCTCTGAAGCCTTCTGTTTCTTTTCCAACCCGGCCAATCGCTCCAGATATTGCGGGCCGCCGGGATACTGCGTGCCGAGGGTTGCGATCATGTCTTCCATGGCCAGCCGCAAGGCCCCGGTGTTCACGGCGTCCGGCGGCAGAAAGGCGGTGCGCTGTGTGGCCGGGACGCTGTCTAGGTTGCGCACCTTGCGGGCACGTTGCTCCGTCGGCAAACCATCCAGACGCAGGGCCATCAGGTGAGGAAGCGGACCGTTGCGGGTGAACTTCAGCGTGTGCTTTCCCTGGGTGGCCGACAGCTTGACGGACCGTCCCTGCTTGGACAGCGCTTCCCACTTCTTCAACGCGCCGCTGCTGTTCCATGTGAATGTTGCCGGTTGCTCAAAGGGTGCCGAGCCGAAGGTGACGCCGGTGCAGCACGTGCCCTGGCTCTGGTTGTCTAACAAAACATCCACCGGCCGCGCCTCGGCTGCCGCATAACTGACGTGAAGTGTGAATTCTCCGGTAGCGGGGAAGTCGAGGTCGTATTCCACGAACCCCGCCTCGGTCTGCTGGGGGTCGCTGCCCACAATCGGTCCGGCATCGGCATATTGGTCGGGGCTGGCATAAATCCGGGCATTGCCGCGATCAAATGACCACGCGGGAATCTCGCATGATCCGAAACCGCTCATCACCTCGATGGGCAGCCTCAGGATCGCATCGTTCACACCGCCCGGAGCCTGGAAGGCCGTGCGGGATGCGGCCGGGATGCTGTCGCGATCCCGCACGGTGTATTGGGGCGGTTTCCAATCCGCCGGGAATGCCTCCGGGGTATCCAGGCGCAGGGCCAGCAGGTGAGGCAGTGGCCCGCGACGGGTGAACATCATGGTGTGTTTCCCCTTGGTGAGTGTCAGGGTCACAGGGCTTTCAAAATTCTTGCGGACGATTTCCCATTTTGCGCCGCTGCTGTTCCAAGTGACTTCGGCCGGTTTTTCGGAGGACGCCGAACCGAGGGTGACGCCGATGCAGCATGTGCCCAGATCCTGGTCATCGAAGAAAACCTCAATCGGCCGTGCCTCGGCTGCAGCGTAACAAACCTGCAGGGTGTATTTGCCGGCGACCGGAACTTCGAGGTCGTATTCGACCCTCCACCCCCACGGTTGCCCGGGTCCGCCGCTCACCACCGGCCCGGCATCGGCAAGCGGGTCCGGACTCGCATGGACCCGGGCATTGCCGCGGGCAAACGACCAGGCGGGAATCACTAACGAGCCGGCATCAGCCGGGGTGGCCGGGATCATGACACTCCCAACGGCAAGGCACGCGGTGGCACACGCGATCCGCAGCAGCCGGCGGGAACGCCTTGGTCTGGTCCCGCCACCGGGCACGCGGCTGGGAATGAACTGCGGTGAAATCGTCACGGCAACCATTCCAACAGGAAATGGACGGCGATGGGTCAGGGATGCGATATTCATGTTAGGGATTCAGTGTGATACGTTATCCATCGACAATGTTGATCGGCCCATCGCCGCGCACGCGCTTGAGCCATTGCCGGGTCATCGGGAATTGGGATATCGTGCCGTCACGCTCCCAGCGGGTGCGCCAGTCCCATGCGCGGACGTCGGTTTTCCAGTTCTCCGGCTGATAGGCGCTGATGGCCGCCACTATGTCATCCGGTTCGTCGCGGTAGCGATATGTCTTTTTCACCAATCCCTGAGCATGCAAATGCTGCAAGTAAGGCGTATTGTAAAACCTGGCCATTGAACTGCGGAGATACGACACCCCGGTATGATACTCGGAGTAGTAGGGTTCGACCGCCTTGTTATAGGCCGCGAACAACTCCTGCCGGATCTCTTCGCGACGCGCTTCATGGCTGTGACGGTTCACCTCTACCTGTGCGTGACGCGCTTGGTCATAGTCACGCTGGAGATCGTTGATATCACGATCCAGTGCCTCGCGTTTCCGCTGCAACTCGTCATATTCCGGGCCGAGGATCTTCTGTCGCCGCGCTTCCTTGAGGCGCACCAGGAGTTCGTTTGCCTTGTGCGTCGGTGAATTCGCGCCCTCCATCTTGCCGCGTACCTCCTTGTATTCCTTGGCCCCGGCAAAGTGCATGTCGCGGTGAATGGGGGCGAGCGCTGCGAGCACTTGCAGCTCGAGGTCGATCTCCCTCGCCCGTTTGTAGGCGGGGGTCTTCGCCATGTGCTTGCGGCGCTCCTGCTGCGCTCGATATGCCTGAATGTTTTTACCGCCGCCAACGCCGAGTTCGCCATCGTACTTGATATTCATTTCCCCCATGAAATTAACTTCAGCGTCGATGGTCGCACTTTCCCAGTAAACGGGCATCTTGGAGACGGCCTCGTCGACGGCCTTGTTGACCTGCTTGACCACATCCTCCAACCCGGCGCGCTCAGCGGTGAGTTCGGCGATTTTCTTCCTGGTCGCAACGGCATCGGGCATCGTCTCGAAGCTCGCCTCGACTTCTTTACGGAGCTTCTCGACTTTTTCCTCACCCGCTTTCTGCTCCGCCTTCAGCTTCAAATACTCCGGATCGTTGATGGTCTTCAACCATTCCGCTTCGCCCTCGCGCCACTCCTTTTCCTTTTCGGCATAGCCCGCAATCTTCTGCTGCAGGGCTTCTCTTTCTTTTCGGCGTTCCACCAGCTTGGGAGGCGGCGCGGGATCCTTGGGCGGCTCGGGCTGCTTCTCGACCTTGCCCATATTGGCTAGATCCACTTTCGCCTTGGCGATGGCCTTTTGCCAATTGGGATCGCGGTTGCGCAACTCATGCAGTCGGAAAAAGATATCGTCGGCGAGCTTGTTGTAATACACCATGGTCTCTTCGACGGCGTGGTTGTTTTCGATTTCGTAACGCTTGCGAGCAGCGCGGTCCACGAGCATTTCGTCGGCAAACCGCTGCGTAGGACGGTTGCCGGGGTCTATTACGGGGGGCGGCAACTCGGTGAACGCCGCGCCGTGGACGTGATGATAGATAACAACGTAGTCGATGGCTCCGGCAAAATGCTCTTTGCCCTCGCGCGAGGCGGCGACGAAGTTGCGTTTTTGCAGGCCCGAGGGAAACGCATCCGCCGGACGGAACGTCGAAGCCGTCTTTGCGGACAACTGATCGTTGGCCCAGAGGGATATCTGTTTGCCGTCGATTTCCACGCGCAGCCGCGTCCACGCATCCTTGGCCAGCGGCGCGGTCATGGCCAGTGTGACGACCTCCTTGCCCGCCACGATAGCCGTAAACACGGGCGTGCCACCGTCGTTGGTTTTCAGCGTCATGCAGTTCTGCGCATCGGAGCCGAAGTCCCACAGCGTCTGCCGTTTCGGGCGGACAGGCCGCACGGCCATGTCGATGGTTATACAGTCCAGATCGGCTGCGCGGGCATTGAGTTCAAGGTATTGGCTCTCGCCGTCAAACTGGTACGCTCGCCGGCCTGCGTCGGTAGTCAGTTTCGGCGCGCCGAAAATATAGCCGTTCATCACGCCGTGGTCGCTATAACGGTCCTCGAGCATCATGACCGAGGCCTCGTCCATGGCGTAGTTCTGCCATAAACCGTGGAATTCATCCTCTCCGATGGGGCACCACTCGCGTTGGTATTCGGAAAGGCGGGCAGAACCCGCGATCACTGCCTGACCGCCCACCCGTGCATTGCCCGAAAGGGCCGCCTCACCTCTCACGATGGCGTAGTCCTCGACGCTGGCGTTGTCTAGCACCTTGGCAGATTCGAGCACCATGGCGCCGGGGGCGACATAAGCCGTCGGCGCAACCGTTGCCGTGGTGGCGACCCAACCGCCGCCGTTGGGATGCGGCGCACCGTCGGTAATAGACAGGGTGTTGTCCATCCTTGCCCCGACTGCCAGCAGTTGTTGCCGCACGTAAGGGTCTTTGGAGTTCTCGCACTTTGCGGATACGAGCGCCCTGGCCTTTCGGACTTCCTCCAGAAACAGCTTTCGCTCGGGCGTATTCGGCGGGGTGGGCACAATGCTGTTGACCACTTCCGCAGAGCCGTGACTGGAGTAATAATCATCCGTGTCAAATCGCATGCGATGCGGCGTGCCTGGCCGGGCGCCGTGAAGCGTCACGCGCCACGGATAGCGCGGCGCCCATCGTCCGCTGCAGATGCCGAGCGGGCTGCGAATATGCAGGATGCCTGTAGGCGCGGCGGTGACCGTCAGCCAGTAGCGCCGGTCGCCATCCTGCCGCGGCATGGTCATCACGCCCTTGTTCCACATATCGCTGTAGCGGGTGTCGCCGTTGCGGTCCACGGCGACAATGCACGCCCGCCAATCGCTATAGGTCGTCGGATCGTGATAGCCTTGAAAGTCAACCGTGATTTCCTTGGAGTCCGGATCGGCCACCAGTCGCACGACATCCGTACCGTACGATTCAGGCGCAAAATCCCACACGATACGGTATTCGCCGTTCTTCACGTCCATGGCTTCGAGATGAGGTCTTACAACCGCGAGCCATGATCTCTTCAAGACGTCGTTGTTCTGGAAGTCAAACTCCGCCAGACGCGCCCCGTAGTCGCCCACGATGTCGCCCGCGCCCGGGATGCCCTTCTCGCACATCCCGCGCTGCTCGGCGATGCGGGCCAGCGTCTGGAAGAAGTTCGGTTCGGAATCGGCCTTGGGCATCGACGTCACTGCGGAATAACCCCAGTTGGGATCGTCGCCCAGGGCCGCGAGGAACAGGCACGTCGGATATGACCCGTGAAGTGCGCTGAGATGCGGGCGGCGCACGTTGTTTCCGGCCTTGTCCACTGCCGTGCCGCCGGTGCCCAGAACCTGGCCGAAGTCGCAGAAGATTTCGGGATGGCCGAACCACCACAGATTGAAACCGTGGCTGTATTCGTGAAACAGCGCGATCGGCAGAGCGCTGACGCCGCCGATGGTACAACCGCCGTAGCCGCCGCCGTTGCCGCCGCCGACTCTGACGCCGTGTTTGCGTTTTTCCTTGCGGTCCCAATACTGCATCAAGTGGCCGCCGTATTCCAAATAGGCGTACCAATACTCGGCTCCCGCCACGGCCGAGCGACAAAACTTGTCGCGCAGCGCCGCTGCCTTGGGATCTTCTCCGCTTGGGCCGGCGGCGAAATTAAAGACGAAGTGCGGCGAGACGTACTGTTGTTGACCGATCCCCGCGGATCCGCCGCCCCCGGTGTATTCGGTTTGATCGAGCGATGCCTTGATCCGCTGCATTTCCTTGACGTAGAGGTCCATCGCGAAACGCTGGTCCTCCTCGCAAAGCAGCCATCGGTGCAGCACTCGCTTTCTCCCGTTGGCCAACCGCAGCACAACGCCCGGCGCGACTATCTCTTTGCCCTCGTAGGGTTCGCCGAGTTCGTTGCCCAGCCCCATGAAGCCGACCAAATGTGCCTTGAACGTACGCGGCACGTCGAGCGGCCGGGGATCACCGTCGTTGGACTGGAAGTTCCATTTTTCAACGAGGAACTTGCCCTTTTTGCCGTCGAGCGTGGAGAACTCGTCGCCCATGAGCGGACTCTCCGCACGGGTCTCGCCGGACCAAACAACGTCGCAGAAGTCTCGGTACTTGCGAGCTACGTGAACGATTTCGTAGTAGTATTTCCTGCCCTTTTCAAGTTTCTGCGGCTTCGAGATCTGCGTCGGAAACGCCGTCCACTGCGCAGGCAGGCTTCTCGTAGTGAGATAACACACGGCGCGTGCGTTTGCGGCGGTTTCATCCGTGCTGAGATAGACATATCCCTCGTCGGAGGCGGCGATCTTGAACGTGTACCGTCCCGATTCGCCGGGCGTGATCCAGCCTCGCACGCGGCGCATGAAAGCCGAGCCGGCGTTCGGTGCGGGATTGAGCGAGTCAAGCTCTTCGGTTTGCATTTCGCCGACGACGCCGGCCGTGCTTTCGGGATCCATGACGCTCGTCGCCAGGGTCCACTGGCGTTCGATCATGCCATCGCGCAGCTCGGTAAAATCGACGCCTTTGCGCGGCCACCAATGGGTGACACGGCGGTGGTATTTTGTCGGATCGCCATCGCCCTCGAGGGTGGCTTTGGATAGCTCGACCCAAGGACGCAATTTGCCTTCGAGCGGGTATCGGGAAAGATCAAAGAAATCATAACCGTGGGTTGGCGTCGGATTGAGTTCCGCGGCACAGCATTGGGCCGCACGGCGGCCTGATGTCCCATGGCTTGGAATCAAGACCGCAAACAACGCAAGAATCGCAAATCGCTGAAAACGCATGGGCATGGTCGTTACTGATATCATTGTGTATTGTCCTTATATGTGATCCATATCTGTTAGAAAAGCGCGCCGCGCTATTCGTCCGGCGCTGTGGCACCGGGCACTTGGACCTCGGGCGCAAGCACGATGCGGAAGCCGAGGTTGATTTGGTATGCGGTGCGCGCTGGAAAACTATAGCGCGCCGCGCTGCGAAAATGCGGGTGGACCCATTTATCCAACGAGCTGGAGCCAGGCGGGAAAGGCAGCACGCCGCCACCACGAGCGACCCGCTCGGTGCCGGTGCCGGGTCCGACAGGATCTTTGGCCGCGGCGGTGGCGTAGGGTCCGTACCAGTCCAGACACCACTCGAAAACATTGCCGTGCATATCATAAAGACCCCATGCGTTGGGTTGCCGGTTGTCGGGCGTCGGCGCTGTGGCAAAAGCAATGTAGCCGCCATCTTTGCTGAGACACATATAGGTGCTCAAAACGCCCACGTTGCTGTAATCGCCCTTGAAATTGTATGCGGTGGTCGTCCCGGCGCGGCAGGCGTATTCCCATTCGGCTTCGCTCGGCAAGCGATAGACATAACCCTTGGGCAAGCGGTCCGCGGCACGCTCGGTGGCGGTGATCTTCTGGCAATAATGCATCGCCTTGTACCACGAAACGCACTCCATCGGATTGAGATCCGTGCGCGCTATTTTCGGATACGCCGAGCCGCCGCTGATGCGTCGCCCGTCCATCAGCGAGCGATAGGTCCAAGCCGCGCCTTCGTGCAGCGGGCCGCGCTGATAGCCCCATGCCTCCAGATCGAAATCCGGCCGGATCATGAGCGGGTAGTATTCACGCTGGCGGGTTTCATAAATCGCCATGTAAAATGGCTTCGAGATGGTCACGTCGTGCTGTGGTTCGTCGGCCTTGCGCGCCAGTTCGCCTCCAGGCGAGCCCATGATAAAGGAGCCGGCCGGAATGCGCCGCATTGCCACACCGATGCCTGGCACGGTCCATTCGGGTGCCTCGAGTTTTTCCATGGCACCGGAGTCATTGGCGGCGGAGTTCTTGGTGGCGGAATGGTCCGCTGCGGCTGTGTGGCAGATCACCAGGGCAAACACAATGATTGCCAGGAACTTGCTTTGGGGTTTGGTGCGCATGAGAAAGATTGGAAGCATTGGATTTCAAGCTCTAAACTCTAGCGCCCTTTTTCAAGTATGGGTTCCAGGCGGATGGTGATCGCGCTCTTGCCGACGGGGGCGGCGACCTTGACGATGAGGCGGCGGTAGCCGGCGTTGGATTTGTGCGGTTGCGGCTCCTGCGGGGTTTCTTCGCTGGCGAAGCTGGCGTCTTGGGGCTCGACGATGGTCGCCATGAGCTGCCGGCCGTTGCGGGCGAGCATGGCGGAACCATCGGGGGCGACGGTGATATCGGCATCGGTAGTCATCCCCCAGACGACCTCGGCGGCGGCCTTGAGATCCAGTTGGTCAGTCACCAGGACGGCGGTGCGGGGTTTGTTCAGCATCATCGTGCGGACCACCTGGGTGGCGCGGTCGTCATAGGCGGTGGTCAGATCGACCACGGTCCGACCCTCCGCGCATTCGGTGATCGGGGCGTCGCCCTTGAGCAACTGACCCATGCCGGCAATCAGCAAAACATTGTGACTTGCGGATTTGAGCCGCCAGAAATCCCAGCGCTGCTTGCCGAAATAGCCGGGCAGATTGTAGTCGTCGCTGCCCAGATCAAGCGCCCAGCGGACGCCCTGCGCCTCCATCTCGAAATTGCCCAGATCAAGATGGCCGTGATTGACCTTGTTGAAACCGCCCTTGACGCCCACCCAGAGGGCATTGCGGTCGTTCCAGGCGCTCCGCATCACCGCCACCGGAACCGAGCCCCGGAACAGGCGGTCGAGCTGGCGCGGGGCGGGGGTCCGCGGCGGGTCGTACCAGACCACATGCAGGGCTTCGGCGCTGCGGGTCTTGAGGACTTCGTGCTCGGCGGCCGAGAACTCCGGATTCTTGTACTTGCGGGCCAGAAAGAACAGGACCGGCATGCCATCGCGGCCATTGGCTTTCGGATCATTGACCTTGTCCAGCTCGGCATCGGCAAAACAGAGGAGGAAACCGCTAGGGCCGGTCGTGTAGATCGGGAACCAGCCGGAATCACCGTATCCGGGCGTGGCACCGACTCCAAAATCATGGCCCAACGCCGAATCGCAGGCGGCGATCGCAAAGGCCATGTAGCTGGTGGCGTATTGCCAGTATGCCGGACCTTCGTTCCAGGCACCGTCGGGGGCATAATACTTCGAGGCGGTCGGCAGGTTCGCGACCGCACGAGGGATGATCCGTTTGGCGTATTCCGGATCGGAATCGGCAATCGCCAGCGAACCGACGGTCAGGCCGCCATTGCAGACCATGTTCCAGTTGTTCACCCCATTGACTCCCCAGCCTGGCGGCGCCTTCATGCCCAGCTTGATCAGCCCCTGCCTGATCGTCCCGCGGGTCTTTTCGTCCATCGCGGTGAAAAACCAATCATAGCCGATGCCGACGGCGGCGCTCATCTCGGCGGTATCAAGGAAGTGGCGGGGATTCCAGTCCTCGAACGCGCAGACGCTCAGCAGGTTGGCGATTCCCTGGTTGGCATACTTGCGCTCGCCTGTCCAGCGCCAGGCAAGCCCCAGCCGCAGCGTCCGGTCGAGACAGGCGCGGCTGGTGGCGAGCAGGCGGAGTCCATCGGGGATTTCATGTTTCAGGGGTCGGGCCGTGAGATCGTGGTCGGCCGCCTTCAGCACATCCTTGACATAGCGCTGCAGCAGCAAATCGGTCCCGGCCAGTTCCTTCAACTCCTGCAGCCGCGCCTCGGGCAGCAACAAGCGCGGATGCTCCTGCTTCAGCGTCTGCAGAAAATCGGCCGGAACCGTCGCCGGCTTTCCCGCTTCCGCCGCCCCTAACACCGAGGCCAGCGCCAGCCAAACACCTCCCACCAGAATCCTGATCGTCTTTTTCATCTTCGGGTTATAGGTCATAGGTCATAGGCCGCCTTGTCCGTGGCATTGAAACTTTCGGTGCAATCTCTCTCTTGCGAGACAATAAGGTCGATCTAGCAGGCCAGTCTGTCAAGTTCCGGCTCGCTCGATTCCACAGGGCTTGGCGGCGGATCATCCGCAGAATTATGCTTCAGCGTCCAAGTCGGATGTGTCGTGACTGCAAAGAACTTGCTTTGGGGGATGGTGCGCATGAGTCAAGGTGAGTATCGGTGAGCGGAAATAAGCGGGTTCTCATCTATCCGGAGGGGCCTCGTGATCCGTTGCCATTGCCCTTCCCAGGACAACACGGAACCCCAGGATTGCGTAGAAATCCGCGTCGGAACTGAACTGGTAGCGGCTGGCCGAGCGCAGGAAGGGGCCTACGCCACTGAAACCGTCGTTACTCGCGATGACCCCCGGAGGCGAAAATGGGACCGTACCATTGAAACATCCGCCACGTGCCACCCTTTTCCCGCCTGTGGCCGGGCCGGTCGGATCCGCGACCTTGCCGTTAGGGTACGGGCCGTACCAATCCAGACACCATTCGTACACGTTGCCGTGCATGTCATACAGCCCCCATTTGTTAGGCTTCCGCCCGCCGACCGTCGTCGGGCAGCCGCCGCCAACGTTGGCGAAGCTGCCGAGGTAATCCGCGCTCTTCAGGGAATCCGCGCTGTCACTAGCACCCGTCACGTTGTATGAGCCGGTGGTGCCCGCCCGGCAGGCATACTCCCATTCCGCTTCCGTGGGCAGGCGATACACATAACCCTCGGGCAGACGGCCGGCCTTGCGTTCCCGTGCGGTGATTTTCCGGCAGAACTCCCGCGCCCGGTGCCAGGGCACACACTCCATCGGGTTCCGCAGATTGAGCTTGCCACCCGTGTAATCCTCTTTGCTCTTTCTTTCCCGGTAAAACATCGCCAGGCCAGCATGGATGGGGCCGCGGGCATACTGCCAACTGTCGTGGTCAAAGTCAGGCACCATGATGTCATAATACTCTTTCTGGGTCACTTCGTACACGCCCATATAGAAAGGATTGCTGATCGTCACCTCGTGTTGAACTTCGTCCTCGCGGCGCTCGGGTTCCTCATTGGGACTGCCCATGACAAAACTTCCCGCCGGAATGCGCGTCAGCTTCAAGCCAAGTTCAGGCAGCGTCCACTCCTTGGCCAGCAATGCCTTGAGCTGCGCCACATCGTCCGCTGCGCCAGCGGGGCTGCTTGCCAGCACAAGCGCCAACATGGGTGCAATGATTCGTTTCATATAGATAGCTCCTTTCCAATGGTCCCGTTCACTTGACATTTCCTCTCGCCCTCTCCAGCCACTTTTTCAGCATCGGCAACTCCTCGATGGAACCGTCGAGTTCCTGGCTCAGCCGCCACTCCCAATCGCACCGCGTGTGCCATTTCGTAGTGGTTTGCTCGTTGTAGAGCGACTCTAGCGAGCCGAAATCCTCGTGGCACACTTTGCCGCCGACGGTTTTGGCGACCTTGTCCCGCAGGTAGTAGCTATAAGGATAGTTGTAGTGCTTGCTGAAGGCGAACCACCCGAGCGTGCGCAGCCAATCATACTCCAACTTATACTCCGCTGCCCTTTTCCTGATGACGTCACCCGCCTCCATGGCGTCCTTGGCAAGCGCATCCCTCAACCCGGCAGTCTGTTGGTCCACGTAGGCCTGTGGATCCGTCCGGAGACTCTCGGCCTTGATCCTGCATCCCTTGATTTCGCGGTCCAGCCTGGCAAGCTCCGCATGGCCTTCTATCAGGGAACGCAAGCGCTGGTCACGGGTGCGCAGGATCTCCTGGGACCCGGCGCCGGCGAGGTCTCTGGCGATGCAACAGCGACGGTAATCGTCGCTGTTCATCTTGAGTTCGATGATCCGAATGGCTCGCTGAGCCTCGTCGGGAAGTTGTGTGACCTCGGGCAAGGCTATGAACGATTCTTCCAGACGCTGGAGATCGGCTGCGGCCTGTTTGCGCTGCTCGTCGGCTGCCGCTGCCGCTTTCTCCGCAGCTTCGATGAGGTCCTTGTTTTCAGCCTTGAATTTGGCTTCCAGCACTTTGTATAACTCGTTGCGGCGCGCCTCCAGCGCACGCGCCTGCTCCTCGATCTTCTGGCGTTCCGCTTGCTTTCCAATCGTTTCGGGAAGCTGCTCAAACGTGGCCCTGAGTTCGGCCCTGCGCTCCTCCAGCTTCTTGCTGGCATCCTCGTATTTTTGGGGTGCCTCATTGGCCGGCGGGGGGCCATTCTCAATCTCCTTGAGCCGCTCGCTCATCCTCTTGTTGAGCTGTTCATAAAAGACATACTGGGGACGCACCTTCGCTTCGATCAACTCGTCCCGGAGTTCGGTACCGCCATACTCCTTCCGGCAGGAATCGATGAACTCCTTGGAGACACGCCGCGATGAATGCTGCCGGGGCGCCGGGGCTTTGGTGAAATCGTCAAAGACCGTGTGATACACGCGCAGGTAGTCGAGAGTCCCGCTGAATTTCGTGGTTCCATCCCTGGAGGCGGCAATGAAGTTATGTTTTTCCACACCCGCCGGATAGACATCCGCGGGGCGCAACGCGGAGGGTTGCCCAGCCACCTTGCGACCGTCTATCCACAACGCGATTTTCTCACCGTCGATCTCGACCCGGCACTCCGCCCACTTGCCCTGCGGCAGGACGGCGTCGGCAACGACCCGTTCCGTCTTGCCTTCACGGGTGATTGCCAGTTCGGCCTTGCCGGAATCGCCCGCAGGGGTAAGCACGATACGGTTGTTAGAGGAGGTGCCGAAATCGAAGACGGTCTGGTTTGCGCCGCCATCCCACTTCAGCGCCATGTCAACCGTGATTTTGCCCAGGTCGGCCAGCCTCGGCGAGGCCTCGGCGTATTGCGTGCGGCCGTCAAAACGAAAACCGCGCCGCTCGCCATCAACCACAAATCCGGGCTGTCCATACAGATGGCCGTTGAGGTTCAGCACGTCGAACTGCGAATTGATTTCCGGATTGTTCCGGTACCTGAACCAGTCTTCCAGGACTTCCTTTTCGTCACGGTCGCACGCATAGTTGGCCCACAGTTTGCCGCCCTCTCCTTCCTCCTGAAACGGGCGCAGCGTCACTTCGTTAGGCACGGCCTGCTTATCGGGAGAAACCAACGGGTGCAGCACGCGCGTGTAGCCGTCGATCCTGACGTTGCCAGCCACGTACGCCTGGCCGCTGACCTTGGCATGGCCTGCTACGACCGCGCCCGGCCCCCGGACCACCGCGTAGTCCTCGACGGCCGCCTGGTCCAGCACCTTGGCGCCGTCGAGCACCATGGCATCGGGAGCCACATAGGCACTCGCCGCCACCTCGGCCGAGGCGGCCACCCAGCCACCGCCGTTCGGGTGGCGGCGGCCCTCGATGCCGGCCAGCATCTGTGCCGCATAGGTGTCCAAAAACGCTAGATTCGGTGCGAACTTGCGCGTGTACCACCAGTGGTCTGTATCTATCTTTCCGCCGGCAACCAGCCGGTCCGTCTCTTCTTTGAACTTCTCCAGCCTGGAGCGCAGCGGTGGAATGGTTAGGCGCAGGATTCCGGCCTCAGGCGTATCGCCCGGATGTGGAATCACGCAGAGGCCACCGGTGTCCCTCAAGCGATTCTCGCCGAGATATGTCAGTTCATAGTCATCCGTGTCGCCGGGCATGTTGTGCGGCGTGCCCGGACGACAGCCTGATAGTTTCACCTCGTATGGATACTGATAGGCGTGACGGCCGTCTAACAAGGCACCGATTCCGCCATCGGGCAGACGAGGCAATGCGGAGGGTGTGGCGGCGACGGTCAGCCAGAACCGGCGGTCGCCGGACTGGACCGCCAGCTCCATGACGCCCTTGTTCCATAAAGGGCTGTACCGGGCCTTGCCGTCGGCGCCGACGGCCACGATGCAGGCGCGCCAATCGCCGTAAGTATCGGGATCATCATAGCCGCGGAAATCCACGGTGATCGTGCCGGCACCCTTCTGCGGGACCAGGCGGATGATGTTAGAGCCGAACGGCTCGGGTGCCTCGGCCCATGGGATGCGGTAAAGGCCGGCGCTGCGATCGACCGCCTCCAGGTAGTTGCGCTTGACGGAAATGTAGGTCCGCTGGATTGTATCCTGAAGTTCACAATCCAACTCCGCCAGGCGGGCACCGAATTCGCCGACCATGTCGCCCACGCCCCGGATGCCGTTGGCGAACAGTCCGCGCTGCTCGCCCAGGCGTGCCAGGGTGTGGAAAACGGACGCTTCGCCCTTACCGACCGGCAGGGTGATGGCCACGGCATATCCCCAGTTCGGATCGTCGCCGAGGATTGCATAGAACAAGCCTGATCCATAACTGCCGTGAACGCAGTTCCGCCAGGGTCGTCTGACGTTGTTATAGAACCTTTCCCCTGCCGGATTGTCGACCACCTCACAGGCGTCGGCCACGATTTCACCACCGCCGCCATCGACCCTGGTTTGCAGCGGCAGACCGTGGCCCCATTCGTGGGCCAATAACAGGCTGGCCGCATGCTTGATTCCACATCCGCCGTAGCCGCCGCCGGCATAGCCGCCAATCCAGTTGTGGCCGTTCATATAGGTGCCGCTGACGGTGATCTCGTACTTGGTCCGCTCGGGACGGTCCCAGTACGGCATCAACACGCCGGCGTGCTCCTGATAGGCCCACATGTCCTCGGCAAAGGCCACCGAGCCTTCGCGGTACTGGCGTGCCTTGCCGGGCGCGTCGCGGTTGACCCATGGGCTATAACTCTCGTTCGGTGCATGTTGCGAACCGGAAACCCACACGAAGTGCTCGCTCTCGACCCGCATCGTGCCCGGCTCTCCGGGCTTGGCGTTGTCCGGCCATGCGTTCGTGGTGCCGCTTCTCAGCTCGTACGTTTCCTTGGACAACCCGGAGCGCATCCGGCCCATCTCTTGCAGATAGATATCCAAAATATACTTTTCATCCTCGTCGACGAACGTGCCTTGGATAAAGCAGCGCTTGGTCCCATCTTCGAGCCGCAGCACGACCGCCGGGCAGGAGAACGGCGGATGCTCGAAAGTATCCCCACACCGGTTGCCGATACCGCGGAAGCCGATCAGGTGCGCCCTCAACTGGCGAGGCTGATTCCAGCGTAGCCGTCTTGTCAGTTCCTCGGCTCCCAGCCCCGGCCCCGCCACACAGGCCGTCGGATCGAATTTACGCTCACGCAATGTCCAGGTCCGCAGCGGCATTCCGTCTTGCACCTTGATGCGATCCACGCCTTGGCGCGGCCACCAGTTCACCACGCGCCGCTGATAGCCTTCGGCAAAGGGGCCGCCCGTCTGCTCTGCCTGGTAGAGGTCAACGCCCGGCAGCTTGACCGGGCCCGGGTATCTCACACGTTCGAAGAAGTCGTACTCCGTCGCCGCGGCCACGCCGCACAGGCATGCTGCCACCGCAGTCAGGGTCATTAATCTATTCATATTGTTATTGGCCCAACCGTTCCAGCGGGGTTTTCCAAGCGACTGTCACCTGGGTTGGTTTCTTAGATATCCTGCGTTGTGCTACACGCCCATGTAAACGGTGTGATGCGCACGCGATGCACCGGTCCTTCATCCTTGCCGCGCATTTATTCAGCATCGGGACTCCCATCATGAACTCGCCCGCAGGGATCAATTCAAACTTCATTCCGATCGAGTTGGTGATGGTCTGCTCCGCCGTCACGGGCACATAACTCACCTGGAACAGCCCGCGCTGCGGGTCCGGGTTGCGAGGCATCATCGCGCCCGGACGAGCGTCCGCCGTGACATCGAAGCAATAGAGGTTGTCGTCGTAGCGCAGATAGAGCCTGCCGCCGGCGACCACCGGATGCGCCCAACTCGGTCCCTCACCAGTGACCTGCACGGTGCCCTTCATCTCCAAGCCAGCGGGCGAGCAAGTGGCCAACCCCGCCTGGCCGTCCTTCTCATTGTATAGATACAACATGCCGTCGGCCCAGCAAAGCGAGCCTTTGCCGACCGCTGTTTCGAACCATTTCTTCGCGCCGGTTTTGAGATCCAGGCACGTCCACCCGTTGGCGTGGTTGCCGTAGATATAGCCGTCCACGATCACATATCCGCCGTGGTGGCAGTCCATGTCTTCCGTCCGCCAGGCCTCGGTGGCCGTCACTTGCTCTCCCGACACCGACAGTTTCATGCAGATCCCGCCTTTTCCGTAACCGACCGCCCAAAAGACATAGCCGTTCTCGAATGCGGGGGTGGGGACATTGGCGGTGTTTTTGGCGGCGAACTCCTGGGTCCACAGGATCTTGCCGGTCTTGGCATGAACACAGACCAGGCCCTTGTGGGAGCCATTGATGATCATCGGCACATCCTGATAGACCACATGGATCGCCGAGCTATGCTGGGCTCCGGCGTATGGGCCCGATTGCCACACCGTTTCGCCGGTGTTCTTGTTGAGGGCCACCATGAAGCAATCACCGCCGGGGGTGACGATCGCCAGGTCGCCGACGATCAGAACCGACTCGCTGACACCAAACCCATGAGCCAGAACCACGGCCTTGAATTCCTTGAAATCCCGCTTCCACTTCGCATCCCCGTTGGTTGCGTCGTAGCAGCCGATCTCACCCGTGCCTGTTAGCAGATACAGGTTGCCGTTGTCGTAGGTGGGTGTGGCACGCGTGCCCTTGTAGAAACCCATATAGGCCGCAGTGACGTCCCTGGACCACTTCACCTTGCCCTGCATGTCGATGGCGGTGATGTACTTGCGATCCCCCGGGCGCACATAGATGTGTTCTGCCGCGGGTACTTTTGTCGGGTTTCCGGCCTCCTTGCGCCCGGTGATGTAGATCAAACCGCCGCCGAACGACACGCTGGAAAATCCCTGGCCGATGCCCGTGACCTTCCACAACTGCTTCGGCCCGTCGGCCGACCAACTTTTCAGCAGGCCCTTGTCGGGCGACTTGCCGTCGCGGTTAGGCCCCCGCCAGCCCGGCCATTGGACATCTGCGGCGCGGGCCGCGCAAATTGATGCAACCACGGTGAATGCCAGAATCGCCGGCGACAAAGAACAACGAACACATTTCATATTGGAAACCTCCTGAAGAAAAACCGGGTTGAGAGCAGTATGGATTACCTGTTCACAAACGCCAGCGGAAAATTATTTGATTTGTCATACTTGAGTTAATATCCCCTGACATCCTGAAACCATTTCATAAACTTCGGCGGTGCCGTGCCGTCCACCTCACCCGGGGTTCTGCCCTCCCAGTCGGCCGTGGTGTGATAGATAAACTTTTGTTGTAAGGCGTGGATATTGGCGGCCTCGGAAGGCTCCTTGTCCGTGCCGGACACTTCCGGGATCTGGGTGAGCGGAGCCGGGGCGGGTCCGAGCGCGGCGAAATCGTCTCGGGCCTTTCGATAGATGCGGAAATGATCCATGCGGCCCGTGAAGAACCCGTCCTCGCTGCGCTTCATGAGCAGGTCGATGTCTCCGCTGTCTCTCCGGCTGTTCTTGCGGCCTTCGCAGAACAGGAGCACGGCCCCCTTGGCCGTGGCCACCATGGCCGGGATGCGGTATGAGTGATATCCGTCCTGCTGCCCGACGAACACATCCACTCGGAAGTCCACGTCCTTTTCGGCGGCCGGTGCCGCAACGCTCAATGCGAGCAGCAGCGATGCGGAGAAAACACGTGTCGTTGGATTCTTCATGGCCAGCCTCCTTGTTGGCTGAGTTGACTGATCTCCGGCTTTCCGGACAATGGCAGCGGCCGGAAGTCCGGTTGGCCTTTGTCCTTGAGGTCCTTGGTGCCATAGTAAGTGCCGTAATACGGGACGTTGGCGTCGATCCAAGTGACGATCTTGACGAACTCCTCGCGGGTGATATCCGCCTTGCAGGGATCCTTGCGAATCTGCGCGACCAGCTTGCTCAGATGCGACCCGCGCGACAAGGGCGGCACCGCCACGAAATTGGACCGGCCGTAGCGACAGTCGGCGTAACTGACCAACCCGCGCCCGATGATTTTGTCGTAGGAGAGGTTATAGGCATCGGTCGGCACGTCCGTTAGATCCAAGCGTCCCTTGGCGCTCTCGCCGCTGTGACAACTCACGCAATGCTTGTCGAGGACCGGTTGCACGTCCGTGGCGTAATGGACCATGCGCGGGCCGGTATCGCCCGGCTGTGGTGCCAGCGTCTGGGGGGGCTGGTCCAAGGCCAGCGCCCGGGTGGGCACGATGTTCGGCGCATTCTTGCGCGGTTCATGGCAGCCGATGCATGAGCGTTGCTCGCCCGCCATCAGGTTGACGAACGACGGCATCTGCTGCAATGCCATGAAATCCTCATCCAGCGCTTGAAAGAACAGGTTTTCGTTAGGCGGCACGTTGAAAAATGCCGATCCGTCGGCGTGGACTTTCACGACTCCATAGATCTTCTTGCAATGGACATCGACGCCCACCCTGCCGTCGCGCGCGTTCCATGGCCACGGCAGCACCCCCATGACCCGCACATACTTGACCCTGCCGCGCTCGATACCCGTCATTCCCTGATAGATGTCCTGGATGAACAGCGAGCCCTGCACGTTTTCCTTCGTATCTTCCGCCCGCACAAGCGGGGCAATCTCCGTGGGCTTGCGGCGTGGACGCAGCGGCATCGGCTCGAAGCAGGCGAAGGCCGGATCCCGATAGATCTCCGCCCGGTTGCCCCATGCGTCGAGGACGTAGATCCCATAGCCCGCCGGTCCGCCGGGCATAGCACCCGGACTGTGAGAGACGACAAAAAATCTCTCCGAAAATGGGAAAGGGTCCATGAAGAAGCCAAACTTTGCCGTGGGGTGCGCCATACACGCATAGCCGAGTTCGGGCGTGATGGCAGTCATTGCCTCGGTGCTGGTCCGGCTGCGGTCGGTGTTCACCAGGATCACCGCCCCGAAGGCCGTGTTATGGTGCGACCCCCCGATCGTCACGATCTGCTGGCTGCCCGGAATACTGCGGGCACCGCTCATTCCGGCCGGGCGGACCGTGTTGTTCTTATACACGTGGTCCGAACAACTGCCGTCGGGACGCACCGACCACAGGCTCTGTCCGTTGGCCAGACCCTTGTCGACATACTCCCATCGCGTATAGATCACCCGGCCGTCGTTCATCACGGCAGGCGAGGTTTCATTGATCGGGCCGGCCGAGAGGCAGCGCATGTTCTTGCCGTCGGCGTCCATCAGATAGAGGTTGGTGACGGTGGAAGGATTACAGAAGACATTGCGCATCGTGCGCGTGGAGACAAAGATGATCCTGCCATCCGGCAGATAGCACGGATCCATGTCGTCAAAGCCGCCGGAGGAACAGCGTCCAGTGGCGTTGTTGCTTTTGACAACTTCGGCCTCGTTCTCGATGCCGAAAGTGAGTTGCCGCAGACTCTCCGGCACCATTTTCCCGGCCACAAGGTCGATGTCGATCTCATAGATGCGGAAGGGCTGGTCTTTCTTTTTGTAACCGAAAACCACTTTTTTGGCATCGAACGACAGGTCGAAGCGGTCGAACAATCCGCCGTCGAGTTCCGGCACGAGCGGGGTGACCTTGCCGTCCGCACTCACCGGCGAGAGGACGCAGAGGTTGCCGCCCATGTCGTTGGCATACTGATCCCTGTAGGTGTGGCCGTAGCCGCCGCTCGAGCGCTTGAGAAACAAGAGCTTGTCAAACTTCAATTCGGGATGGGCCAGCATGGCCCGGCGCCGCAGTGCCGCCAATGCGTCCTCGTTGGTTTTCTGTTCCTCGGCGGTGCCGCTCTCAAGCGCGCGCTGCTGGGTTTCCAACCCGGCCAGTTGCTTCAGGTATTGTTCCCCATCAGGATATTGCAGGCCGAAAGTTGTGATCGTATCCTGAATGGCCAGCCGCAAGGCCCCGATGTTCACGGCGTCCGGCGGCAGAAAGGCGGCGCGTTGTGGGGCCGGGACGGCGTCGAGGTTGCGCACCTTGCGGGCACGTTGCTCCGTCGGCAAACCATCCAGACGCAGGGCCATCAGGTGAGGAAGCGGACCGTTGCGGGTGAACTTCAGCGTGTGCTTGCCCTGGGTGGCCGACAGCTTGACGGACCGTCCCTGCTTGGACAGCGCTTCCCACTTCTTCAACGCACCGCTGCTGTTAGACGTAAGTCTAACAGGATTTTCAAAGGGTGCCGAACCGAAGGTGACACCGGTGCAGCACGTGCCCTGGCTCTGGTTGTCTAACAAAACATCCACCGGCCGCGCCTCGGCCGCTGAATAACTGACGTGAAGTGCGTATTCTCCGGTAGCGGGGAAGTCGAGGTCGTACTCCACGAACCCCGCCTCGGTCTGCTGGGGGTCGTTGCCCACAATCGGTCCGACATCGGCATAGAGATCGGGACTGGCAAAAATCCGGACATTGCCGCGATCGAATGACCACGCGGGAATCTCGCATGATCCGAAACCGGTCATCTCCTCGATGGGCAGCCGCAAGACCGCGTCGCTCACACCGCCCGGAGTCTGGAAGGCCGTGCGGGATGCGGCCGGAATGCTGTCCAGATCCCGCACGGTGAACTGGGGCGGTTTCCAATCCGCCGGGAATGCCTCCGGGGTGTCCAAGCGCAGGGCCACCAAGTGAGGCAGCGGCCCGCGACGGGTCAACATCACCGTATGCTTCCCCTTGGTGAGCGGCAGGGTCAAAGGGCTATCAAAATTCCTGCGGGCGATTTCCCATTTTGCACCGCTGCTGTTCCAGGTGAATTCGGCCGGTTTTCCAGCGGACGCCGGACCGCAGGTGACGCCGATGCAGCATGTGCCCAGATCCTGGTCATCGAAGAAAACCTCAATCGGCCGCGCCTCGGCCGCAGCGTAACAAACCTGCAGCGTGTACTTGCCGGCGACCGGGACTTCGAAGGCATATTCGACCCTCGAACCCCATGGCTGCTCGGCTCCGCTGCTCACCAGCGGGCCGGCATCGGCAAATGGGTCGGGACTCGCATGGACCCGGGCATTGCCGCGGGCAAACGACCAGGCGGGAATCACTAACGAGCCGGCATCAGCCCGGGTGGCCGGGAACATGACACTCCAAACGGCAAGGCACGCGGTGGCACACGCGATCCGCAGCAGCCGGCGGGAACGCCTTGGTCTGGTCCCGCCACCGGGCACGCGGCTGGGAATGAACTGCGGTGAAATCGTCACGGCAACCACGCTAACAGGAAATGGACGGCGATGGGTCAGGGATGCGATGTTCATGTTAGAGATTTGTGGTGACAGGACTTTGCCACTTCGCTTTGACATGCGGCGCGCGCGGTCGTTGGGGATGATGGTACGGTCATGGCTAACGATTGCTTTCCTGGATTCGAATCGACACGCTTTCGCCGGCGGTGAGATCCATGACGATGCCGTCACGCAGCGCGGCTCCGGTCATGGTTTCTGTTTTGGAGCCGCGGGTGACGCGATAGGTCGCGTTGCTTGCGACGGTGAACCACTCGGGAAACTGATTGATGCGTGGATAATTCAGCGGCAGGTGCAGCAACTCGCGATGGCGCGGCCGGTCGAAAACCAACCGCCCCTGCCACGGTGTTTTCGCCCGCAGCGCGAAGACCACGGTGTCGCCATCGCGCGCCGCGCCGCACACCACATCGCCGCGCCACGGCCGGACGCAAGCCCCCTGCGTTTTCCACAACGCATACATCAGCGAGGTCCTGGCGAAATTCCCGTCACCATGCCAGCCTTCGATCACCCCGTCGGGCTGCTGCTTCGCCCACATCACCCGGATTTCGCTTTCGATCCAAGAGGTGACTTCCGGCACCGGCTCGACATTGTAGAGGTCGATGGAACTCTCGATGGAATCGGCATAGCCATCCTGGCTGGTGCCCTCCCATGGATAATTCCGATAGTGCGCCGCAAGAAATTTCAGTGGTTTGATACAGGCTTCGCGGTACGGCTGGTGGTGGTCTAGCAGCCATACGGTATAGATGCCGTTGAAGGTGTAACCCCACGTGTCGGCGAGTCGTGTCGTGAGCGGCTTGCCGGCGATCGGATCGATCTCGTCGAAAAACAGGCCGTGCTCGTTGCGCCCGACCTCCAGCACGCGGTCGATCATCTGATAGAGCGGCTTGCGGTATGCGGCCTTCTTCCCGGGCGCGGTGAAGTGCGCGATGGCATAGACTTCGCACAGGCCGAAGATGACCTCGCAGCCGTGATCGCGCAGCCGCAGTTGGTGCATATCCCGCGTCGGGTGGTGCGTGCCTAGCAGGAAATAGTCGGCCATGCGGAAGGCCAGTTCGCGATAGCGTTCGTTGCCTGTTAGCCACCAGCACCGGGCCAGCGTCTGCAACTGATCGCCCTGCACCTCGATATTGACCGAGGTGATCATCCCGAAGGGGGTTGCGACCGCCGCGTTCTGCCACATGTCGTCAAGGATTCCGGTCATGCGTTCCGACCACGGGCTCGGTCCTAGCAGTTCCGTGAGCGGAATCAGCCCGTCCTTCATATATTCCGCGGCATCGAACATGATCTCCAGCGGCTGAAGTTTTTCACGCCGCCAGCCGCGCTTCTTGAAATCGTAATCGTCGGGCAAGCGCCCGATCCGCGAGGTCAGCCGCTGCTCGGTGGCGAGCATGTCCTTCATCCGTCCGTTGAACAGCGCCTCGTCGGTGAAATACGTGGTGAGCACCATGAACGGCCAGTTGTCCGCCGCCGCGTCGCGGCCATTCCAGTAGGGCGAATCCCGCAGATTGCGCGGGATCAGCCCGGTCTCCGGGTCCGCATGCGCCAGCCACCCCCGCACGAACCGGTCACAGCGCTCGAAGGCCTCGCCCGCCGCCTCGCCGTTGGCCAGTGCCTCCTCCACCGCGCCCGCTCGCGCCGTGTCCATCGTAACGGCGACGAGCACCGCTGCGGAAACAAGAGTGGCGATGACAGGGGGCAGCAGGAATGTTCTCATGGCATGTCGCGGCAAACCCTGTCAGGCGGGTTCCGCAGCACCAAGCCCGTTGTATTGGTTTTTAAAAATCCAATCCAGACCGCTTGAGGCGGCATGGGCGCTCTGGCAACGTGGCCGCGACGTTCGTCCCGCCAACCCCCTCACGCTGATGATCCAAGCGCCTCACCTCAACCGCCTTTTTCCCGCCCTCCGGTCCGTCCGGGGTGGGCGTGTCACTGCGGAGCCTCGTCACCGGCTCAGGCAACGGCTCGCACCGGGAAAGCCATACCCTGGCAGTCACACCCTCTTGTCTTTTGGAGAAATAACAGAATCGGCCGGGATTCGATGTGGCTGGCGATTTCCTAGCAGTCAGTTAGTTTCCTTTGCGGCATAAGAAACACGCCCATGATGGATATGACCGCTTTCATGGGATTGAACCATGCGAGCAGAAAAACACCCTGCTCGCGGTCGTGCTCAGTTTTGAGGTTTGCTGATCTTCTTCGCTTTCGCTTCCTTCTTTTCAATCTTCTTTTCAAGCGGCCAGGGCTGCACGCCGACGCGCTCCGCCCAGGCCTGCCATTTGCCGACCATTTCCTTGAGTTTCTGCGGTTGCTCGGCGGCGAGATCATGGAGTTCCGTCCGGTCGGCGTCCATGTCGTAGAGTTCCCACTTGGTGGGTTGATTGGCCCGGTACTCAGTGACAATTTTCCATTTGCCGTCGCGCAGGGCGCTGTTGCCGTGATGTTCCCAAGCGAGCGGGGCGGCCCGCTGCAGTTCCTCGCCCCGGCACGCGGGCAGCAGGCTGACTCCCTCCATCGGCTGAATGCTCTCGCCCTTGAACTGCTTCGGATAGGCCGTTTTGGCAACGTCCACACAGGTGGCCATCAGGTCTATCAGGTGCGCCGGGGAGTTGACCACGGCGTGATGCCGCGACGCCGGAATACCCGCCGGCCAGTGGACGATGAACGGTGTGCTGATGCCGCCTTCCAGGGCATCATGCTTGTAGCCGCGAAACGGGGTGTTAGACACATTGGCCCAGTCGCGGCCGTAGCCGACAAAACCGTCCTCGGGTCCGGGAGTGGCTGCCGGACCACTCAATACCGGGCGGCCATCGCGCGTCTGCATCGGCGGCCAGATCTTGGTTTGGAGTTCATCCGGCCCCATGACTTGGGAGACCTGGTCTTTCACGGCGTCGGCATTGGAGCCCCGGCCAAAACCCTCGGCGCAACCCCCGTTGTCCTCCAGATAGAGAAACAGCGTGTTGTCCAGTTGTCCCTGCCGTTTCAACTCGGCGATCATTCGCCCGATGCCCCGGTCCATGCACCCCACCATCGCGGCATAAACCTCCATGCACCGGATTTCCCATTCCTTGTTCTTCACATTGTCCCAATTGCCCGCCGTGGGGGACATTTTCCAGCGGGGATCCAGCACACCGAGATCCCGCGCCCGCTTGAACCGCGCCAGGCGCATGGCGTCATAACCCGCGTCATATTTGCCCCGGGTCTTGGCAATGTCCTCCTCCGGAGCATGCATGGGCCAGTGGGCGCAAGTGTAGGCGACATACATGAAGAGCGGCTGTTTCGAATGCTCCTTGGCGTGATCCTGCATGAACTTGACCGCGTTGTCGCTGATGGCATCGGTGTAATAAAACTGCTTGGGCCGGTATTCCGTATCGTTGACCGGGGTGATGAACTTATTGTCGCGGCAAAGCGTGGCCGGATCGTAGAAACTCCCGGCGCCGGTGATCGTGCCGTAGAAGCGGTCGAAGCCCCGCTGGATGGGCCAGTTGGCATTACTCGAGTTAGGCCCCTTGGCCGAGGTGACATGCCACTTGCCGGCCATGTAGGTGCGATAGCCGGCTGGCCGCAACGCCTCGGCTAGAGTGACGGCTTTCCGGCTCAATTCACCCCGATAGCCGTCGTAGCCTGAGTCGCCCTCCATCAAACCGATGCCCGCCTGATGGGAATACAATCCCGTGAGCAACGCGGCACGGGTGGGACAACAGCGTGCGGCATTGTAGAACTGGGTGAAGCGCACGCCTTCTTTCGCCAGCGAGTCCAGGTTCGGTGTGGCGATCTCCGATCCGTAGCAGCCGATGTCCGAGTAGCCCATGTCATCGCCAAGAATGATCACGATGTTAGGGCGGGGAGCGGGCTCTGCCGAGGCCGCCAGTGCCGTGGTGAATGCCAGCGCAAGCGGGGTACCAATGGTTGTATATAGAGTTGTCAATTTCATAGGTTCTTGGTTGGTTGGTTTGTTAGGTTGTTTGTTAGTGACCGGTTTCATTCCATCGACCATTCGTGGTGGCAAGCCGCGGCGACCAAAAGTTGTCTGGCACAAAATGCACGGCAGTCATAGGGGCGGCTTGAATTGGATAGGCCGCCGGCCTGGCATGGGTTGCGCGGTGCCTGCGGGTGTCGCGCCGTCCCCGCCCATCCGGAGCCCGGCACCCTGCTTCAGGGGCGGGCCCTCCAAGCCACCGCGCGTCGGGCCTTGGTCTGGCGCGTCTTCCTTGGGCAGCCATTGGGCGAGCCGGGCCTTGACGTCCGCATGCTTCGGGTCGGCGGCGAGGTTGTCCCATTGGCTGTCGTCGTCGGACATGTCATAGAGTTCCTCGTCGCCGTTGGCGTAGCGGATGTAGTGCCAGCGGTCGTCGCGCACGGCATGGTTGCCACGGCCGTTGGTGATAACCGCCGGCTGTTCCTTGGGCCGGGCGGGATCGCGCAGCCAGGGCACGAGACTCATTCCCTGGTTCTTGTCGCAAGGTGGCAGGCCGGCCAACTCGACCAGGGTGGGATACATGTCGAGCAGACTGATGGCCCGCACGCATTGCGAGCCGGGCCGGGTCATCCCGGGCACGACCACGATGAAGGGCACGCGGGTGGACTCGGCCCAAAGGGTGAATTTCTCCCAGGTGGTCTTGTCGCCCACATGAAAACCATGGTCCGTCCAGAGCATCACAATGGTATTGTCCTTCTCCGGGCTGCGATCGAGGGCGTCGAGGAGCCGTCCCAGTTGATAGTCCGCGAACGAGATACTGGCCAGATAACCCTGCACCGCTTTGGTCCACTCATGGTTGTCAAGGATCCATTGATGCCACTGGCGGCGGGCCTGGCCGCTTTGTTGCGCGGCGGGCGGCAGCTTCTCGCGCCAGCCGGGTTTCACATAGGGAAGCTGGATCTGGTCGAGCGGATAAAGGTCGAAGAACTGCTTGGGCACATACCACGGGATGTGCGGGCGGAAAATCCCGACAGCTTGAAAAAACGGTTTCTCGTGCTTCTTGCCCAGCTCCGCAATGGACCAGTCAATGACCTGGTGGTCGGGCATGGACTCCATCGGCTGCTGAATCGGGCCCCAGTCAAAGAAGTCAGGCGGGCGGGTGCCGGTGCCGCGTGCCAGCGGGCGATCGGGGGGCAGCACGCGGTGGGGCATCTGCCGCTGGAAAGAGGGGAAGTAGGTGTCCCAGCTTCCCGGATCGTTGTAGCCATCCGTGGGGCCGTCATGCCACTCGAGGCTGTGAAACAATTTCCCGGCCCCGTAGGCGGTGTATCCGTGCTGACGAAAGTAGTTTGGCAGCGTCGTCACGGGCTTGAGCCGCTCGTTGACGCGCCAATCACTGCTGTTGTTGTACACGCCCGAACCATGCGGCGCGACCCCGGTCAAGATGGCCGTGCGCGACGGGTTGCAGGCCGGCGCGGCGCAATTCGCGTTCAGGAAAAGCATCCCGCGCGCGGCGAGACGATCCAGGTTGGGCGTATGGACTCCTTGGCGGCCGCTCAAGGCCGTGACGCCCCAGTCGTTGAGGTCGTCAATGGCGACGAAAAGAATGTTGGGGCGCGGCTTGGCGGGCACCGCTCCCGCGGGTGCAGGCTCCGCAGCATCGACCCGGGCATGCCCGCACATCGCCAACCACAGGGCCGCAACAGAAAACAGGGGTAAATTGATAGCGCTACTTTTCATGATGGTTTGTCTCTCCACTAACAAAAGATGTGTGTCATCGGCAACAGGCACCTGGGTTGTCCACGGGGACCGTGAACCTCACATACCACGACTTTGCAGGAACTTCAACAAAAACCACCGACTGGACCGGTCCAAGTTTCAGTCGCGCCAGTGTGCAGACAACAAAGTAAGACGCGCCTCCAGCCTCATTGGCCTTCCTGGCATATCCCATATCATTCACGGAAGTGGCGGGGAAAGAGCTGCGATCACTTCACGAACTTCGCGGTCGTGACCCAACTCGGCCGACGAAGTCGGTAGTTGCGTCGTGGCAATCACCTTCCCCCCCGCGTCATAGAACGCCTTGATCTTCCGCAGCTTGCTCCAGTGTATCGCGGATACGCTGGGTATGATGATTACGCTGTAATCCTCATAATTGAATGTCGGCAACATGCCGCCCCCCTTGCAACAGCAGCCTGGCACGTGCCGCCCACTCGTTGTACTTTGCAAGCTCCGGCCCGACCTCATCTGAAAAGTGAGAGATCAACGGCGGAATCCACACTTTCCTCGGATCGTACCACATGCTGGAAGGCAACAAAAAATTGTTGAAGTCCGGCGTCCAATTGCGATAACTCAACTCCCGAATGTTGATATCATCGAAGAAGTTCATGGTTATCGTGGAGCCAAAGTGGCTCGCAAAGCGCTTGTAGTACTGGTCATAGGTCAAGGTGCATGGTAACGGTGATTGTTTCAATTATTCGATCTCTTCGGTGTGTCCATAATTTTGGCGGGCCATTTCCGCCATCGAAACCGCGTTATTCTTGCCGGCTTTGAAGCAGATGGTTGAAATGGCGACGGGACGATAACGGTTCTGAAAGCGAATCAAAACATGAATTCCACGCCAGTTATCCATTTGCCCCCTGACCGGAGCACCGTCCGAGAGAAAATACATGGTGAGAATAATGGCGGCAAGGACAGTGGTTCGGGACATGGCTTGCCAACAACCGGTGGCCGGACCGGAGGGCGGAAATAGCAAATTCAACGGCATGGGCGTGAAGGAAGGGGATCGGCTCGGCAAGCCATACGTACGGCACGACACCGCAAACCTTGTCAGGCAGGCGCCTCCGCCCAAAGCCCTTTGTATTGGTTTTTAAAATACCAATACGGACAGCTTGAGTTGGCAGGGGCGCTCTGGCAGCATGACCGCGACGTCCGACCCTGCCATGCGGTGATTTCCAACATGAAGGATGTCGGCGGCGACGGGCTGGATGAGATCGTCCCGGCACGTATCAGAGTAGTAACAGCACACCGATGAAAAACGATTAGACGGGCAAGACCATGAACACGACCCACTCCACCCACTCCCTGACGCGGTCCCTGAGCCGCCGCCACTTCCTCCGCTCATCGGCCTTGGCCGGCATCGGCGTGAGCCCCCCCGCGCTGTGCGGTCTCCGCGCGGCACCAGCTAACAGCAAACCGCACGTCCTCCCCAGCGGTGTCATCAACCCCGTTGCTCCCGCTTTGCAAACCCGGTTTTCTCATGCGCCACCAACTCCCAAGGCAATTTCCAGCAGATTTCCATCTCTAACGGAATCCGCTGGCGGAGCTTGGAGTCATAGGGTGAGCAACGCGCGCGTCTATGGTCTTATCCTGTGGGTTTCCTGCACCATGCCATGCGCATGGTGTGCAGAGGGCACCCACAGCAGCGCAAAGAGCCCGGCCACCGATCCCGTGGCCCGCATGCAGTCATGGGATCAGCATGTGAAGCTGAAGGAGCAATCGATCTTCAAGGATTTGCAATGGCTGGCGGTTGGTCCCAGGATACAGGGAGGAAAAATCGAAAGCATTTGGAGTCCCAGAAGCCAAAATTCAACCATCTATGTCGGAGTGGGATCGGGCAACCTGTGGAAGACCGGAAACAATGGCACCGCATGGGAACCCATCTTTGAGAACGAGTCCACAAACGCCATTTCTGTCGTGACAGGATGCGACAAAGACCCCAACCTGCTCTGGGTGGGAACGGGCGAACGTCACATGGCCCGCAGTTCCTTTGCCGGCACGGGGGTGTTCAAGTCCATGGACGCGGGCAAGACATGGCAAAACATGGGACTGCACGACTCGCACCATATCGCGCGGATTATAATCGATCCCGAGAACCCGGATGTCGTGTATGTGGCCGCCATGGGGCACCAATATACCTATAACGAGGAACGCGGCGTGTTCAAGACCACCGACGGTGGGAAAACCTGGAAGAAGGCCCTCTATATCTCCGAGAAAATCGGGATCGCCGAAATCGCCATGGACCCGTCCGACAACAAGACGCTGTATGCTGCCGCCTGGGAGCGCGACCGCAAAGCCTGGAACAATTCCGTGGCCGGTCCCGGCAGCGGAATCTACAAAACGACCGATGCGGGCGATACCTGGAGACGCTTGAGCGGGGGGTTGCCCCAAGGAGAGCACGCCGGCAGGATGGGCATCGCCATTGCACGCTCCAAGCCGAACGTTGTCTATATCATTGCCGACTACCAGGGGGGAAAAGTTTATCGCTCCGATAACAAGGGCGAAAGCTGGCGCAAGACCCACGAAGGCAATGTCCCGACGGGTATCGGTTATGATTTTTGCCTCATCCGGGTCGCGCCCGACAATGAAAACGAGGTTTTTGTCGTGGGTTTTCACCTGATATGTTCAACGGATGGAGGCAAGACCTTTGCCAGCAGGACGGAGAAGTGCACGGCCATGTTTGCCGACGCAGGCCAAGCCGGCGTTCATTGTGACAGTCACGCCATGTGGATCGATCGTGACAATCCCGACCGGGTCATGCTGGGGAACGATGGCGGGCTCTACCTATCTCAAGATAGAGCCAAGACGTGGCTTCACGTGAACAACCTGCCCATTGCCGAGTTCTATGCGATCTCGGTGGATGCAGCCACGCCGTACCATATCATGGGAGGCACCCAGGATAACGGCGCGCTTTACGGAGCCGCCAAACCCATGGCCCCCGACCAGGAGCACTGGCAACGAATCCCCCATGCCGGGGGCGATCAGTATGTCACAAGGGCCGACCCTGACAATCCGGATACGATCTATACCGAGGGCATGTTTGGCAGTATGGCGCGCCAGGATCTGAAGACCGGCAAGAGTGCCGGCATCCAGCCCCGCGCACCTGAGGGGGGGCCGCCGTTGCGGTTCAACTGGATGACTCCCTTTATCCTGTCGCATTACAACCCGCAAACACTCTACGCGGGTGCTAACAGGGTCTTCAAGAGCCACAACAGGGGCGATCAGTGGACCTGCATCAGCCCCGACCTGACGACGAATCCGGGACCGGAGAAGCGCGGCGATGTTCCCTACGGAACCATCACTGACATTTCCGAATCCGAACTGCAAAACGGTCTGCTCTATGCCGGGACCGATGACGGCCAGGTCCATGTGACGCGGAATGACGGATCTAACTGGCAGAAGATCAGCCACGGCCTGCCTGACAATTGGGTAAGCCGTGTCGTTGCATCGAAATATGAAGTGGGAACGGTGTTCGTCTCGCAGACCGGATACCGGGAGGATGACTTTGAAAAGTACCTCTATATGTCCACGGATTTCGGCAAGACATGGAAGTCCATCGCGGGAAACCTCCCCTCCGAAGCCATCAATGTCATTCGCGAGGACCCGGTCGACAAGGACATCCTCTACGTGGGTACCGAACTGGGGATCTATTGCTCCACGGACCGCGGAACGACCTGGCATTCGCTCTGCAACCACCTGCCGACCACACCCGTGCACGACATCGCGGTGCATCCCCGGCAAGGCGATTTGGTCATAGGCACTCACGGCAGAAGCGCCTTTGTGCTAGATGCGAAGGAAATCCGGAAGAAAAAACCCTAACCGGCAGGTTGCTGCCGGGTGCGCCGCCTTGCTCTTGCATGCGGGCCGCGGTGAATCATCCGGGCTAGTACCCTCATGCGGGAATCAATACAAATAAGAATCCGGTTTTCATATTATGGTCATTGGAATTGTCAATTCCGGGAGAACTGGCTGTCGGCGACGGTTCAAAACTAGATTTTTTGCCGGAGCAAAACTAGACAGATTTCAACGTGAAATGGCCGAGAATCGGGGGCCAGATTAACTTTGGTGAATGATCGAGCACCCAGAGCTTGCGAAACGGGTGGAAAAGC